>NZ_CP021425.1:5031250-5380000 GCF_002162375.1 Oleiphilus messinensis | reverse complement strand
TTCTGAATACATAGGAAAAGAGAGGCGAACGCGGAGAACTGAAACATCTAAGTACCCGCAGGAAAAGAAATCAACCGAGATTCCCTCAGTAGCGGCGAGCGAACGGGGATTAGCCCAAAAGCGTCATGACGAATAGAAGAACGGCTTGGAAAGGCCGGCCATAGAGGGTGATAGCCCCGTATTCGAAATTCTATTGGCGTGAAATTGAGTAGGACGGGACACGTGTTATCCTGTCTGAACATGGGGGGACCATCCTCCAAGGCTAAATACTCCTGACTGACCGATAGTGAACCAGTACCGTGAGGGAAAGGCGAAAAGAACCCCTGTGAGGGGAGTGAAATAGACCCTGAAACCGTATGCGTACAAGCAGTGGGAGCAGACTTGTTCTGTGACTGCGTACCTTTTGTATAATGGGTCAGCGACTTATTTTTAGTAGCAAGGTTAACCGTTTAGGGGAGCCGTAGGGAAACCGAGTCTGAAATGGGCGTCAAGTTGCTAGGAATAGACCCGAAACCGAGTGATCTATCCATGGGCAGGTTGAAGGTTGAGTAACATCAACTGGAGGACCGAACCCACTCCCGTTGAAAAGGTAGGGGATGACTTGTGGATAGGAGTGAAAGGCTAATCAAACTCGGAGATAGCTGGTTCTCCCCGAAAACTATTTAGGTAGTGCCTCATGTATCACTTCCGGGGGTAGAGCACTGTTTGGGCTAGGGGGTCATCCCGACTTACCAACCCCATGCAAACTCCGAATACCGGAAAGTGCAATCATGGGAGACACACGGCGGGTGCTAACGTCCGTCGTGGAAAGGGAAACAACCCAGACCGCCAGCTAAGGTCCCAAAGTGTATGTTAAGTGGGAAACGATGTGGGAAGGCACAGACAGCTAGGAGGTTGGCTTAGAAGCAGCCACCCTTTAAGGAAAGCGTAATAGCTCACTAGTCGAGTCGGCCTGCGCGGAAGATGTAACGGGGCTCAAACATGCCACCGAAGCTGCGGATCTTTTCGAAGATGGTAGGGGAGCGTTCTGTACGCCGTTGAAGGTCAATTGAGAAGTTGGCTGGAGGTATCAGAAGTGCGAATGCTGACATGAGTAACGACAAAGGGGGTGAAAAACCCCCTCGCCGGAAGACCAAGGTTTCCTGCGCAACGGTAATCGGCGCAGGGTGAGTCGGCCCCTAAGGCGAGGCTGAAAAGCGTAGTCGATGGGAAACAGGTTAAAATTCCTGTACCTCGTGATATTGCGATGGGGGGACGGAGAAGGCTAGGCCAGCGCGGCGATGGTTGTCCGCGTTTAAGGTGGTAGGCAGAGGACTTAGGCAAATCCGGGTCCTTAATGCCGAGAACTGACGACGAAGCTGAACTTGTTCAGTGAAGTGGTCGATGCCAAGCTTCCAAGAAAAGCCTCTAAGCTTCAGATATCACGGGACCGTACCCCAAACCGACACAGGTGGTCAGGTAGAGAATACTAAGGCGTTTGAGAGAACTCGGGTGAAGGAACTAGGCAAAATAGTGCCGTAACTTCGGGAGAAGGCACGCCGGCCAGGGTGAAGGATTTACTCCGTAAGCCCCAGCCGGTCGAAGATACCAGGTGGCTGCGACTGTTTATTAAAAACACAGCACTCTGCAAACACGAAAGTGGACGTATAGGGTGTGACGCCTGCCCGGTGCCGGAAGGTTAATTGATGGGGTTAGCTTCGGCGAAGCTCTTGATCGAAGCCCCGGTAAACGGCGGCCGTAACTATAACGGTCCTAAGGTAGCGAAATTCCTTGTCGGGTAAGTTCCGACCTGCACGAATGGCGTAACGATGGCCACGCTGTCTCCACCCGAGACTCAGTGAAATTGAAATCGCAGTGAAGATGCTGTGTATCCGCGGCTAGACGGAAAGACCCCGTGAACCTTTACTACAGCTTCACAGTGAACTTTGACATTACTTGTGTAGGATAGCTGGGAGGCTTTGAAACTCGGACGCCAGTTCGAGTGGAGCCAACCTTGAAATACCAGCCTGGTACTGTTGAGGTTCTAACTCAGGTCCCGAAACGGGATCGAGGACACTGTGTGGTGGGTAGTTTGACTGGGGCGGTCTCCTCCCAAAGCGTAACGGAGGAGCACGAAGGTGCGCTAAGTACGGTCGGACATCGTACGGTTAGTGTAAAGGCATAAGCGCGCTTAACTGCGAGACAGACACGTCGAGCAGGTACGAAAGTAGGTCTTAGTGATCCGGTGGTTCTGTATGGAAGGGCCATCGCTCAACGGATAAAAGGTACTCCGGGGATAACAGGCTGATACCGCCCAAGAGTTCACATCGACGGCGGTGTTTGGCACCTCGATGTCGGCTCATCACATCCTGGGGCTGAAGCCGGTCCCAAGGGTATGGCTGTTCGCCATTTAAAGTGGTACGCGAGCTGGGTTTAGAACGTCGTGAGACAGTTCGGTCCCTATCTGCCGTGGACGTTGGAGATTTGAGGAGAGCTGCTCCTAGTACGAGAGGACCGGAGTGGACGAACCGCTGGTGTTCGGGTTGTGATGCCAATTGCATTGCCCGGTAGCTATGTTCGGACGGGATAACCGCTGAAAGCATCTAAGCGGGAAGCCCCCTCCAAGATAAGATCTCCCTGAGGCTTGAGCCTCCTGAAGGGCCCTTAAAGACCATGAGGTTGATAGGCTGGGTGTGTAAGCGTTGTGAGGCGTTGAGCTAACCAGTACTAATTGCCCGTGTGGCTTGACTATATAACACCCAAGCGGTTTTGACCCAAAATCAAATGACTGTGAATCTTATTTACTCGCTTTGTTCAGCCATGAACAGTTAAAGACAGAACGCATACGATCAACTTGTTTTGTCTGACGATCATAGCGGACGTGAACCACCTGATCCCATACCGAACTCAGTAGTGAAACCGTCCAGCGCCAATGGTAGTGTGGGGTCTCCCCATGTGAGAGTAGGTCATTGTCAGGCTCCTAATTAAAAACCCCAGTGGTAAACACCACTGGGGTTTTTTTGTGTCCGCCGAATACGCGCCGTATTTGTATTCATTCGTGCTGCTTGGCAAAGAATCTTTATGTCGATATAGTACAGCACCTGTTTACAGGACGGCATCTGTGTGAAGCCGCTTGTTCACTAGTGGTGTTTATAATTGGAGTGCAGCGTTTGTTTTTAATGGATGGCTGTTACTATTATTGAGATAGGTCTTGAGCTATATCGATCATGAACCGTATCGCCCCTTAAACGTGTTTTATTTGGAGAATTGTAATGTCTGTATCTGATCATTTGGTGATATTTGACACAACGCTGCGCGATGGTGAGCAAAGTCCAGGCGCATCTATGACCAAAGCTGAGAAATTACGAATCGCTAAAACACTTGAAAAAATGAAGGTTGATGTGATCGAGGCCGGTTTTGCGATTGCTAGCCAGGGGGATTTTGAGTCGGTGAAAGCAATCGCCGAAAGCATAAAAGATTCCAGAATCTGTAGCTTGGCGCGAGCGTTGGATAAGGATATTGATCGCGCAGCTGAAGCCCTTAAAAATGCAAATGCATCGAGAATTCATACTTTTATCGCAACTTCGCCCATCCATATGCAATACAAGCTGCAAATGCAGCCAGATGATGTGGTCGAGCAGGCTGTTAAAGCGGTAAAGCGCGCTCGAAATTACACTGATGATGTAGAGTTCTCCTGTGAAGATGCCGGTCGATCTGAACTGGACTTTTTGTGCCGGATTATTGAGGCTGCGATTGATGCTGGGGCGACAACAATCAATATTCCCGATACCGTAGGTTATGCAATACCGCGTCAGTTTGGCATTCTCATCAACGATCTTATTAAAAATATTCCGAATGCTGATAAAGCGATATTCTCTGTTCATTGTCACAATGACTTAGGGCTTGCCGTAGGCAACTCTCTCGAGGCCGTATTAAACGGGGCTCGCCAGATTGAATGCACGATTAACGGTCTGGGGGAGCGTGCTGGTAATGCTTCATTGGAAGAGGTCGTTATGGCAGTAAAAACCCGCCAGGATCTGTTCAATGTCAATACTCAGCTGGATACGACGCAAATCGTACCGGCTTCAAGGCTTGTTTCCACTATTACCGGGTTTCCTGTGCAACCGAATAAAGCTATTGTGGGAGCAAATGCGTTTGCTCATGAGTCTGGTATTCATCAGGATGGCATTCTGAAAAAGCGTGAAACCTATGAAATTATGTTGGCTCAGGATGTTGGCTGGCATAACAATAGTTTGGTGTTAGGTAAACACTCGGGCCGAAATGCGTTTAAAACGCGGTTACAGGATTTAGGTATTACTTTTGATACGGAAACCGAGCTTAATGAGGCTTTTACTCGTTTCAAGGATCTTGCTGATAAAAAGCATGAGATATTTGATGAAGATTTGCAGGCACTGGTAAGTGAGTCTCGCTCTCAAGCCGACGAGGAGCATTATCGTTTGGTCTGTATGCAAGTAACTTCAGAAACGGGAGTTACACCAGAAGCCGTTGTTACGTTGATGGTGGATGGCAATGAAGTGAAAGCTACTGCAAAGGGAAGTGGCCCTGTCGATGCGACTTACAAAGCTATTGAGTCTGTGGTGAATTCCGGTGCTGCGCTGCAGCTGTACTCTGTGAACAGTATCACCAGTGGTACAGATTCTCAGGGAGAGGTTACGGTGCGTCTTGAGAAAGATACAAGAATTGTAAATGGCATGGGGGCGGATACAGATATCGTCATTGCCTCTGCTAAAGCATATATCAGCGCACTAAACCTAATGACAAGCGATTCAAATCGGCAGCATCCTCAAGGGGATGTTTAGCATCTAATAAATTGAGGTGAGGTGTTGTCTTGTCATTGGGGGCTGGGTTAAAAGAGTCGGAGCGTCAATATTACCTAAAGCAGATGGGCGTGTCTGCATGGTATGCTCGTACCCCACTCGCAGGTGCGAAATCATTTTCATCGTTGGATTTCAATGAAAGTGAACGTTTGCCGATTAAAGGCCATACGAAAGCTAAAACCGATAATGATTCCGCTCATCCGATTCGGGGTCCCAAAAGCAATGCATCGGCTCGTGTTGCCTTGCAAGCGGTCAATCCGCAGGGGCAGGAGTCTGAGTCAAGCTCTTCTGTGTCCGCTAAAGATACACCTGCGAGTAGTAGTGCTCTATCCTTGCTGGCTTCCAATAATGAGGGGGCTGACCGTGTTGTTGAGAGTGTTAAAACCGTTCTGTCGAAACCTGTGCCTGATGCTTCACCCTCCGAAGGTGAGGCCCGTTCTCTATCGATAGAGGTAGATCTATTCAGGGTTGATAACGTCGGTATAATTTCAGAGGCAGTTCCGGCACACCTGGAGGAGGTTGCTCGAAAACTCATACTCAATGTAGTGCAAGCTTTTGTCTGGCCAGATAAATTACAGTGTTCGGTGGAGCATCACCAATGGGGATGGCCTCCTTTCAATAACCTGGCACTTCCGGATCAGGATGACGCTGTTGCGAGAAAAATATTTAGGCAGCTCTGCTCTCAGTTTCTCGGAGGAGAAGTTCGGTATATTTTTGTCTTGGGGGGCTCTCTGTCTTCTTTTCTGGCTGGGAACAATGTTCCAGTTATTGATGATTTATTTGTAGAAGTGGGCCATGGCGCTGGTGAGGTTAGTAATGAGTCCGGTGATAGAACCTGTAAGATTCAGGTCGCGTCGTTTACGCTGGGAGATTGCATCCAGGCTCCGGCAATAAAAAGGGAATTGCATGCACTTATTCAATCCCGTCCCCGTAGTTGAGAACCCTTCTGGTAAAATCCATGTACCATTATATTTCTATGATCCCCTCTCATTTAACGGAAGTGCTGAAAACCGAGCGCTCTGCTTATTCTCATCCTTGGACTGAGGGTAACTTCAGGAACTGTATTGCCTCGGGCTACGACTGCAAGTTAATGTTGCAAGCGCAGGATTCGAATCGATTGTGTGGCTACTTCGTAATGTATGTTGCTGTTGGTGAGGCCCATCTCTTAAATCTATGTGTTGCCCCTGAATTTCAAAAAAGGGGGTTGGCACATCAGATGTTGACTGAAATGAATGGCATCGCACTAAACCAGGGAGCGGAAACTTTTTTTCTTGAGGTTCGTGAGTCGAACGTTAGGGCTATCGAGATATATTCGTGCGCGGGCTTCAATGAGGTTGGTTTAAGAAAAAATTACTATCCTGCCGCGCAGGGCCGTGAGCATGCCATAATTATGGCAAAGTCTCTTGTCGAGTAAGGTTGGTTAATCATGGAGGCCCATGGCTTCATACTCCAAAATGGCGCTTTGTGGATTACTGTTTGTACTGCTTTGATTTGTGTTGCAGTGGCTTTAGGTTCTGCAGATTGGTTGCGTTTAACTCGCGATCCTGATTTACAACACAGTTTCCTCGGGGGTGGGGTAGCGCTATTAATTTTGTGGCAGATGAAAGCTTATTTTGTGCCGGGAATGTCGATTCATTTTCTCGGCGTGACCGCGTTGACGTTGCTTTTGGGGTGGCCTTTTGCAGTACTCATGGGGTGCATGGTCTGTGTTGCGGACTTTGCGATTCATGAGCGGAACTTTAATCTCCTGGCGCTTGGCGTATTGAGTCTTGTTATTGCTCCTTCTTTGATTACCTTACTGGTCGTTCGCTTGGAAAAGCTCGCTGGATTCAGACTTTTCTTTTCTTATATTTTTATCTGTGGTTTTTTTGGTGCCGCATTTTCCGCTGCAGCAGGGGCGTTGGTCTGTTGGTTGCTTCTATTATTTGCAGGGATTATTACGGTGGCAGAACTGTTCGATTTGTATTTGAAGTACTTGCCGCTAATTATGCTGCCTGAGGCTGTTATCAACGGCATGGTGATCACGGGGCTGCTGGTTTTCTGCCCGGATTGGTTGAATACACTGGATTCGGATCGGTATGGTCGGAGTGGCTAAAATGCGTTGTATCAGGCTGATCTGAGTATTTCATATTGAAACCGGTTATACTATGCCCGCTTTTGTTTGTCTTTTTCACTGTTTTAATTAACGCAATTTGAGTACCGTTCATGACTGGGATTTCTGAGGAAATTAATTCTCGACGCACCTTTGCAATTATCTCGCACCCCGATGCGGGTAAAACGACGATTACAGAAAAGCTATTGTTGCACGGGAAGGCCCTGCAGAAGGCGGGTACTGTTAAAGGTAAAAAGTCAGGGCAACATGCTAAGTCCGACTGGATGGAGATGGAAAAAGAGCGTGGAATCTCGGTTACGACGTCGGTGATGCAATTTCCGTTTCGAGAAAGTCTGATCAATCTGCTGGATACGCCGGGGCACGAAGATTTCTCTGAAGACACTTATCGAACCCTGACTGCAGTCGACTCCTGTTTGATGGTGATTGACAGTGCAAAAGGGGTTGAGGATCGTACCATTAAATTGATGGATGTTACCCGTTTGAGGGAAACGCCCATATTGACCTTTATGAACAAGCTGGATCGGGATATTCGTGACCCCATAGAGTTAATGGATGAGGTCGAAGATATATTAAAGATTGCCTGTGTCCCGATTACCTGGCCAATTGGGATGGGCAAGCAGTTCAAGGGCGTTTATCACCTGCTTCGAGATGAAGTGATTTTTTACAAGACCGGACAGGGAGATATCATCCAGGAAAAAGATGTTGTCAAAGGATTGGATAACCCTGAGTTGGATGAGCGCCTTGGTGAGTATGCTGATCAGCTGAGAGATGAGATTGAGTTACTCAGTGCTGCAGCCAATGAATTTGATCTTGAGGAATTTTTGGCGGGACAGTTAACGCCGGTATTCTTCGGTACTGCTCTGGGGAACTTTGGTGTTGATCATGTTCTGGACGGTTTTGTAGATTGGGCTCCCAAGCCATTATCCCGTGAAACTGATCGCCGAACGGTTGAGCCTGAAGAGCCTGATTTCTCGGGCTTTGTGTTTAAAATCCAGGCTAATATGGATCCTCTGCATCGAGACCGCATCGCGTTTTTGCGCGTTTGTTCAGGGCGTTACGAGCAGGGTATGAAAATCAAGCATGTACGACTTGGAAAAGATGTCCGGATTTCTGATGCATTAACTTTCATGGCTGGTGATAGAGCACGCGTGGAAGAGGCTTTCGCTGGGGATATTATCGGTTTGCACAATCATGGCACGATTAAAATCGGTGATACGTTTACTTCGGGTGAAGATATGAAATTCACCGGAATCCCGAATTTTGCACCAGAACTTTTTCGGCGTATTCGATTGAAGGATCCATTGAAGGCCAAGCAATTGCAAAAGGGCCTTATTCAATTGTCCGAAGAGGGGGCTGTGCAAGTGTTTCGACCGCTAAGCTCGAATGATCTTATTGTTGGTGCTGTGGGTGTGTTGCAGTTCGACGTGGTTGTACACCGATTGAAAACCGAATACAAAGTTGAGGCAGCCTATGAGCCTATAAATGTTGCGACCGCGCGATGGGTTACCTGTGACGATGCCAAAAAGCTGGAGCAGTTTCAGAACAAGTGTAGAGATAATCTTTCGCTGGATGGTGGGGATAGCCTGGCTTACATTGCACCAACAATGGTAAATCTGCAGTTAACTCAGGAGCGATATCCGGAAATTCAGTTTTTCAAGACTCGAGAGCACTAACTCGATTCTGATGTCTTTATTTGATACCCATTGTCATCTGGATTTTCCGGCTTTTGATGATTCGAGGGATCAGGTGATCCAGCGCAGTGTTGCGCTGGGGGTCACACATTTCATCATCCCTGGAACCGAAGCGACAAAGTGGCGAGATCAGGCCGCTCTGTTTGGCTCGCGTCGTAATTGTTTCTTAGCCTTCGGTCTTCACCCTTATTTTATCGAAAAACACAGTAATTCAGATCTGGATGAGTTGATAAACAGGTTGAGTCGCTATGGCGAATCAGTGCGTGCAGGGGATCTCGCTGATGCGGATAATCATCGCAAGTGTATTGCTGTTGGCGAGATTGGCCTTGATCGAACTGTGCCTTGCTGGGAGCGCCAGTTACATATTTTTCAGGAGCAAGTTCGAATTGCAAAGCAGTTTAGATTACCTGTAATTGTTCATTCAAGAAAAAGCCATTCCGATGTTATTGGTATTCTACGGCGGATGAATTTTGACTCAGGTGGAGTGATTCATGCCTTCAGTGGTAGCTATCAGGATGCGTGTCAGTTTATAAATTGCGGTTTGTCTGTTGGTGTGGGTGGAGTTATCACCTATCCTCGAGCACGTAAGACGAGACAGGCGATTCAACGCTTGCCGTTGGAATGTTTAGTGTTGGAAACCGACTCCCCGGACATGCCACTGCAAGGCGAGCAAGGTAAATGTAATACTCCAGAGCAGTTGCCCCGTATTCTTCAGGTACTGTCCGAATTGCGACAGGAGTCGATCGGGGTGTTAGAGTCAGCTCTCTATGATAATGCGTTTCGCACATTTCGCTTGGTAAAGCCACCGTCTGGCGTTGTGGAGCCGTTTAGTTGATTGGGGCTCTGGGGTGGTGGCAGGCCGGACAAACACACCTAAAATAAATTTGTTGAATAAAAAACTGGCAGAGGCCATAAATTTTCATTATAATGCGCCCCCTTATAAATTTTGACGTATGTATGTCAACGCACAGCCCCGGCGGCGGCATAAAACATCAAAGTTTGGTTTTCTTGCTTGGTCCGAGTCAGGTGTGGTCACCCGGTTTTTGGATAAAGCATGCGAAAGCAGAGTCTATTTAGAATGAACTAAATTAGGTTCTCGTAGATATGTCTTCTAAGATTTTGAGGCGGGAATAAATGAAAACTTTAAGCGCAAAGCCAGAAACCGTAAAGCGTGACTGGTTCGTTGTCGATGCAGCAGGTAAGACCCTCGGTCGTCTGTCTACCGAGATTGCCCGTCGTCTGAGGGGCAAGCATAAAACTGAATACACCCCTCACGTCGATACCGGTGATTACATTGTTGTTGTCAATGCAGAGAAAGTGCATGTGACGGGTAACAAAGCAAAAGATAAAATGTATTATCGCCATACCGGCTACATTGGTGGTATAAAGTCCAGATCTTTTGATGAAATGATTGATCACAGCCCAGAGCAAGTGATTCAGATCGCAGTTAAAGGTATGTTGCCAAAAGGCCCATTGGGTCGGGCAATGTTCAAGAAACTGAAAGTATACACTGGTGCAGAGCATCCACACACAGCTCAGCAACCTCGAGAATTGGAAATTTAACGGAAGGCGGTTATGTCAGTTACACAAAACTACGGTACTGGTCGTCGCAAAACATCCGCTGCTCGTGTGTTTTTGCGTCCAGGAACAGGTCAAATTACAGTTAATAGTCGTCCTCTGGATAAATTCTTTGGTCGCGAAACAGCTCGAATGGTTGTTCGTCAGCCACTTGAATTAGTCGAGATGACTGATAAGTTCGACGTGTTGGTTACAGTAAGCGGTGGTGGAACCACTGGTCAGGCGGGTGCGATTCGTCACGGTCTGACTCGTGCTTTGATCGAGTATGATGAAGCGTTCCGCAGTCCTCTGCGTAAAGCAGGGTTCGTTACTCGTGATGCACGTGAAGTTGAGCGTAAAAAGGTTGGTTTGCGGAAGGCGAGAAAGCGTCCTCAGTTCTCCAAGCGTTAATCGCTTACAGCAATATCTGTATCTCAGATTTCAAGAGCGCTCGGCAGAAATGTCGAGCGTTTTTTGTTGGCGAACAAAAAAATTCTCATGCTGAATATTTTTGTTTTAGATCAATAGCTCGCCTGAAAGTGGCCCCATCACTCGGACTAAATCAGTGATAAAAGTAGGTTTATTCTTGTAAGCCAGGCGTAATTTCATTACCATTTGTGCCGTTTAATTTTTGGGTCCTAAGTTTAATATCCTTCTATTTATTTTGACCGTAGGTTCGAGATAAATAGTGTTATTGGGAGAAACCAATATGAGTAATGACAACGTGAACCAAGGCCGGCGTAGACTGCTGGTTGGTGCGACTTCCGTTGTTGGGGGAGTCGGAGTTGTCGGAGCTGCAGTGCCATTCGTTGCGTCTTGGAATCCAAGTGCAAAGGCGAAAGCAGCGGGCGCTCCGGTCAAAGTTAATATCAGTAAAGTCGAACCGGGTCAGCAAATCACGGTTGAGTGGCGTGGACAGCCAGTTTGGATTGTTCGTCGTACTCCGGAAATGCTGGAAAATCTGGTAAAAATGAATGAAGTGGTTGCTGATCCTGAATCAACTAAACCACAACAGCCTGAATACATTAAAGGTGCAGAGCGTGCTCTTAATTCAGAGTACATGATCATGGTTGGAATTTGTACTCACTTGGGGTGCTCTCCTCAGTTCAGACCCGAAGTTGCTCCAGCAGATCTCGGTGATGAGTGGTTAGGTGGTTTTTTCTGTCCATGTCATGGTTCCAAGTTCGATTTATCGGGCCGGGTGTTCAAGGGTGTTCCAGCTCCGGCCAATTTGGTAGTGCCTCCCCATTACTACATTGATGATAACACCGTTATGATCGGTGTTGATAAGGAGAACGCATAATGCAAAAGCTTGTAGAGTGGATTGATGCTCGTTTACCTGTGGTAAATGCTTTTGAAAAGCACATGAGCAAGTATTATGCACCGAAGAACTTCAACATGTGGTATTTCTTCGGTTCATTGTCATTATTGGTTCTCGTGAACCAGCTGGTTACTGGTATTTGGTTGACCATGAGCTATAACCCTTCTGCGGAAGGTGCGTTTGCGTCAATCGAATACATTATGCGTGATGTTGAATATGGCTGGTTACTGCGATACTTGCATTCAACGGGTGCATCGGCGTTTTTTGTCGTCGTTTATCTGCATATGTTCAGAGGGTTAATGTACGGGTCTTACCGTAAGCCCCGTGAATTGGTGTGGATTTTCGGTATGACAATCTACCTGTGTCTGATGGCTGAGGCTTTCATGGGGTATCTGTTACCTTGGGGGCAGATGTCGTACTGGGGGGCTCAGGTAATTGTTTCACTGTTTGGGGCGATCCCGTATGTTGGTGAAGACTTGGCGCTTTGGATTCGTGGTGATTACCTGATTTCAGGTATAACCTTGAACCGATTTTTTGCGCTTCATGTTGTCGCTTTGCCAATTGTTCTGCTTGCATTGGTTGTGCTGCACCTTCTTGCATTGCACGAAGTTGGATCGAACAATCCAGACGGTGTTGAAATCAAGAAAAACAAGGATGCAAATGGCATTCCCAAAGACGGAATCCCGTTCCACCCATACTATACTGTACATGACTTGGTTGCTGTTGTTGTGTTCCTGTTTGTATTCTGTACTGTCGTTTTCTTCTTCCCGGAGATGAATGGCTTCTTCATTGAGAAACCAAACTTTGAACCGGCCAACCCACTGAAGACACCTGAGCACATTGCGCCTGTTTGGTACTTCACGCCATTCTATGCCATGCTTCGAGCGGTGACTTATCCACTGTTTGGTGTTGATGCCAAGTTCTGGGGGGTTGTGGTCATGGGGGCTGCCATTGCGATATTGTTTGTATTGCCGTGGTTAGATCGTAGCCCTGTGAAATCAATTCGCTATAAAGGTTTGCTCAGTAAACTCTGGTTGCTGGTGTTCGCGGTCAGCTTTGTAATTCTGGGTTATCTTGGGGCATTACCTTCAACGCCCGGCCGTACGGTTGTTGCCCAGATCACTACAACCTTATATTTCCTGTTTTTTATTTTGATGCCTTGGTACACCAAGATTGAGAAAACTAAACCGGTTCCAGAAAGGGTGACAGGATAATGAAGAAATTTATTACAGCTTTAGCATTTGTCTTTGCCCCGGTTCTCGCAATGGCAGCGGGTGGGCCTGGTATACCTCTGGATCATATGAAACCTGATCTTGAAGATAGAGCGTCTTTGCAGCGTGGTGCGGCTTTAGCGACTAACTATTGCATGGGCTGTCACTCATTCAAGTTTGCCCGTTATGAGCGTGTTGCAACTGACTTGGGGATTCCGAATGATCTTTATGAGAAGAACCTGATTTTCACCGGCGCAAAAATTGGTGAGCTGATGCATATCTCGATGGATTCTGCGGATGCGAAAGGTTGGTTTGGTAATCCTCCGCCAGATTTGTCACTTGAAGCTCGCCTGCGCGGCACTGACTGGTTGTACTCGTACCTGAGAGCATTCTATGTTGATGACAGCAGACCATACGGAGTGAACAATACAATTTTCCCGGATGTGGGCATGCCGCATGTTCTTGCTGATTTGCAAGGTGTCTGTGCAGAGCAGCCTCACTTCGGTGTTGAGCCTCAGTATGATCCTCTTAGTGGCCGAGAGTTAACCAGTAGCGGTTGTAAAGAATACGCAGTAAAAGGTTCTTTATCTCCTGAAGAGTACGACAAGGCTATGTACGATTTGGTGAACTTCCTGGCATACATGGGCGAGCCTTCAAAACTTGAATCTCACCGTTTAGGTAAATACGTGTTGGCGTTTCTCGCCTTTTTATTCATCTTTGTGTATTTCTTGAATCGGGAATACTGGAAGGATGTTCATTAATTACTGTTGTGATTAATGTCGTGATACGGCGCGTAGCGATAGCTGCGCGCTGTGTTGTTTATGGTCAATTAAAAAATGTCGAGGCATATTCATGGGCGTAGTGACCAAAAGGTCTTCTATGACTTTCTTTTCTGATGGAAAAAGTCATTACAGTCATCGTGTAAGAATCGTGTTGGCTGAAAAGGGTGTAGCGGTCGAAATCATTGACGTGGATCCGGACAATAAGCCTTCGGAGTTGTCAGATATTAATCCGTATAACGAATTGCCGACATTGGTGGATCGAGATCTGGTTTTATATGAACCCAATGTCATGATGGAGTATCTGGATGAACGTTTTCCTCATCCACCACTCTTGCCAGTGTATCCAGTAGCGCGTGCACAAAGCCGATTGCTGATGCATAGAATACAAAAGGACTGGTTGGTCTTGGCGGATCGGATTGAATTGGGGGCTCCCGGAGAGGATCTTGATAAGTTGCGCAGCGAGTTGAGTGAAAGTCTCGTCGCCGCTGCTCCGATTTTTCAGGAAAAGCCATTTTTCATGAGTGAAGAATTTACTATTGTGGATTGCTGTGTTGCGCCATTACTTTGGCGGCTCCCGGTTCTGGGGATTGAGCTTCCTGAGAAATCGTCGAAAGCGTTGACAAAGTATATGGATCGCTTGTTTGCCCGGGAGTCTTTTAAGGCAAGCTTGTCTGAAGCAGAGCAGGAAATGAGGGGCTAACCCAAAATAGTCATGCGTCTGACAAATCCAGAAAGTATGATGTTGTTCCTTTTCTAATAATCCGCGACTGTGTATAAGATGTGGGAGGCGTTAGGCTTCCCTGGTATCTTGTGAGCGAGAGGCATGATTCATGAATCCATCTAGACCTTATCTACTTCGGGCATTGAACGAATGGATATTGGACAATCATTTGACGCCCTATGTGGTTGTCGATGCCGGGATCAAAGGAGTAGAGGTTCCTTCTGATTATGTATCCAATGGTCAAATTGTCCTGAATATAAGTCCTGGTGCTGTGAAGGGGTTGCTGATTTCTAACGATGCCTTGGAGTTTAGTGCGCGTTTTGGCGGTGTCCCGATGCAGGTGTATGTGCCTGTTCAGGCTGTTATGGCGATTTATGCCAAAGAGAATGGGCAGGGGATGGTGTTTGGTGCAGAACCCGGTGCGCCTGGACCGGATGGGCCAGGCCCGGCTTCTTCCGATTCGACTTCAAGTGGTGCTAAAAAGCCAAGCTTGAAAGTTGTGAAGTGAGTAGAATTTCCCCCTTTGAGCAGAGCCTCATGGCGTGCCCAGTCTTATTGTTGGGTCCTTTGAGGCTTTTCTCCAGTCTTGTTAGTTGCTTTACCTCTCCCCCCGCCTTGGTTAACGGGTTTCCTCAGTCATGAGGTGCTCCAAAGATAGTGCAGTCAACCAAGTCCAGCAAGACATTAATTGCCAGCATTAATGATTCAGTCGTGCGGGAGTTGTGGGTGTGATGTTCCACCGTCAGCATGTAGTCTGACTCTTTTAGATTCTCTTGTAAAAGGCTGCCACTCGCTTGAGTGGATGTGAATAGTGCCACCGTCATACCTTTCTCGTGAGCGGCCTGAATGGCGTGATAGATGTTCTCGCAATTACCCTTCTGGGAAAATGCAATAAGCAGGTCGTTTTCGTGAGCGAAGGCGCGGATCGGTTTTGCGAACACATCTTTGAAGTTATTTTCAGTCGCGAGAGATGATGAAAAGGCGAAATCATTTGCCAGGCAAATCGATGGTAGTCCTGGGCGTTCTCTTTCGAACCGGTCAATGAGTGATGAGGTGATGAGTTGTGAGAGGAGTGCAGTGGAGCCGTTACCACAGGTGATTATCTTCCCGTCATCTAGCAGGGATTCTGCTGCGCTGTGCGCAATTTGGGCAATTTGGGCCGATATCAGCTCTTTGCTATAGGCGATAGCATTCAAATGCTCGTCGATTAGCAGTTCCGCACGTTGTATTGTTTCTATGGGGGATAACAAGTTTTCGAGTTCCTGTGTTTACGATGTTAGCTTGATTCTACATAATCTGGCAGAGTCTGCCTTCACAATTTAGTTTGTTGTTTCTATGCAGTTCCTGATCCAGGTTATTTCTGGCGTTTGAGCGGCAGAATTTTGTATCGCAATCGCGTCAAAGCGAAATGCCTGGTTTGTTGCATTGGTCAACTGCAGGTATTGCCAGGCCGTGTTTATCAGCTTTTGCATTTTGCTTCGGGTAATGGTTTCCAGGGGGGTTCCGAAGCGGCTGTTTCGCCGGAATCGGACTTCTACAAAGACCAAGGTCTTGTCTTGCCGCATGATCAGGTCTATTTCACCACTTTTCCGTTGAAAATTTCGGGCGATCAGTTTTAATCCCTGGCGCTTCAAATAGTTGCAGGCAAGATCTTCATACTCACGTCCCTTGTTGTTCATTTTTATACCCTCCATGGTCTGGTGCTGTAGTTGCTGTAGTTGCTGTAGTTGCTGTAGTTGCTGTAGTTGCTGTAGTTACTGTAGTTTTGCTTCCTGTACTTTACCATTTCTGAACATTGCCCAGTTCAGTGACCGTTGAATGATTAGATCTGATGTGATCTTGAGTTGGCCGGTGTAGCCAGAAACCTTCGAATCTGGAAAGCGCTGCATCACTGTCAGTCTGGGGGCGAGAAGATAAGCATCTGCCCCGAGTGCAAAGAGTCTGTCAAAGCGATTGCTCAAATCGGGTAGTAGTTCGTGCATCTGTTGCTTTATCGGGCTGTTGTTTAGAGACCATGGGGTCTCGGTAAATACGATGCCATTCAGGTCGCTGTCTTTATTTGGATTGATATTGCCGTCATTGATGCTGGATGTTGAATAGACGGGGATATCGCCTGCATAGAAGAAGGCGAACAGAGGGTTAAGTCTCCTTGCATGCTGTGGTTTGGAAATGAGTACGATTGCATCGATATCCGCTCTACGGCGAGCAGTATTTTCCAAATCCCAACCAATGACTTGGCGTAGGGCACGGTAACGAGCTTTGCTTTCATCAACCTTGAATAAGGATTCAATAAGCTTGGTATTCTCCTGATTTGGGTCAAAGTATGTTTTTTCGATGAGTCGTCCATTCCTGGCGTTCCAGTTTTTCTCAATTTCTTCGCATGCCCGCCACCCCCAAGTGGTATCAGGGCATAGTGCAACGATATTGTGTTTGCCCTGTTCCGCGATCAAATCCAAGGTTTGGGTAATTTCATCTTCGATTGCAAGCCCAAACTGGTAAAGGTTCAAAGGCGTAAATGGTGACTGATATGTTGGTTGTGCTTGCTCGGGTTGGTTGAATTGAGTTGTTTCCGCGCTGTTTTGTGCAGGAGGCGGGCCATCAGGATCTGTCGCAGGGGATACTGGGCCGACGTAATTCAGGGCGAGGGTTGGTACAGGTAATGCGTTCATGCGGGCCAATGCTTCAACTGACGCTTTTTTCAATGGGCCGATGATCAAGTCCGGCGCTTGTACCGAAATCGATAGGTATTGATCAATAAAGCTTTCTTCTTGGGCGGTATCGTGAATAATGATTTCGGTATTGTGGGACTTTCTAACCAGGTCTTCATAATACGCGGCCATGAATCCCTCTCGCACTGCCTGTCCTGCTGCAGCAAGTGGGCCAGACAAAGGGAGAGCCAGAACAATTTTTCTTGGGCGGTTGAGTTCCGCGGCTTGCAATAGTTCGAGTTCTTCCGGTAACTTTTGGGCTGCAGGGTGATTTGCCCATCGGTTTTGCCACAGGGAAATTGACTCGATTTGTTGATCCAGGCTATAGGGAGATTGTTTTAATGTTTTTGCGAGGTCGACCCATCCTTGCCACTCATTTGAATCAATTTGTGCTGGTGCGGTGGTTTGTTCGAGTTCCTTGATATCAACTTTTCTCAGGTTATTCCAGAGTTGTTCGTGATTGATCCAGTATTGCTGCTCGTCCAGCATACCTGCAGTTTGGCTTTGGTATTGTGCTGCTCGCAAAAACTGGCCCGTGAGTTCCAATGCCTGTATTCTCAGCTGGTTCACCTCATTTCTTTCTGGCAATGGTCGTTGTGCAAAGAGCTGTTCATTGTCCAGTTCGAGTATGCTGCGGGCCAATGTCGCGTTTTCAGTCGCTATCGCGAGTTTCAGGCCCAATAAAATATATCTTGATTGCTCATTCCCTGACACGGCACCAAATTCAATTTGTGCAAGTTGTTGGTTTGCTTCGTCGTATCTTTGCTCTTCTATAAGGAGCATGGCTGCTTCGATTCTGAGCCCCGGAATATCTGTCGAGGAATTTGCTTCAGCGATGCGTTCCAGGATTCTGGAGAGTGAAGTTGAGTTAGGGGCTTCTTGAATCGGTTGGTTGTCGTTCGGCTTAATTCGAGGCGTTGTTCCGCAACTGATGATAACGAAACAGGCAAGAAATAGAATAATTAACCTGGTCATGGCGTTTTTAGCTGTGGCTCTCTTCAGTATTAATTGTGAACTCGAATGCTGCTGAGTTTAGTCGTGGTAGTGCATGGTGCTGTCTGAAAGCTTGCGACCACGGAATGAATTGAAGGTGGTCGTACTACGGGATCATGATATCATTCTAGGCCCGAATCATGATACAGCTCGCGATACTATCGCGGGAGTTTACCAAAAATATCAGGGCAAAGTGTATTCATTTGCCGAATAGAAGGAGTAGATCCGTTGTCCAGCGAGAACTGTCCAACCGGTAGCTTGTATATTGTTGCCACGCCCATTGGCAACTTGGGGGATATTACGCTGCGTGCGATAGATATACTCAAAAAGGTGGACTTTGTTGCTGCAGAGGACACCCGGCATTCACGCAAACTGCTAAATCACCTTGGTATCAATACGGCTTTGCTGGCATTGCACGAGCATAATGAAAGAGAGCGGTCTGTCCAACTACTCGAACGTGTTGTGCAAGGTGAGTCTGCAGCACTTATTTCGGATGCGGGTACGCCATTAATATCTGATCCGGGGTACACCCTGGTGAATACCGCGCGTAATATGGGGGTGAACGTGGTGCCAATCCCCGGGGCCTGTGCATTGGTTGCTGCGTTGTCCGTATGTGGGCTGCCCTCAGACCGGTTTTTTTTCGAAGGTTTTCTGCCGGCCAAACAAACACCCCGATTGAAACGGCTGGAGCTGCTGAGAGACTTGGACTCAACACTCATATTTTACGAATCGCCCCACCGTATCGAAGTCTGTGTTGAGGATTTAATCAGTATATTCGGGGAAGACCGAAAGGTATCTCTGGCCCGAGAGCTGACCAAAACATTTGAAACAATTAAAACAGCTTCCCTCGGAGAATTGAAGCAGTGGATTGCTGCTGACCATAATCAGACCAAAGGTGAGATGGTTGTATTGGTTGAGGGTGTAGCTCGAACCCTTGACCATAACATTGTGGATGCAAGAAAACTCTTGGAACAGTTGCTTCCTTTGTTGCCATTAAAAAAAGCAGCGGCAGTTGCCGCAGCCCAGTATGGAGCAAGCAAAAACGAATTGTATGATTATGGCGTTTCCCTAAAAAATGATGGTTAGACAATGGCGGAAGGTTATGGTGTTTCTGCCAAATTGCGGTTGGTACTGAATATTCTGAAGTTACCGGCTTTTTCGGGCGTTTGAGCGCTTGTGCTTCAGCAAGTAAACGGGTATCTTAGCGCTGAGTTCGCCAGACAGTCGCCGCTTAAGCATTGTTTAAGGGGAGGAAAGTCCGGGCTCCATAGGGTAGAGTGCCAGGTAACGCCTGGGGGGCGCGAGCCTACGGAAAGTGCAGCAGAAAGTAAACCGCCTAAGTCAGTTCTCTGGCCGGTAAGGGTGAAATGGTGCGGTAAGAGCGCACCGCGCAGCTGGCAACAGTCTGTGGCGATGGTAAACCCCACTCGGAGCAAAACCAAATAGGAATCCTTCGGTGTGACCCGCACTGGATTCGGGTAGGTTGCTTGAGGTATGTGGTGACGCATATCCTAGATGAATGACTGTCCAAGACAGAACCCGGCTTATCGGCGAACTTTTTATTCCCTCTTCGGTCGTGCAGTAATCAGTACGTTTTCCCTGACTGATTAACTCATAATCCGTGAAGCGCGTGTGCTTCACTTCCCGGTTTGTTATAGCCAAATAGTCTTAAAGTTAATGTGAAGTCTAGATTTCCTGAGTAGGTTGTTGTTTATACAGTGGTTATTTTGCTGTATTTTTCCTTTTTTCTATTCTTTTCATGCTAAGCCATTGTCCTGAATCGTTATTCTTAAAATTTCCCCGTAATTTGAGTCTTGCATTGTCCTTTTTTCATTCCTATAGTGTGTGAAAATGTGAAAAAAAGTGGATAATTGTGGTTCTTTAGGGGATGAAGGTGTCACTTCGGGGTTAATCGGGTGTTTCAAGGCAGTAATCTCATCAATCTGGACGCAAAGGGTCGCATCGCGATTCCAACGAAAGTCCGGGAGCAATTGGCTGAAAAGTGCGATGGTCGCATTGTTATTACAGCCAATACGCAAGAGCGTTGCCTGAAAATTTTCACCTTTCCCCAGTGGGAAGACATTATGCACCAGCTTAATAAGCTTCCGGCATTCAATCGGGCTGCACAGCGGACTAAACGAATCATGATCGGCTACGCGAGTGAAATGGAAATAGACGGCAATGGCCGCATTCTGCTTTCGCAAACTTTGCGTGAGTATGCCGGACTCGAGAAAAAAGTGATGCTGGTTGGTCAGATTGACAGTCTTGAGCTTTGGAGTGAGGACGCTTGGAACGAATGGCTTAATCAGCCGTGTGAGGACGAAATCCCTGAAGAAATGAATAACCTGATCTTCTGATTATCAGTTTCCGTCGAGTGTTTCGCCGGGTGAAATATGAAATTCAATCGTTGTAACCCTATCGGTTGCAATCAAACAGGGTAAAGAAATAAGTGGTTCATCGCTCTGTACTATTAGATGAAGCCGTAGATCTGTTAGTAACAGAGTCTGATGGTAATTACTGTGACGGTACTTTTGGTCGTGGAGGTCATTCACGGAAAATACTCGAGCAGTTAAGTTCTCGGGGCCATTTACTTGGTATTGATAAAGACCCGCAGGCAATAGCTGTGGGTGAGACTCTGGCAGCGGAAGATTCGCGATTTCATATTTGTCATGGATCTTTTGCTGAAATCCGTCAGATGGTTGAACAGGCACAGTGGCCAGGCCTGCATGGCGTTTTGCTGGATTTAGGCGTGTCATCGCCACAGTTGGACCAGGCTGAACGAGGATTCAGCTTTTCTCAGGATGGCCCTCTGGATATGCGGATGAACACGACGCAGGGAATGACGGCTCAGGAGTGGGTGCACTCTGCCCCCGAGGCTGAAATTATCGACGTGCTTCGTCGCTATGGTGAAGAGCGGTTTGCCGTACGGATGGCCAAAGCGATTGTGCGAGAACGCGCGCTTCAACAAATTGATACCACAGCAAAGCTGGCGGAAATTGTGTCTGCAGCGAACCCGGCATGGGAGCGGGGAAAGCATCCCGCGACCCGGGCATTTCAGGCAATCAGAATCCGAGTTAACAATGAATTGTCGGACTTGGAAATGGTCTTGGAGCAGGTGGCCGATTTGTTATTGCCTGGTGGGAGAATGGTGGTTATCAGTTTTCACTCCCTTGAAGACCGCATCGTTAAGCGATTTATGCGGGATAAAGCAAAAGGTAAGGCATTGCCCAGGGATTTGCCAGTGTTGGAGAGTCAGCTTGAGCGTAACTTCAAGCTTGTCGGCAAAGCATTGAAGCCCTCTGATCAAGAGGTGAGCGAAAATGTCAGAGCCCGGAGTGCCGTCATGCGCGTACTGGAGAAGAAAGCATGAACATGGTTCTTACTTTACTGCAGTTTTGTTCTGAGCGTATTGCTGTTGGTGTGTTACGAGGCTATGGGTCTGGATCTGCAATCTGGTTATTAAAGCCTGAACTTGATGTCGTCAGGAAGTTGAAGGTGCCAGGTTTGTCACGGAAAGCGGATGGGATCTCCTGGTGGTCAGCGCCGACGTGGATATCGATTGTCTGCATCGTTGCAATTTTGGGGTCAGCAATGGGGGTTATTTATACCTCACATTTGACCCGCAAACTGTACAGCGAATTGGAAGTGTTGCAAGACGAACGTGATGCTTTTCAATCTGAGTGGTCTCAGCTTTTGCTTGAGCAGAGCGCCTGGAGTGCTCATGGAAGAATAGAGCACATTGCGATAGAAGAAATGGAAATGAGGGTGCCAGATCAAGATGAAACGGTAATCGTACAGTAATAACGAGTTCCGGTAGTTATTTGAATGGATGAGTAGTTATTTGAATGGATGAGTGATCTCTCGTCAAACGATTGTTGATCTATCAATGTATTAATATTCAATGAAGTATAGCGGCATGAGCTCCAAACCCAACAACAAAGCAGCCAGTAACGCCACAGAGGACATCGCCGTTTCTTTGTGGCGTTACTGGTTTGTGATCATTGCCTTGGCATTGGCCGCGATAGTGCTGCTTGCCCGTATCGCTCAACTGCAGGTTGTGGATAAAAGTTTTCTGATTGGTCAGGGGGATGCCCGTACTTTACGAGTTGAGGAAATTGTCGCTCACCGGGGCATGATTGCGGATCGGAATGGCGATCCATTGGCTGTCAGCACCCCTGTGGAAACGATTTGGTTTAATCCAAACAAGCTTGAAATCGATGCTGCGGGTACGAAATTGCTTGCGCAGACTTTGGGGGTCTCGAATAAATGGCTTACCCGAAAGATTGAGCAGAATTCAGGTCGTGAGTTTGCTTATTTGAAACGGCAAATTCGACCCGCAGTCGCGGCTAAGGTTAAAGCATTGAAAATTCCGGGAGTGCACAGCTTGCGGGAATATAAACGTTTTTACCCTGCAGGCGAGGTTGCTTCGCATGTGGTCGGGTTCGTAAATATCGATGAGATGGGGCAGGAAGGTATTGAGCTAACCTACGACGAGTGGCTCCAGGGAATACCTGGACAGAAAAAAGTATTGAAAGATCGCAAGGGGCGAATAGTTAAAGATTTGGCATTGTTGAATGATGCTCAGCCCGGGAAGGATATTAAGCTTACTCTGGATATGCGCTTGCAGTATCTTGCCTATCGGGAGCTAAAGGCAGTTGCCAAGGCCCATCATGCTCGTTCTGCAAGCCTGGTTATGTTGGATGCCAAGACTGCAGAAGTTCTTGCGATGGTGAATCAGCCATCTTACAACCCAAATAACAGAGAGAATATTCGTCCCAGCAGTTTGCGAAATCGGGCGATTACAGATCTGTTTGAGCCTGGATCAACGGTCAAACCCCTTACAATTGCAGCGGCATTGGAAACTGGCAAGTATGCACCTGCGACGGCGATTGACACGTCTCCGGGGTATTTCCGAATCGGGCGCAAAACAATTCGGGATCACCGTAACTATGGTGTGATCGATATTGCGACGGTAATTTCGAAATCCAGTAATGTCGGAACCAGTAAAGTCGCGCTGGCGATCACTGGCGAGAAGGTCTGGGATTTGATGTACCGGGTCGGGTTTGGCCAAGGCATTGGTGTTGGCTTTCCCGGGGAAAGCGTGGGTACTTTGCCTCACCCGGTTCGTTGGAAGCCGCTACAGGTGGCCACAATGTCCTACGGCTACGGCTTGAACGTAACAGCTTTGCAGCTGGCTCAGGCCTATCAAGTGTTAGCAAATGATGGTGTGAAAGTACCTGCCAGTTTGCTAAAAGCGGGTGAGCTCGAACAGGGGATTCCATCTGTTGACGCTCAGGCGGCGATACAGGTTCGCAAGATGATGAAAAAAGTTATCCAGAAAGGCGGAACCGGTACCCGGGCTCAAATGGTTGCCTATGATGTTGCGGGTAAAACCGGCACGGTACACAGTATCGGTGCTCATGGTTATGAAGATAGCGAGTACACCTCTTTGTTTGCTGGAATGGTTCCAGTGGAGCAACCCCGAATTGTCATGGTTATCGTGGTTGACGGTCCTCAGGGAGATGAGTACTACGGGGGAGAAGTTGCAGCCCCCGTTTTTTCTCGAGTTGCGACGGGTGCAATGCGGATATTGCACGTGACCCCGGATGAACGGCCGGTAATGGCTGAGTCCCGGGAAAAGCTTGAAAAGCTGTTGTCGGAGAGTGGTTGAAATGAGCTCCGGGCAGAGTTGGTCGTTAAATGAGCTTCTGGAAACCTGTTTTAGGGTTCCGGAAGTTGTTGCGTCTGAGCTAAGTGGTATCCGTGTAAGTAATGTGCAAATTGACAGCCGTAAAGTTTCACCGGGTGATTTGTTTATTGCCTTGCCAGGATTGCAGAGTTCCGCAGAAAAGTTTGTGATGGCTGCGGTTGAGTGTGGCGCGGTTGCTGTGCTTTGCGCTCGTGAAGGTGTTGACTTCAACGTTAGCACGCTGAATGGCCCGGGTGGTCTCAGGGTACCTTGTGTATTCGGTGCAGATGTCCCGCTAGCGGCTGCTCGATTGATCAATATCGTCCTT
The DNA here is from genome assembly GCF_002162375.1 of Oleiphilus messinensis. Lineage (GTDB taxonomy): Bacteria > Pseudomonadota > Gammaproteobacteria > Pseudomonadales > Oleiphilaceae > Oleiphilus > Oleiphilus messinensis. Next base: position 5,356,069 of record NZ_CP021425.1, on the reverse strand, counting down.
GGTGCACCCTCTAAAGCATTGGATGTAATCGGGGTAACGGGCACAAACGGTAAAACCTCTGTAACGCAATATACTGCTCAATTGTTATCGATGCTGAAAGGCACGCCTCAAGGTGTGATGGGGACTCTGGGTTATGGCTTGTCGGGAAATCTGGAGGATGTAGGGCATACGACTGCTGATTTGAAAACGAATCATGAGCAGCTGGCTAATTTGCGAGCTAAAGGAGCGGAGTATGTCGCGATGGAGGTCTCTTCACACGCGTTAGAGCAAGGGCGGATCGCGGGTGTTGTATTTGATGGTGCCGTGTTTACCAATTTAACCCGTGACCATTTGGATTATCACGGGACAATGGAATCCTACGGGAATGCAAAAGCACGCTTGTTCGATATTGAGAGTGTGCGTTGGGCTGTCATAAATCTGGATGACCCCTTTGCTCAGAGTTTGTTGGTGCGTGATTCAGTGCGTCAGCTATCCCGCGTAATCACCTTTGGAATTCAATCGGATGATGCAGACCTTATCGCTGTGAATTTAAAAAGTTCGGCAGAAGGCATCGAGGGCGATCTCAGTTGGCAAGGCCAAATTGTTCCTTTTCAAACCGCTTTGTTAGGACAATTCAACGTGAGTAATGTACTTGCAGCGACAGCCTGTGTTCTCCAGTGTGGTTACGATTTACTTGATATCGTGCCTCTGCTTCCCAGGCTCCAGGCTGTGGCCGGACGGATGGAGCCGGTTGCAATCGAAGGGGTGGGATATCCTCGGGCAATTGTTGATTATGCGCACACGCCAGATGCCCTGGAAAATGCGTTACAGGCGTCCCGCAAGCACACTGATCAAGAATTGTGGTGTGTTTTTGGCTGCGGTGGAGATCGAGATGCCGGCAAAAGGTCGGAAATGGGAAAAGTGGCCAGTGAACTCGCGGATAAGGTGATTGTGACCTCGGATAATCCGCGCTCGGAATGCCCCCAGCGCATCATTGATGATATTTTGCACGGAACAGTGGGTGGTGCGGTGATCCAGGTTGAACAGGACCGGGCTTTAGCCATTCGAAAAGCCCTGTTTGCAGCACATACTGGCGATGTAGTTCTGGTTGCAGGTAAAGGCCATGAGCCTTATCAGGAAATAAAAGGAAGCAAATTTGTGTTTAGTGACAGGGATGAAATCCTGAAGAGCCTACATGAGCGGGCAGCAAATTCGGTTAATGGAGGTCCCCGGTGATACTGGCAACGACATTTGATCAGCTTGCACAGCTTATAGAGGGACAACTGTCCGCGTCAAATCCTGACGGACACCGGTTCAATGTGGTCATCGATGCTAGCACGATTTCGACAGACTCGCGGGTTTTGAAACCCGGACAATTATTTGTTGCTTTGAAAGGGCCTCAGTTTGATGGCGCGCATTTCATTGATCAGGCGATCGAATTAAAAGCACTGGGGGCCATCGTCACCCAGGGTAGTCTCACTGCAGAGTTGAAGCGCAGTGCAGATGAGCACCAATTTCCGGTGATTGAAGTGGGGAATACGCTTACCGCGTTAACGCAATTGGCTGAACTGAACCGTGCGAAATTCACCTATCCCGTTGTGGCGGTTACCGGAAGTTCAGGAAAAACTTCGGTGAAAGAAATGCTTTCAGCGGTATTGGGTCAAAAGCAACTGGCCTTTGCGACACCGGGCAATCTGAATAATGCTATCGGGGTGCCGCTCTCGGTACTCAAGTTAAACCAGCAGCACCGTATTGCTGTATTGGAGCTGGGCGCAAGTGGCATTGGGGAAATATTACACACCGTGTCACTGGTGAGGCCGGATATTGGCATTATCACTAACGCGGGAACTGCTCACCTGGGTGAGTTTGGTGGTTATAACAATATTGTTTCTGCCAAAGGTGAAATGATTGAAGGTGTGACTGAAGGTGGGGTCATTATCCTGAATTACGATGATCCAGCGTTCGAGATATGGTGTGAAAGGGCTGCAACGCGGCATATCCGAATTGTGAGTTTTAGTGCCAAGGGAAATGATTGTGCCAGCATTCGGGCAAAAAACATCAGCACAACCGCTCAGGGGACTGTTTTTGATATTGAGCTGGATTCCGAATCAGGTTCAATAGAGCTTGATGTTGCCGGCTATCACAATGTTGAGAATGCTCTGGCGGTTACTGCTGCGGCCTTGAAGTTAGGTATGAAACTGGATGAGGTTCAACAGGGGTTGAATGGCTACCAAGGTGTTAAAGGCCGTTTACAGCGAATTGAGTGTGGCAACCTCTCCGTCATTGATGATTCGTACAATGCCAACCCGGAATCGATCAAGGCAGCATTGAGTGTGTTGTCTCAGTGTGCTGGCTATCGTATTGCCGTTTTAGGTGATATGGCTGAATTGGGGGCGGATGCGCCTGAATTGCACCACTCGGTTGGTCAGTTTGCCGCTGAACACTCAATTGACTATGTATTCAGTTCAGGGCAATTCTCAACCTCTGTGTTACAGGGCGTTCTGGATGGTGCCGGCTGTGGAGAGGCTTTTACTACCAAGACTGAATTAATTGGTGCCTTGTTACCGAGACTCTCTGAACAGGCATCAAAGGGACAAGTCACTGTGTTGGTTAAAGGGTCCCGTAGTTCACGTATGGAAGATATCGTCGAAACAATAACACAAAGGAAGGCATCCGAAACATGTTAGTTTGGTTGGCAGATTTTCTGTCTCAGTATTACGACACTTTTGGAGTGTTCAAATATATTACTTTACGCGGCATCCTGGGCGTATTGACTGCGTTGGGGATTTCGTTGCTGGTGGGTCCATTAATGATTCGCAAGCTCAGTCATTATCAGATTGGTCAGGCCGTTCGCGATGATGGACCTCAAAGCCACTTGAGCAAGGCTGGAACGCCAACGATGGGGGGGGCGTTAATTCTCATCGCGGTCGCAATATCAACTCTGTTGTGGTCAGATCTAAGCAATCGTTATGTCTGGATAACGTTACTGGTAACGCTGGCATTCGGAGCAATTGGCTGGGTTGATGATTATCGAAAGGTGGTAGAGAAAAATTCCCGTGGTCTTGCAGCACGCTGGAAGTATTTTTGGCAATCGGTGTTTGGTATGACTGCGGCAATTGTGTTGTATATGACGGCGAGCCTGCCTCAGGAAACGGTTTTCCTGCTGCCAATCTTTAAAGGTTTTGAATGGCAAATGGGGGCGATTACATTCTGTTTGTTAACTTATTTTGTGGTCGTGGGCAGCAGTAACGCGGTCAATCTAACAGACGGATTAGACGGTCTGGCGATTATGCCTACGGTGATGGTTGCGGCTGCATTGGCTATTTTTGCCTACTTTTCGGGTCACATTCAATTTGCAGATTATCTCCATATACCGCACCTGCCAGGCGCTGGCGAGTTGTTAGTTTTTTGTGGCGCGCTGGTAGGAGCCGGACTCGGATTTCTCTGGTTTAACACCTATCCCGCCCAGGTTTTCATGGGGGATGTTGGGGCACTTGCCCTGGGGGCTGCACTTGGCATTGTTGCCGTTATTGTACGTCAGGAAATCGTACTTTTTATTATGGGCGGCGTGTTTGTGATGGAAACGATTTCAGTCATTTTGCAAGTTGCTTCTTTCAAATTGACTGGAAGGCGTATCTTCAGAATGGCGCCATTACACCATCATTTCGAATTGAAAGGTTGGCCGGAGCCCAGGGTAATTGTCCGGTTTTGGGTGATCACCGTCGTGTTGGTTCTAGTGGGGCTGGCCACATTGAAGGTCAGGTAAGTAATTATTCATGTTCGTTGGAAGGTTGTTCCGATGTCCGAATCGGATGTAACAGGGAGGTGCGGTGTGGTATGTCCTTATAGTGACCGGCACCACGACGATTGGCGCGGATTTGTTATCCGTCAATCAAGTTCATCAACGGCAACAATCGATAAAGAATATGACATATGGCTACAACAGCAATGCAATTAATCGCGTCAGATAAAAAACATATTGTCGTCGGCTTGGGCAAAACAGGTTTGTCATGTGTTCGATACTTGAAGCGGCAAAATGCCTGGGTCGAAGTGGTGGATACTCGAGACTTACCACCGGGATTAACCGAGTTACAAAGTGAATTCCCCGATGTGGTGGTTCATCGTGGGCCGCTCGACGTCAATATCCTGAAAACAGCAGCCGATCTTGTGGTGAGTCCGGGGGTTGCGCTTGCCGAGCCGGCTATTCAGGCAGCAATCGAACAAGGTGTCGAGATTACCGGGGATATTGACCTGTTCAGTTGTGTTGCAGAGGCACCGATTCTTGCGATCACGGGTTCGAATGGTAAGACAACGGTTACCTCTCTGCTGGCCGAGATGGGGCGTAAATCGGGAACCAAAATTGCGGTCGGGGGGAATATTGGAACGCCCGCACTGGATCTGTTGGATCCGTCGGTTGAGCTCTATATTCTCGAGTTATCAAGCTTTCAGCTGGAAACAACCCGTCGTTTAGGGGCGTTCGCGGCTACTGTTCTGAATGTAAGCCCTGACCATATGGATCGATATGACAGTTTGGCTCATTACCATCATGCCAAACATCGGATCTTTAGAGGTTGTCAGCATCCTGTGGTCAATGATGATGAGCCCCTGTCAGCTCCGCTGATGGCACAAGGGATGGAGTCAGTTCATTTTGGGTTGAGCAATCCCGGTCTGAAAAAATTCAGTACGATTCACGAGTTAAATGGTGACCAGGAAGTCGTTTGGCTCAGTTATGGTTTCGATAAATTATTAAATGTTGATGAGTTGAAAATTAAAGGGCGCCATAACTGGAGTAATGCGTTGGCGGCTTTGGCGATCGGTCATACGGCTGGCTTGCCGTTGTCAGTCATGGTTGAAACATTGTGTGAATTTCCTGGATTGCCGCATCGCTGTGAATGGGTAGCGGAGCACAATGGTATTGACTTCATTAACGATTCCAAAGGAACCAATGTTGGTGCAACCTGCACTGCGATAGACAGTATTGGTGGACTCACCTCCGGGAAATTGATCTTGATTGCTGGCGGCGTTGGTAAAGACGCCGATTTTGCTTTGATGGAAGAATTGGTTGCCAAGTACGTCAAGTGTTTGGTTTTGATCGGTCATGATGCCGAAAAAATACGCAGTACGTTATCTGAAGTAGTTCCGTGTATCGATGCGAGTGATTTACCAGATGCGGTAATGATCGCAGCGCAGAAGGCGACCCCTGGGGATACGGTTTTATTGTCACCTGCCTGTGCAAGCTTCGACATGTTCGACAGTTATGAGCATCGAGGTACTGTTTTCCGGGATCAGGTTAAAGTGTTGCAATCGACTTTAACTGACGATCAGTGATTACCGGTTACTAGGAAGAGTGGGTAGTTGGGGTATGCAAACTTGAAAGGTATCAGCTTGAGCACATTGCTCTTTGGCCAAAAAAAGCCGGAAGCGGACGAGGTACGCCCAGGATTCAGTTGGGCTGACTTTGATGTTGTGCTTTTTTTGGTTGCAATTTGCCTTTTAATGATTGGTTTTATCATGATCGCCTCGGCCTCCATCCATATCGCTGACGTGCGCGGAGAGCCATTTGCCTTTGCAATTAAGCAAGGGATATTTTTGCTGTTGGCGCTGGTCTCTGCGGTATTGGTCGTGCAAATACCGGTGGCGTGGTGGCGTGAGAACGGATGGTTGCTTTTGTTTGTAGCGTTGTTGCTTCTGGTGGTTGTGTTGTTGGCGGGTAAAACGGTGAATGGGAGTACGCGCTGGTTACGTTTTGGTGCTTTTAATATCCAGCCTTCTGAAATCGCAAAACTATTTTTACTGGCTTATCTTGCGGGATATCTTGATCGCCGAAGAGAGGAAGTTCTGGTGTCTTGGTGGGGCTTTTGCAAACCATTGTGTGTGATGTTCCTGGCAAGTTTGCTTCTGCTACTGGAGCCTGACTTCGGGGCTACTTTCGTTATTATGGCCGCTGCTGCGGGCATGATTTTTCTAAGTGGTGCGAAAGTATTGAAGTTTGCAGCATTACTCGGGGTGATTAGTGTACTTGGAACACTGTTGATTTTATGGAAACCCTATCGTTTGCAACGTTTGATGTCATATGTGGATCCTTGGGCGGATCAATACAACACCGGTTACCAATTGACGCAGTCACTCATTGCCTTTGGGCGGGGCGAATGGTTTGGTGAAGGGTTGGGTAATAGTGTGCAAAAACTGTTTTATCTGCCCGAGGCACATACCGACTTTGTATTTGCAATTTTAGCTGAAGAGTTTGGTCTGGTGGGTTGCATGGTTGTTGTGGTGCTATTTGCCGTGTTGGTTTATCGAGGATTGTCGATTGGTCTTGCTGCAGAGCGGCAAGGATTGCGATTTGCAGCATTTTTGGCTTATGGGGTTTCTCTTTTGATCGGTATTCAGGCTTTTATCAACATGGGAGTAAACGCTGGCCTATTGCCCACCAAAGGTTTGACGCTTCCGCTGGTAAGTTATGGTGGAAGTAGTTTGATCATGAGTTGTGTCTGTGTTGCTCTGTTACAACGAATCCACTGTGAGACAGTCAATCCTGGACACGCTAAATCAAGTTGTGAGGGGCAGGGATGAGTGTGACCTCAAAAACATTTTTAGTTATGGCTGGGGGAACCGGTGGGCACATTTTTCCGGCACTTGCCGTCGCTCGTGAACTAATCGGACGTGGTCATAAGGTCGTCTGGCTTGGCTCAATCCGGGGGTTGGAAAACCAGATTATTCCAGCTGAAGGCATTTCTTTACATACGTTGTCTGTAGCAGGGTTGCGAGGTAAAGGGTGGAAATCCTGGTTGCTCGCGCCATTTAATCTCTGTCTTGCTGTAGCGCAGGCACTGCGAGTTCTCAAAACAGTGAAACCAGACTGTGTATTGGGCATGGGAGGCTTTGCCAGTGGGCCCGGAGGGCTGGCTGCGTGGCTGTTACGTAAACCGATCGTGATTCATGAACAAAATGCTGTTGCAGGTATGACCAATGCAACGCTGAGTCGATTCGCGGCCCAAACGTTAGAAGCGTTTCCTGGGGCATTCGCTAAGAAGCAGGTAAAACTTAATCGAGCACCCTTGGTCACCGGGAATCCGATTCGAAACAGCATTGTGACAATTCCCACGCCTGAAAATCGCTCTCTGGCTGAAGGTGAGGTTTTAAACCTGCTCGTCGTTGGCGGAAGTTTAGGGGCGGCTGCGATCAATGCTGTCGTGCCTAAAGCACTGGCTTTACTTGAAGAGACAATCCGGCCGGTCGTTTTGCATCAGTGTGGTAAAGGTAAGGATCAAGCAACGAGGCAGGCATACGAAGGAATGGAGGGCGACATTCGTGTTGAACCTTTTATTACCGATATGAAAGCCGCGCTGGAGTGGGCTGATCTTGTTGTCTGTCGATCCGGTGCGATGACCGTGTCGGAGATTGCGATGGCCGGTGTTGGTTCGATATTTATCCCCTATCCCCATGCCGTGGATGATCATCAAACCGCGAACGCGGATTATTTGGTGGCACGGGGAGCGGCATATTGTTTTCAAGAAACGGAATTGTCGCCCGAGTTGCTTGCGGAAAAACTGCAGAGTTTTCATCTGGATCGAGAGCGGGTTAAAAAAATGGCAATCGCGGCTCGAAAAAGCGCTCATCCTGAGGCGACTGAAAAAGTAATGAATATTTGTTTGGAGGCCTGTGGTGAGTAACCAGGGACATAGTGAAAATACCGTTCCGGAAGTGCCGGAAATGAGACGCATCAAAAAAATCCACTTCGTGGGTATTGGTGGTGCGGGGATGTGTGGCATTGCCGAAGTGTTAATGAATCTCGGTTACACCATTTCCGGATCCGACTTGAAAGCCAGTCTGGTTACAGATCGTTTGGCCTCGTTAGGTGCGACAATTTTTCTGGGCCACCAGTCAGAAAACGTTGAAAATGCTGACGTAGTAGTTGTTTCCAGTGCTGTTAACGAAGAAAACCCGGAAGTAGCTAAAGCGCGCAGTTTACGTATACCTGTTGTTCCCAGAGCGGAGATGCTAGCCGAGCTGATGCGCTATCGACATGGCATTGCGGTTGCAGGCACGCACGGTAAGACCACTACGACCAGCTTGCTCGCGTCCGTATTTGGCGAAGCAAAGCTGGACCCTACTTTTGTGATAGGCGGGAAGCTGAATAGTGCAGGAACGAATGCAAAACTGGGAGGCTCCCGTTATTTGATCGCAGAAGCCGACGAAAGCGATGCTTCTTTTCTGCATTTGACTCCGATGATTGCTGTGGTGACCAATATTGATGCGGATCACATGCATACCTACGGGGGCGATTTTTCAAAGTTGACCCAGACATTTATCGATTTTCTGCACAACCTGCCATTTTATGGCGCAGCTGTGGTGTGTATTGATGATATTAACGTACAAGAAATTATCCCGGCGATTTCAAGGTCAGTGATTACCTATGGCACTAAACCTGAGGCTGATTTTTGTGCGACCGATATTGTTCAGGATGGAATGCAAGTTCGATTTACTGTGAAGCGTCCGGGGACAGCAAAAGATCTGCGGATAACGCTGAATATGCCTGGGCATCACAACGTTCTCAATGCATTAGCCACAATTGCTGTGGCGACGGACGAGGGGGTTGAAGATGATGCTATTGTGTCAGGTCTGGCAAATTTTGCAGGTGTCGGGCGGCGCTTCCAGGTATACGGCGAATATGAAACAAGCCGCGGTCGAGTGATGCTTGTTGATGACTACGGTCACCATCCAAGGGAAGTCGAAGCGGTAATCGAAGCGATCCGGAGTGGCTGGCCCGAAAAACGGGTAGTGATGATTTATCAGCCACATCGGTACAGCCGGACTTGTGACTTGTATGAAGACTTCGTCAGAGTGCTGTCTCAGGTTGATGTGTTATTGCTGCTGGATGTCTATCCGGCGGGGGAGACACCTATTCCCGGTGCTGACTCCCGCAGCCTGTGTCGTAGTATCCGACAGCGAGGCCATATTGATCCAATTTTCGCTGAAGATGGAGCTGATCTGGAAACCATTTTGAAAACCGTATTGCAGGATGGTGACTTGTTGCTTACCCAGGGGGCCGGCGATATCAATGCGATAGCAAAACGGTTAGCCGAAGCGGGGATCATTGTCGATGACTAAGATCTCGCCCTTGTCTCAGGAAGAGCGATCCCGGCTTGTTGCAAAAGCAGGTCGGGTCGCACTTTTTTTCGGTGGTCAGTCTGCCGAGCGGGAGGTATCGCTAAACAGTGGGCAGGCGGTTGCCGCGGCGCTGGAATGGCTGGAAATTGAGCACCTGATGATTGATACGGGGGACGTGTTTCCCGGGCCTGAAGTGCTGAAGGATGTCGACCGGGTATTTCTGGCGCTTCATGGTCGAGGCGGTGAGGACGGTACAATTCAAGGTTATTTGGAAGCGCTCCAGATTCCCTATACCGGGAGCGGTGTAATGGCTTCCGCGTTGGCAATGGATAAAGTCAGGACGAAACAGCTTTGGCGTGGGCTGGAGCTGCCGACTCCGGATTTCTGTGTCTTGTCGGAGTCTGAAGATTGGGTATCTGTGATGCAGCGCCTGGGTCCCGTGATTTGTGTGAAACCTGCCCATGAAGGTTCAAGCATTGGTGTTCAGAAAGTTAAATCCGTTGCAGAACTGCAGGCTGCATTTATGGCTTCGGCGGCGTTAGATACTGAAGTCATCGCAGAAACCTGGGTGGAAGGGCCGGAATACACGGTAGGGATTTTATCCGAAGGTGCGTTACCGGTGATTGGTTTGAGTACGGATCATGTGTTTTATGATTACGACGCCAAATATCTTTCAGATGACACCCGTTATTTACTGCCGTCAGGTTTGAGTCAGGAAGAAGAGTTGGCATTGCAACAGCTTAGTCTTGATGCGTTTAATGCGGTTGGCTGCAAGGGCTGGGGCCGAGTGGATGTCATGCGGGATCAAGAGGGTCGATTCTGGTTGCTTGAGGTCAATACCATTCCGGGGATGACTGATCATAGTTTGACGCCAATGGCTGCCCAGGCGGCTGGAGTCGATTTTAATGAATTGGTACTGAGAATTCTGGCCAGTAGCTACGCGTAACTTTAGGTTTTGGGTATTGATCTAGCAGCACACAGGCATAGTAGAGACGGTAACGGGTATGAATCTTCCGGTTAAAAAAAAGAGTAACTCGCCAAATCGTAAGCCTACTGCCCGAGCAGGGAAAGTTTTGAAAAAGAAAGGCGCATCCGGAGCGAGACCCAAATCTCCGTCGCCGTTAGTGGTATTGCGAAGTGATATCCGCCAAGCAATAACAGGTCTTGTAGCAACAATCAATGCTGTGGTGCAGTGGCTTGCGCGACATCAAATTGCATTGTTCAGAATCGCTGGTGTGACTGCACTGGTATTTATCGTTCAAGGATTGCAGAACGTTTTTTACAGTCAATTGGATGATCCAATTGAACATGTCCAGGTATCGGGACAACTCGATTTTATCCATGAGCCGACCTTAAAGCGGCAAATGGAGACGGTCCTGGGACAGGGCTTTTTCAGTGTTGATATTGACCAGTTCAAGTTCGATCTGGAGCGCCTGCCCTGGATTGACAAGGCCTCGGTCCGACGGGTTTGGCCGAGAAAAATTGAGGTGCATGTCATTGAGCAGATACCCGTTGCTCATTGGCGGGTAAATGGGGAAAACCAGACAGAACGAATGGGATTGCTGAATCCCTATGGTGAAGTTTTTGCGCCTTGGGCTGTTGCTGAAGGAAGTGAGGATTACCTATCGTCATTACCGCGTCTGGTCGGGCCAAAAAATCAGGCTCAGGAAGTATTAAGAGAATACGCAGATATTCGGAAAACACTGGATGCGCAAGCGATCGCGCTTCAGGTACTGGTGGTCGAAAACCGGGGGGCAGTTTCGCTGACCCTTGAGAATGGAGTAGAAATTCGTTTAGGGAGAGAAGATGTGACCGAAAAACTAGATCGATTTGTCCGGGTCTATCAGAACTATTTGCGGGATAAATCGGAAAAAATAGAAATGATTGATGCACGCTATACCAACGGTATTGCTATTAAGTGGCGACTCATCGAGGACGCGTCGGAAGTAGCCAAAGGTTAGCCTATTTATTGGATCAACACAGGATCGAATTTACATGTCAGGGTTGGAATCAGACAACATGATCGTTGGCTTGGATATCGGCACATCCAAAGTTGTGGCTATTGTCGGCCAGAAGACACCCGAAGGTGATATCAATATTGTTGGTATTGGTTCTCACCCCTCAAAAGGGTTGAAGCGCGGTGTCGTGGTAAATATTGAAACAACAGTTCAGTCAATTCAGCGCGCCATAGAAGAGGCGGAACTGATGGCGGGCTGTCGCATACATTCGGTATACGCAGGCATTGCCGGGAGCCACATTCGAAGCATGAACTCCCATGGTATTGTCGCCATTCGGGATCGGGAAGTGCTTCAGGCGGATATTGATCGGGTAATTGATGCTGCTCAAGCCGTGGCCATTCCCGCAGATCAAAAGATTCTGCACATCATTCCCCAGGAGTATGTGATTGATAATCAGGAAGGTATCAAAGAACCGTTGGGAATGTCCGGGGTGCGACTGGAAGCAAAAGTTCATTTGGTGACCTGCGCAGTGAACGCGGCACAAAATATTGAGAAGTGCGTTCGCAAATGCAATCTCGATGTTGACGATATCATTCTTGAACAGTTGGCTTCCAGCTATGCCGTCCTGACCGATGATGAAAAGGAACTGGGGGTTTGCCTGGTTGATATCGGGGGGGGGACCACGGACATCGCGATTTTCACTGGCGGGTCAATTCGTCACACCGCAGTTATTCCGATCGCGGGAGACCAGGTTACAAACGATATTGCAATGGCATTGCGCACGCCGACTCAGAATGCGGAAGAAATTAAAATTAAGTATGCCTGTGCGTTAACGCAGCTCGCGGGTGCAGAAGAGACAATCAAGGTGCCCAGTGTGGGTGAACGCCCACCAAGAGATCTTTCGCGGCAAGCATTGGCTGAAGTTGTGGAGCCCCGTTATGAGGAACTGTTTACGCTTATTCAATCGGAACTGAGACGCAGCGGTTATGAAGAGCTGGTCGCGGCCGGGATTGTATTGACCGGGGGAACTTCCAAGATGGAGGGCGTCGTTGAGTTAGCCGAAGAGATTTTCCACATGCCGGTTCGTTTGGCATCTCCGCAAGGTGTAACAGGCCTTGCTGATGTAGTGAACAATCCGATGTACTCAACAGGGGTTGGCTTGTTGATTTATGGTTTCAAGCAAATCGATTTAGGCCGGGTACCTGCCACCCGGCCAGAGAGCTCCGTAAACTGGGTGGAAAAAGTAAAGAGCTGGTTTACGGGTAATTTTTAAAACGAAAAACAATAGAAGAAATCAAATCAGGAGATAGGAAAATGTTTGAGTTGATTGATAATCTGCCCCAAGAAGCAGTAATAAAAGTTGTGGGTGTTGGCGGTGGCGGCGGTAATGCTGTTCGGCACATGCTGGCATCCGATATTAGAGGTGTTGAATTCTATTGTGCCAACACTGATGCCCAGGCGTTGAAAGACCTGGATGCAAAGTCTGTGATTCAGCTGGGAAGCAATATTACAAAAGGATTAGGGGCGGGCGCTAACCCTGAGGTTGGGCGTCAGGCTGCGATGGAAGATAAAGAGCGTATCGCAGAATCGCTTAAAGGCGCTGATATGGTTTTTATCACCGCGGGTATGGGTGGCGGAACCGGCACTGGAGGGGCTCCAATTGTAGCCGAAGTGGCTAAGGAGCTGGGCATTCTAACGGTCGCCGTTGTCACTAAGCCGTTTCCATTCGAGGGCGGTAAGCGCTTAAAAGTAGCAGAGGCGGGACTGGCCGAGTTGTCCGGATATGTGGATTCATTGATCACAATTCCGAATGAAAAACTGCTGACAGTATTGGGCAAGAATACCAGTCTATTGGACGCGTTTGGTGCTGCGAATGATGTTCTATTGGGTGCAGTACAGGGTATTGCGGATTTGATAATCCGTCCGGGTATGATCAACGTTGACTTTGCTGATGTGAAAACAATCATGTCGGAAATGGGCATGGCGATGATGGGTACAGGAACAGCTTGTGGTGAAAATCGTGCGCGTGAAGCTGCTGAAGCGGCCATTCGCAGTCCACTACTTGAAGATATCAATCTGCAGGGCGCGCGTGGTATTTTGGTTAATATTACCGCAGGTGAGAACTTGAATCTGGGTGAATTCTCAGAAGTGGGTAACATCGTGGAAGAGTTTGCATCTGAAGCTGCCACAGTTGTTGTAGGTACAGTAATAGATCACGATCTGACCGACGAGTTGAAAGTAACCGTTGTCGCAACTGGATTGGGCGCATTGTCTGATAAGCCGGTCAAAGTGGTGGATAATAGTAAAGCAATTGATGGTAAAACTGATTACAATCAGTTAGATAAGCCTGCTGTTATGCGTCGTCGCCCAATGAGTCAGGGTAATACCGCAATTGATGAGAAGAGTGTAGATGTGGAAAAAGGTGTAGAATATCTCGATATTCCTGCGTTCCTTCGACGTCAAGCGGATTAGTCTCGACGGTCGGCGCGCGGTAACAAATTTGCAATATTTGGTTATTGAAGATTGGTTTCTTAGACTGGTTTTTGATATTATGCGCGCTCAATTTTTGAGCAGTTATTCGCTCGTTTCAATTCTAGGTTGTGTACTCCAGTCTATACGGTGTATTTTCAGCCCCTGAAACGGCAATTATGAAGGAAGCAAATAGAAGCCCTATGATCAGACAGCGAACTTTGAAAAACGTTATTCGGGCTACTGGGGTTGGTTTACACTCCGGTGAAAAGGTGTATTTGACCTTGAAACCAGCTCCGGTTGATTTCGGAATCGTATTTCGCAGAACGGATCTGGATCCGGTTGTAGAAATTAATGCGTCTGCGGAAAATGTGGGTGAAACACTCCTCTCAACGACGTTGGTGAAGGGTGATGTCAAAGTGGCTACTGTAGAGCATTTGTTGTCTGCTATGGCTGGGCTTGGTATCGATAACTGTATCGTTGAGTTGAGTGCACCTGAAGTGCCGATTATGGATGGTAGTGCAGGGCCGTTTGTGTTCCTGATTCAATCTGCGGGCATAGCGGAGCAGGAAGCTGCAAAACAGTTTATTCGCATAAAAGAAGAAGTCACGGTTGAAGATGGCGATAAAAAAGCCACATTCAAACCCTTTGATGGTTTTAAAGTCGGGTTTGAAATCGATTTTGACCATCCGGTGTTCAAAGGCCGTAAGCAGGAAGCTATGGTTGAGTTCTCCAGTACTTCGTTTGTGAAGGAGGTGAGTCGTGCCAGAACTTTCGGTTTTATGCGCGACATTGAGAAACTCCGTTCCATGAATCTCATTCTCGGTGGCAGTGTCGACAATGCGATTGTGGTGGATGAATTTCGAGTTCTAAATGAAGATGGTCTGCGTTCTGATGATGAGTTCGTCAAACATAAGATGCTTGATGCAATTGGTGACCTTTACCTGCTTGGCAAGAGTTTGTTAGGGGAGTACCAAGGGTTTAAGTCAGGGCATGACCTGAACAATAAACTGTTGCGTAAGTTGATGGCAACTGAAGGCGCTTGGGAGTTGGTAACCTTTGAAGGTGAAAACGAAGCGCCCATTTCATATGCCAAGCCTGCATTTGCCTGTGCGTAATAATGACTCGCCACGGGAGATAATTTCCTGAGCGAGTGATGAAAGAAAGTACCTAGTCTGGAGCCAATAGCCCGCGTCTAGCGAGCTTCTCCAGGGTGTATTTTAAGTCCTTATCTTCTGTGTGCCCGGCTTCTTCCAAAAGAAGCTGGGCATTTTTTTTGCTCAACCGCATAGGCTCTCGTTTTTTCGGAGCTGGCTGCCGGTCTGGCTTCACCTTCACATTAATTCGGGACAAGTGCTGAAATGAGGGATGGTTACGCAAACGGGTCTTGATAGTTTGCATTTCCATACGGAACAGCGTTGCACTACTTCCGGAGGGGACATTTACCGATAAGACTTTGTCTTTGTATGTTCTGATTTGAACGGAGCCTTTCAACACATCGGGCACAGCCTGATTCAGTATTCCTGTGAGACGCTCCATCGTTCCTGCGATTCGAAAAAGCCTCGAAAGTTCGGGTTGTTCCCGTGTGACTTCATTTAATAATGGAGGACGTTTATTGGTATTCATCAGACCTGCTTACTAAATTGTAACTGTAATTAATGTATCGTTAATCGAGCAATTTGGTTAAAATAGCGCCCACTTAGACAAAGACTACTTGTAAATCAGAATGATACCTTTCTACACGAATAAACCCGTATGGTCAGGCCTGATTAGTGTGTTTTTAAATCTGTAAGAATATTTTAATATTCAGAGTTGCTCACTTTTTTCTTAAGCTGGATGTGCTTTAATTAAAAAGTGTGCTTTCTCTTGGGAACCCGTCAGCTTCCGAATAAGTCGATTATGAATATTATCATCGTCAGCCGTAAAAATGGACAATCCAGGCCCTTGGTGTTAGGCAAAACCTCGATTTTGTTGACATCATTGTTCGTTACCATACTTATGGTAACCATTTTTTTTGCCGGAGCCAGCATTTTGTCATTGCAATGGGGGACTGAACGGAAAGGCAACCTGGAAAATCAAAATGTGATCGATGCCTGGGAGACTATGCTGAAGTCCCAACAGGAAGATTTGAGTCTGGTTCGCCTTCAGGCGAGTGAACAAATCGATGCCATCACGTTGAGAATGGGGGAGCTGCAAGCCCGTATTACTCGTCTGGATGCATTGGGGCAAAGGTTGACTGAAGTCGCGAAGATGGATAATGGCGAATTTGACTTTGAGGCCCCCCCTGCCGTTGGCGGTCCTGTAAGTTCGGTGGAAGAAGAATCCTATGCCGTATCGGAATTGACTGCGGTGCTGGACGCTCTGGAAGCGCAGATCAGCAATCGGGAGGAACAGCTGGAACTGCTGGATGAAATGTTTGTGAATCAGCAAATTGAGCGGCAAATGTTTGTTGCCGGTCGACCCATTGTTAAAGGGTGGCTTTCATCTCATTACGGCTACCGAACCGACCCGTTTAATGGAAAGCGAGCATGGCATGCCGGGGTGGACTTTGCTGGCAAGGAAGGGAGTGACATTATCGCGGTGGCTTCAGGTGTTGTCACTCGAGCGTCGGAGCGTTACGGTTACGGGCAATTAATTGAAATTAGCCACAGTGGCAATGTTGTTACGCGCTATGCCCATTGTAAAAAACTGCTCGTAAAAGTCGGTGATGTGGTTCAAAAAGGCCAGGTTATCGCAAAAATGGGGAGTTCGGGGCGATCGACGGGTCCCCATGTCCATTTTGAAGTGCTAAAGAACAACAAAACATTGAATCCCGCCAAGTTTATCAACCGAGCCAGTCGCTGACCTGTGATTCCCGGACAGGCCTTTTGGCCAAGCCGTTAACTAATTCCTGTGTTAGGTTTTGTCTCTGTGTGTAAATCGGAGTAGAATCCTCTGTCGTTGGCAGATTGCTTGAATTCTGAATTCTGCAATTACTTCGTCGATAATTGAAGTGATTGCAGAGTTTAGTTAATCATACTGACGGTGTTGGGTTGCGCAAATTGATCGCTGGCCGGGTTTTCTGTTAAAGCCATTCTGATACAAGTAATAGCGGTATCGTAAAAAATGTTGAAAAGAGTGTCTGTTATAGTCCTTGGGAAAGAGGAATCCAAGACACTTACTTTGATTACAAAAGGCAGCTAAAAAAGGTTATGTTTTCATCACTGGTAAAGAAAGTATTCGGTAGTAAAAACGCCCGCGAACTGAAGCGGATGTCCAAGGTCGTAGCAAAAATCAACGCGATGGAAGAGGAAATTTCGGCGCTCGATGATGCTGCATTGAAGGCGAAGACGCTTGAGTTCAAGGCGCGACTTGAAAAAGGCGAAACACTTGACCAAATACTGCCTGATGCGTTCGCCGTAGTTCGTGAAGCAGGTAAAAGAGCTTTGGGCATGCGCCACTTTGATGTCCAGCTCATCGGGGGAATGACGCTCCATGAAGGGCGTATCGCAGAGATGCGTACCGGTGAAGGTAAGACGCTCGTAGCGACTTTGCCTTGTTACCTGAATGCACTTTCTGGAAAGGGGGTGCACGTAGTCACAGTGAACGATTACCTGGCGAAACGTGATTCCGGCTGGATGAAGGGGCTGTTCGAGTTTCTTGGGCTGACAGTCGGGGTCATCTATTCCGGACAGTCTCCGGTGGAAAAGCAACAGGCATATCAGGCCGACATTACCTATGGAACCAACAACGAGTTTGGTTTTGACTATCTTCGGGACAACATGGCGTTTAGCCCGCAAGACAAGGTTCAGCGCAAACTGAATTTTGCGATAGTGGATGAAGTGGATTCCATATTGATTGATGAGGCCCGTACACCGCTCGTTATCTCCGGAGCGGTTGAAGACAGCTCCAAACTATATCAGCAAATCAATGGTCTGGTTCCCATGATGAAACAGGCGGAGCTGGATGAAGAAGGTAATCCTGGCGCGGGTCATTACACGCTGGATGAAAAGAGCAAAAATGTCGAGTTGACTGAAGAGGGTCACACGTACGTAGAGGAGCTTTTAGCCAGTAAAGGGCTTCTGGAAGAGGGAGACAGCCTTTATTCTGCTGTCAATTTGAGCTTGTTGCACCACATTCACTCCGCTTTACGTGCCCATAAACTATACCAGAGAGACGTCGATTATATTGTTCAGAACAGTCAGATCGTGATTGTTGACGAGCATACAGGCCGAACAATGGCAGGACGGCGTTGGGGTGATGGATTGCACCAGGCCATCGAAGCGAAAGAAGGTGTGAAAATACAGGCAGAGAGTCAAACTTTGGCTTCAACCACTTTCCAGAATTACTTCCGGCTGTATGAAACGCTTTCCGGGATGACCGGAACTGCGGATACAGAGGCCTATGAGTTCCAGCATATTTATGGTTTGGATGTGGTTGTGATCCCAACCAACAAGGATATCCAGCGTAAAGACTTCAATGATTTGGTTTATTTGACTCAAGAAGAAAAGTTCCAAGCCATCATAGATGAAGTCAAAGATACGGTGGCGGAGCAACGCCCTGTGCTTGTGGGCACCGCGTCAATTGAAGCATCTGAGTATTTGTCTCACTTATTGAAAAAGGCTGGTATACAGCACAACGTTTTGAATGCGAAGCAGCATGATCGCGAAGCACATATTATTGCTCAAGCCGGGCGTCCCGGTGCAGTAACGATCGCGACCAATATGGCCGGACGTGGTACTGACATTGTCCTTGGCGGAAATTGGGAGTCTGAGGTTGCGGAACTAAAAGAGCCGGATCCCAGCCAAATTGAAAAGATCAAGCGGGACTGGCAACAGCGACATGAAACGGTACTGCAGTCAGGTGGTTTACATATCATCGGTACAGAGCGTCACGAGTCCCGTCGAATAGATAACCAGTTACGTGGTCGTGCGGGTCGTCAGGGGGATCCCGGGTCGAGTCGCTTCTTCCTTTCGCTGGAAGATAACCTGATGCGTATTTTCGCTTCTGACCGGGTGAAAAACATTATGCAGGCCTTGGGCATGCAGAAAGGCGAAGCAATTGAGCATCGAATGGTGAGCAATGCGATAGAGAAAGCGCAGCGCAAGGTTGAAGGCCGTAACTTTGATATCCGTAAAACATTGCTGGAATACGACGATGTGGCGAACGATCAACGTCGTGTCGTTTATGAGCAGCGCAATGAAGTGATGTACTCTGAAGATATTTCGGATATGGTTGCGGTTATTCGTGAAGATGTTGTGAATGACCTGGTGAGCCAGTTTGTTCCGCCGCAGAGTCTTGAAGAACAGTGGGACATTGCTGGACTTGAAAGGCAGCTCGAATCGGAAATGGGCGCAGCATTACCGGTTCAAAAATGGCTTGATGAAGACGACAAGCTGCATGAAGAGACGCTTAGACAGAAAATTCTTGATGAAATTGCGAGTGCTTATCGTGGCAAAGAAGAGATTGCCGGAGCCCAGACCATGCGCAATTTTGAAAAACAGGTCTTTTTGCAAATTCTTGATACGCTCTGGAAAGAACACCTTGCTGCGATGGATCACCTGCGTCGAGGTATTCATTTACGGGGATACGCACAGAAAAACCCGAAACAGGAGTATAAACGAGAAGCCTTTAATCTGTTTGAGGGCATGCTTGAAACACTGAAGCACGATGTTATTCGGGTGACTTGTCATGTTCAGGTTCAGCAGCCCGAAAAAATGGAAGAGGTTGAGCGTCGCCGGAAGGAAGAGCTCGAACAACAAATGCGCGGTGCCCAGGCGCGTCACGATGAAACGCCGGATACGGATGACATGAGCGAAAACCCCGAATCTGCAGCGACGGAGCAGGGTGATCATGAGCCTTTCGTTCGGGATGGTCGAAAAGTAGGTCGAAATGAACCTTGCCCTTGTGGATCCGGGAAGAAGTTCAAGCAGTGTCATGGTAAAGCAGCCTAATGTCGTTGCGATACGGAATTTTGGTTTGTTGTGATGACCCGGTTTGACCGGTTGAATAGTAATTGAATGGTAGGGCGAGCATGGCCGTTGGTGATGGTAATATTGGGACTTTGTATCCTGTTTCGGGGTTAAAACTGGGGATTGCTTCGGCAGGTGTTAAAAAGCCTGGTCGTAAAGATCTCGTGGTCATGTCGATAGCGCAAGGTTCGACGGTTGCCGGGGTGTTTACCAAAAATTTGTTTTGTGCGGCGCCGGTCACGATCGCGAAAGATCACCTTGCAAGAGCAACACCCCGTTATCTTTTGATCAATACCGGAAACGCGAATGCAGGTACTGGTTCTTCGGGTATGGTCAATGGGGAGCGATGTTGCGCTGCGTTGGCTCAGATTGCAGGGTGCGAAACCGAGGCAGTTTTACCATTCTCCACCGGTGTTATCGGGGAACCGTTACCCGTTGATAAGATTGTCAATGCATTGCCAGCCGCAATGGAAAATCTTGATGAAGGGCAGTGGTTGGCCGCCGCAGAAGGCATAATGACCACGGACAGCCGACCAAAAGCATGTTCGGTTCAAGTGGATCTGGATGGTTGCTTGATTACGATCACGGGAATCAGCAAAGGGGCGGGAATGATATGCCCGAACATGGCTACTATGCTTGGCTTTGTTGCTACAGATGCGGCAATCGATACGCCTACCTTGCAAAACTTGGTGCGGCAGGCTTCCGAGCATTCATTTAATCGAATAACTGTCGACGGCGATACATCTACTAATGACGCTTGTATGCTCGTTGCAACCGGCGCTGCAGGCAATGAGCGATTACTGGAGGGGACTGCCGCGTACTCCAAGTTTGAAGTTGCCCTCAGAAAGGTTTTTTTGTCTTTGGCACAGGCGATTGTCAAAGATGGTGAAGGTGCGACCAAGTTTGTAGAGGTTCGGGTGTCCGGTGCTCGCGACGAAAAAGACGCACTCAAAGTAGCTTACGCGATCGCGCACTCTCCTCTCGTAAAAACCGCGCTGTTTGCGAGTGATCCCAATTGGGGGCGAATTTTAGCAGTGGTTGGACGAAGCGGGCTTGAAAACCTGGATCTTAATCAGGTCAATATCTGGTTGGGCTCTGCCCAAATCGTTGAAGATGGAGGCCGAGCGTCCGCTTACAGCGAGGAACAGGGTCAAGCTGTTATGAATCAGGACGAGATTCTGATTCATGTTGATCTTGGGGCGGGCACAGCAGTTGAGTCCGTCTGGACAACAGATCTATCCCATGACTATGTCCGTATTAATGCAGAGTACCGCACCTAATTCCCATGGCTTTTTGATACTCTGATGCACCCCAAGCATTTTCCAATCTCCGCTTGGGGTGTTATATGCTGATAATCTTGTCTTTACACCTGCAATCTTTGTGATGGCTCCGAGAGTTGGTCACGATGCTTCCATTTCTGATTCATGGTCTATTTATATGTCTGGTTTTATTGATGCTCACGCAAAGAAGCGCATTCATGTTGCAGTAGGGGTTGTCGAACGAGATGGCCTGATCCTGTTAGCGAAACGGCCAGACCACGTGCATCAAGGGGGCTTGTGGGAATTTCCCGGTGGCAAGGTAGAGCAAGGCGAAACGGTGGAAGTGGCTCTGGTTCGGGAATTATCGGAAGAGCTGGGAATTCAAGCGAACCCCTCTGCGCTGATACCACTCATTCAGATCCATCATGATTATTCTGATAAATTAGTCTGTCTCGATGTTTGGCGCGTCCCTGAATTTTTTGGGCACCCTCAAGGTGTAGAAGGGCAGCCTGTTGAATGGGTGCCGATTGAACAGCTGGGGCTATATCAATTCCCCCAGGCAAATGTTCCCATCATTGCTGCGCTGCAGCTTCCTCAGCGTTATTTAATCACCGGGTCGATAACTGATCCCGAAGCAGGATTTCATAAGTTAAAGGCTGTGTGTGAGCGGGCTGCAATCAAGTTGGTACGAGTGAGGCGGAGCGAATTGACGCTGGATGATTACGGCATCTTGGTGATGCGTTTTGGTGCCTGGTGTCAACAGGCTGGCGTTCATCTAATGATCGATTTTGAGTTATTTACCAGTTTGTTCAAGCAAAATGGGTCCAGTGCTATTGATTCGCTGTTGCAGAATGGTATTTCAGGCGTTCATCTGAGGAGCCGGGAGCTACTTGCCGTAAACAGTAGTGAGAGCAACGAGGACGAAGATGGCGTTTCTGGCGCACTGGAAGCGTTCAGCGCTGCGGGTGGAAGGCTAGCTGCATCCTGTCACAATAAAGATGAAATCGAGCACGCTGAAAGTTCAGGTATGACTTTTGTCGTGTTATCTCCAATTGAAGCCGCACGCTCCCATGATGCGGGGCCTGAGCTTGGTTGGAACGCCTTCCGGGGGCTCGTTGCTGCTGCCAAGCTTCCGGTTTATGCGCTTGGCGGGATGACGGAAGCATCTCTGGAAAAGGTTATTTCCTTTGGTGGGCAG
Organism: Oleiphilus messinensis; assembly: GCF_002162375.1. Lineage (GTDB taxonomy): Bacteria > Pseudomonadota > Gammaproteobacteria > Pseudomonadales > Oleiphilaceae > Oleiphilus > Oleiphilus messinensis. The sequence goes on along the minus strand of NZ_CP021425.1, from coordinate 5,334,144 downwards.
GGAATCAGTGCTGTCTCGGAATGGTGGCACGGTGAGACGCGTTGATGGCGGTTGCCTGGCTATGGTGAATTTGGCATTGTTATACGCTTTGTGATAAAACCAAGTTATTTAGTCGAGAATATTTATGTCCGAATTTACGCATCTGAATGAGCAGGGTGAAGCCCATATGGTGGATGTCGGTGATAAAGACATCACTGAGCGTTCCGCGCGTGCAACTGCAATTGTAAAAATGCAGCCAACAACATTAAAGATGATACTGGATGGTAGCCATAAAAAAGGAGACGTTTTAGCGACATGTCGAATTGCTGGAATTATGGCTGCTAAGAAATGCCCGGACTTGATCCCGCTCTGTCACACGTTGCTGTTGACCTCTGTCAAAGTAGAGTTGCACCCTGAGCCGGATAATTCCGGTATCCGGATTACAAGTTTTTGTAAACTTTCGGGCAAAACCGGCGTCGAAATGGAAGCATTAACGGCGGTGAGTGTTGCTGCATTAACGTTGTATGATATGTGTAAGGCTGTCGATAAAGGGATGGTGATTTCTGACGTTAAGTTAGTGGAAAAGTCCGGTGGGCGTTCCGGGCATTGGCAGGCTGAGGGCTAAAATCCAACGCCAAAAGCTTTAACTGCTTCAAGAGGTGTAACCTGATGGAATCCAATAGTACTGCGCAATTAATTGATCGATTTGGTCGACAGGTGACTTATGTCCGGTTATCTGTTACAGATCGATGTGATTTTCGCTGTGTTTACTGTATGGATGAGGAAATGACATTTCTTACTCGTCAACAGGTTCTCTCGCTGGAAGAGCTGGCACTGGTTGCCAAAGCCTTTGTTGGTCTTGGTGTGAAAAAAATCAGGCTCACTGGGGGCGAGCCGCTTATTCGGCGCAATGTAATCCAGCTGGTTCAGGATATCGGAGCTCTGGATGGTCTACAGGACTTTACGCTCACCACTAATGGCTCGCAGTTACCAAAATATGCAAATCAGTTAGTTTCAGCAGGCATGAGCCGAATCAATATTAGTCTGGACAGTCTAAAGTCTGATCGTTTTCGCGAGTTGACCCGGACGGGAGATCTGGATCTGGTGTTGCAGGGAATTGAAGCTGCGCGCAGTGCTGGATTCAAAAAAATAAAGTTGAACTCCGTGATTATGATGGGGCGCAATTTCGATGAGGTGTTGGATCTGGTTAATTTTGCCTGTGAGAAAGGTCTGGATATCAGTTTTATAGAAGAGATGCCCTTGGGCCAGATTACTGAGCATAGTCGGGCCGAGGCATTTTGTTCCAGTGATGTGCTCAGAGACAAGATTTCAGAGCAATATACGTTACTTGAATCGACAGAGTCCACTGGCGGACCCAGTCGCTACTTCAATCTGGCTGGAAGTGACACGAAGGTCGGTTTCATTTCGCCACATAGCCATAATTTCTGTGGTGACTGTAATCGCGTCAGGGTCACCGCTGAAGGTCGCTTGTTGTTGTGTTTGGGGAATGAACATTCGGTGGACCTCAAGGCTGTCATCCGTAAATATCCCGATGATGTTGCACGCCTTCAGGCGACCTTGCTTGATGCCATGTCGATCAAACCGGAACGACATTATTTCAGCCATGAGGAAGACCCACAAATCCTTCGCTTCATGAATATGACAGGAGGGTAAATGGTAGCGCGGTTGGCGAGTACTGCTTTCCTTTCGATAATATCTGTATTGCCAGGATTGGTTCCTGTAACTGCAGCAGAAGCGCTACGGATTGAAATTCAAGCTTTGTTTAAGGGTAAGGCCATGATTTCTGTGAATGGTCAGCCAGGACAATTAATGCGTGTCGGCGATACCGGCCCGAATGGTATTAAATTGCTGTCAGCGACCAGTCGAATTGCGACAGTTGAGGTGGCTGGCGAGTCTATGGAGATTGGCTTGTCACAAACTGTCTCGACGCGTTTTGCCCAGCCCCAGACCCGGTATGCGAATATTGCCCGAGTGAATGCCCATTATCCGGCAATGGGTAGCATTAATGGCTTACCGGTGCGGTTTCTGGTTGATACCGGGGCCACGATTATCGCGATGAATAGGCAGCATGCAAAACGTTTGGGAATTCAGTTTCGATTGGAAGGTACTCCGGGTAAAGTGGCGACCGCATCAGGAGTAGCAACTTATTATTCGGTGACGCTGGATCGGGTCAAGGTCGGAGAGATCGAACTGACAGGCGTGGAAGCAGGTGTACTTGATGGTGATTCGCCCGATATGATTTTACTTGGAATGAGCTTCCTCAAAAGACTGGAAATGGTTGAGAAAGACGGCGTATTGCAATTAATACAACGCTTTTAGATTGGGAAATTAGTCGTATGAAATGTGTTAAGGGGCTCACATTCTGGTACAATCCTTGGCCTGCAAAAATTACTGAGGAATATGCGTGTCTGTTCGATTTGTAGCTAGTTGTCGTCTCCCGACGCCATTTGGTGAATTTAATATGCACGGGTTCGAAGAAATCGACACCGGTAAGGAACATATTGCTTTGACGTTTGGTGATGTTCGATGTGGGCAGCCTGTTTTGGCGCGAACTCACTCAGAGTGCCTGACCGGGGATGCATTGTTCAGCATGCGTTGTGATTGTGGGTACCAGTTAAACGAAGCGCTGCGTTCGATAGCCGAGGCTGGCTGCGGTGTATTACTCTACCTTCGACAGGAAGGGCGGGGAATAGGTTTGTTGAACAAGATCAAAGCCTACAACCTTCAGGATCATGGTGCGGATACTGTGGAGGCCAATGAGCGACTCGGTTTTGCGGCTGATTTAAGGGATTACAGCATGTGCAAAGCCATGTTGGATCATGTCGGGATTTCCCAGATTAAACTGATGACCAATAACCCCCGTAAAGTGGAAGCACTCAAGCGTTATGGTGTCGAAGTTAATGAACGGGTGCCGTTAGAAGTGGGGCGAAACCCGCACAATGAAGGCTATTTGTCCACGAAAGCGAAAAAGCTGGGGCACCTGTTAGTTACCCATCAGGATGATGAGCCACCTGAAACGGTCTAGGGCTGAATAACTTAGCAGCTATCCATACCGCTAAGTTATTCCCTGTCTTCAGGATTGAGACACTAGTTTTGAAGCTGGATTGCTGCGAATATTCTTGAGTTTGTCCTCTATCGCCTTGCGAATACCTGCGGCACTTAACCTACAATAATCTAGCAAATCTGCCTGTTTACCGTGATGAACAAACTCGTCCGGTAATCCCAGAAGCAACTGATGCACCAGTATAGATTGCTGATGCAGGTATTCCGATACTGCGCTACCGGCACCTCCGGCGACGACATTCTCCTCCACTGTTACAATGAGCTCGTGATTCGCTGCCAGGTTGAGTACTAATTCTTCATCCAGTGGTTTCACAAACCGCATATCTACGACGGTTGCATTTAAGGCTTCGGCGCAGTCCAGTGCCGAGTGCAAGACGGTGCCAAATGCAAGTATTGCAATCGTTCCCGATCCTTCTCGAACAATATGGCCTTTGCCGATAGGTAGTGTACCTAAATCGGCATCGACAAGCGCATTTACGCCGCTTCCTCGAGGGTAGCGAACTGTGGCCGGGCCACAATATTCATAGCCTGTTGACAGCATTTTTCGGGTCTGGTTTTCGTCTGACGGGGTCATGATCACCATGTTGGGAATACAGCGTAAAAAGGAAATGTCAAAGCTGCCAGCATGTGTTGCACCATCTTCCCCGACCAAGCCAGCCCGGTCAATGGCAAAGAGCACATCAAGATCCTGAATGGCAACATCATGTATTAGTTGATCATAGGCCCGTTGTAAAAATGTGGAGTAAATTGCCACGACAGGTTTGGTATCCTCACAGGCCAGACCCGCTGCAAGCGTTACGGCGTGTTGTTCTGCAATGGCTACATCGTGGTAGCGAGCTGGAAATCGTTCAGCGAATTCAATTAAATCAGATCCTTCCTTCATCGCAGGGGTAATGCCCACCAAGCGTTTGTCGCGCTCGGCCATATCACAGATCCAGCGCCCGAAGATATTGGAAAATTTGGGGGCTTTCGAAACATTCAGAGATTTTGGTTTGGCTGGAGGGAGGCTCGTAACTGGCTGAGTGGGTGCAAGTTTGTTAATGGCGTGGTAGCCGATGGGGTCTAGCTCCGCCGGTGCAAATCCTTTACCTTTTTTCGTGACAATATGCAGGAACTGAGGTCCCTCGAATTCTCTGATATTTTCAAGCGCATTAATTAATTCCGGAAGGTTATGTCCATCAATGGGGCCAATGTAGTTAAAGCCCAATTCTTCAAATAGTGTTCCTGGGGCAACCATTCCTTTGAAGTGTTCTTCCGTTTTTCGGGCCAACTCCATGAGTTGTGGCGTTCCGCTCAGGGCTTTTTTTCCGGTATCACGCATTGATTGGTAGGTTTTACTGGATAAGATGCGTGCGAAATAGTTTGAGAGACCACCGACATTATTTGAGATCGACATCTCGTTGTCGTTCAGAACGACCAGTAAATCTGATCGGATTGCGCCAGCATGATTCAAGGCTTCGAATGCCATGCCAGCCGTCATTGCGCCATCGCCGATGACAGCAATGGCCTTGCGCTGCTCGCCATTGAGTTTCGCTGCTAAAGACATGCCCAGTGCGGCACTGATGGATGTACTGGAATGCCCGACACCGAAGGTGTCGTAAATACTTTCATCACGTTTTGGAAAACCAGACAATTCGCCCTGTTGGCGAATTTTTAACAGGCCGTCTCGGCGTCCTGTGAGGATTTTGTGCGGGTAGGCCTGGTGACCAACATCCCAAACCAAGCGATCCTCTGGCGTGTTATACACATAATGCAAAGCAAGCGTTAATTCTATTACACCCAAGCCTGCACCAAAATGTCCGCCTGACTGGCCAACACTGTAGAGCAGATAGGCACGAAGCTCATGGGCTAATTGCAATAGTTGCTCTTCGTTGAGCAGTCGCAGCTGAGCAGGGGAGTCTACTCTGTCCAATAACGGTGTGTTAGGACGATGCGTTGGTATTTCCTGAAATATATGTGTATACGGCATTCGCAGAGTTAATATCGTTGGTAAATTCGAGCCATTATAAATGAACTGGTCACCATGAGCATGTATTTCTTTGCCATTTAAGGAGCTCAGTCCAGGGCAACCTAGCAATAATTGATCAATTTAAGCTTAAATATCTGAATTTAACTCGTTAATTGTTACACTCCCAACAAAAAGGGAGGTAGAACAATGGAATTAGCTGCATTTAGCATCATTTCGGATCCTCGAAATGATAAAAACCAAGTGTATTCTCTGGATAGCCTACTATTGATCATATTCGCATCGGTACTCAGCGGCTATGACTCCGTTGATGAGATGTGTGAGTTTGCAAGACTCAAGTTAGATTGGTTCAACAAATTTGTAAAACTGGAGAGGGCTCCGTGCCCTGAAACACTGAGATATTTACTGTGTTCAATAAAGCCGCAATCGCTGATAGATGTATTTGATGAGTTTGCCAAAACGCAAAAATATTGCAGTGACGGAGATTGTATTGCAATTGATGGCAAAACAATGAAAGGCACTGCGACATCGTCTACAGAAGCGCTACACGTTATAAGTGCCTGGTCGTCACAGTACGGAATCACGCTAGCGGCACTTGAATCAAAAGGCAAAAAGAACGAAATAAAAACGATTCCAGAGGTTATTGATCTCCTTGATGCACGCAAAGCTGTAATAACAACGGATGCAATGGGGTGCCAAAAAGCTATCGCCTCAAAAATAATAGAGAGTAAGAATGACTATGTTCTTCAGATAAAAGGTAACCAGAGACGTCTGTTTAATGAGATAAAAGCGTTCCATCATCTCCAATGCAGAGAAGGCTTCGACAATGTAAGCATTGAAACGTATGAGGAAATTGATAAGGGTCACGGGCGTCTTGAACAACGAAAATATACCCACTTTGCTTTGACCGATTGGGTAGATAACAAAGCCGAATGGCGAGGGCTAAAGTCAGTTATTCTGGTTGAAAGGAAGCGCACAATTGGAGTATCGATCCAAGAACAATCGTCATGGTATATCTCTTCACTTCAAGTTAATGCCAGGAAAGCAGCGAAGGCTATACGTTCTCATTGGCAGGTTGAGAATCCATTGCATTGGTGGTTGGACGTTGTTTACGGTGATGACCATAGTACACTTCATTCAGCAAACGGGCCCCTAAACTTAACCATGATTAAGAGGTATTGCATGAACTTGTTAACTAAGGACAGCACGATAAAACGGAAAAAGCACCGAGTTATGGCTTCTGCCGTGGACGATACCTTTCGTGAAAAATTGTTATTTGGTTAATTATTGCTAGGTTGCCCTGGAGCTCAGTCAATTAGTGTACCGAAAACGGTTTATTTATTGCGCGAGATAATATATTCGCTCAACTGCTGTAATCGCCGTGTATCGGTATTCGGCAAGTTTCGGAGTGCTTGTGTGGCAAGGTTCAGGAGTTGGTCTCGCTTGTCTTTGGCCCCAGTTAAACCCAGTAACGAGGTGTAGGTGGGTTTGTTGTTGGCCAGATCCGAACCTTGTCTTTTACCCAATGTTTCAGTGCTCGATTCCACATCCAGGATATCATCCTGCACTTGGAATGCGAGACCGATACTGCGAGCAAATGAGCGTAGGTGACCGAGCACTTCCGGATCGTGCTGATTAGCGGCCAGTGCACCCATGACTACGCTTGCCTCAATTAATGCGCCAGTTTTGTACAGATGCATTACTTCAAGGGCTTCCAGCGTAAGCACCTTGCCTACTGCCGCCAGATCAATGGCTTGTCCTGCAACCATGCCTCGAGCGCCACTTGCGATAGCAAGTGTATTGATCATTTCAAGACGAGATTGAACATTGATAAGATCGGCCTGACTGAGTATTTCAAATGCGAAACTTTGTAATGCATCACCCGCCAATATTGCAGTCGCTTCGTCGAACGCCTTGTGACAGGTTGGAATGCCCCGTCGAAGGTCATCGTCGTCCATTGCCGGCAGATCATCATGAATCAGTGAATAAGTGTGAATGAGCTCAATCGCACAAGCAGGGTAAATTGCGCATTCAGACTCACGGCGAGAGTCCATCGTGCCACTAAATGCTGCTGCAGTGGCCAGTGTCAGGGCGGGTCGGATCCGCTTTCCTGGAGCCAGGCAGCTGTAGCGCAGTGCTTGATAAAGGCGCGCGGGGGAATCCGCTTCGGAAGGAAGCAATTGATCAAGCTTTGTGTCTACCTGATGTTGGCAGTCAGCTAAAAATAATTCTAACGATTCCATGTGCTTATTGGCCACTCTCTTCCATATCTGTTCCGAGATTAAAAGGTTCCAGGGTTCCCTCTGCGGTGAGTTTGGCAACTTTTAATTCCGCTTCCTTCAATGCATTTTGACACTGTCTGCTTAAAGCGACGCCACGCTCAAAGGCTTTGAGAGAATCATCCAGAGATAGCTCACCTTGTTCCATCTTTTTAACGATGGATTCAAGTTCTTGCAAGGATTGTTCAAATGGAATCGGGTTTTCATTCTCAGTCATGGAATTGCCTGCGCAGCTGATTGCACATCAGTCGATACACAATGTTAATTTAGGTATCAGTATGAAATGCAAGGATTCTTAATGATAAATTTTGCCACAATATTCAGGAATTTTACTAAATACTGGCTAAACTAAGTAACAGTGTTGGCAAGTATATCAGGGCAAAAAACAAATAAAACCTGTTCCCTCAGGTTACATGCAGGCGTATCAGGGGCAGCTCGAGTTCAGTTGCGCGAGAATGGCCTCACCTGATCCCGGAGAATCTTATTGTCCCCGGTCAATTCCGCTGATCAAATCAAAATGCAGACAAAGGAGTAAAGTGTGGATTTAGCGACCCTCATCGGCTTGGTTGGCGGTATAGCCATCGTAGTGATGGCGATGTTGCTTGGTGGTTCGATAGGAATGTTTGTTGATGTGCCGTCAATTTTGATTGTTCTAGTTGGAAGCTTGCTGGTCGCATTGATGAAGTTTTCGTTGGGTCAGTTTCTGGGTGCAGGAAAAGTTGCGGTTAAAGCATTTATGTTCAAATTGCAATCACCGGAGGAATTGATTGAATCCGTCGTAGAGTTAGCGGAAACCGCGCGGAAAGGGGGGCTTTTGTCCCTCGAAGGTAAACCGATCAGTAATGACTTTCTGGCCAAAGGAATCCAGTTATTGATAGATGGCCATGATGCCGATGTTGTTCGGGGGTTGATGAACCGAGATAAAAATCTGGCAGTTGAGCGGCATAAGACCGGTAGCAGTGTATTTGGTTGTCTAGGCGATGTAGCGCCCGCAATGGGTATGATAGGTACCTTGATCGGTTTGGTCGCGATGCTGTCGAATATGGATGATCCAAAATCAATTGGACCGGCCATGGCGGTAGCGCTGCTAACTACTCTGTATGGTGCGATGCTGGCGAATATGATAGCCGTTCCTATCGCTGACAAGTTGAAGTTACGCATGACTGAAGAGGAAATGATCAAGAGTATGGTTATCGATGCCTTGCTGGCGATTCAGGCGGGTCAGAATCCTCGGGTTATTGAAAGTATGCTGAGAACCTATTTGCCGGAGAGCAAACGGGGTAGTGACAAAGAATAGGTTTATCAGGGTTGGTTAAGGAAAGTCTAAATGAGTGACGAAGAAGAACAGAAATGTGAGTGTCCCCCGGGGTTACCGGCGTGGATGGCTACATTTGCTGACTTGATGTCTTTGTTGATGTGCTTTTTCGTTTTGTTGCTGTCCTTCTCGGAAATGGATGTGCTCAAGTTCAAACGATTGGCAGGGTCGATGCGGGAGGCGTTTGGTGTACAGAATCAAGTTAATGTAGTCGATATCCCAAAAGGCACGAGTATCATTGCCCAGGAATTTTCTCCGGGAAAACCTGACCCTTCACCGATCAAGGTCGTCATGCAAATCACGACGGAGGAGACACAGGAAACCTTGCAGGTTTTGTGCGATGCTGAAGTTGAAAAAGCAATTGAAGAAGTCTGCCCTCAGGCCCAGGAGTCAGACCAGAATAAACTGAACGAAATTGTTGTTCAGCGGCTACAGATGATGGTAGAAGAAACGGAAACCCAGGCAATGGAAATGGCCGCCAAGCTGGAAAAGGAAATTCGCAATCAGCAGGTTGAAATTGAGACCCGGGGACGAAAAATTATTATCCGCGTGCAGGAGAAAGGCTCTTTCAGTTCCGGGTCTGCAGAGCTACAAGATGAGTTTTTGCCAATTCTCGAAAAGTTAATCGACAGTTTGAGTGATATTGAGGGTAGCATTGCTGTTGAAGGGCATACGGATAGTATTCCGATTAACACACCTCAATTCCCATCCAACTGGGATTTATCCATTGCCAGGGCGCTTGAGGTGGCACATGGCTTATTTGATGATGGCAATCTGGATGAAACCCGCTTTACGATTACCGGATATGCTGATACTAAACCGCTGGTACCCAATAATTCGGCTGAAAATCGGGCGATTAACCGCCGTGTTGAAATAGTGCTTCAACAACCGACGGCTAACGATGTCAAAGAGGACATTGATAAGCTGCGTGAATACACGCCGGGTGCATTTACGGGAGAGCAGGAAAGCGAATTCTTTGATCTGGACCAAAATGAAATATTTTAGTGGCTTGAATGATGACCGATCAGTTAGATAGTGGATCCGCCCAAGAGCGGAGGCGCTTTTTCAGAGTGTCGGATCAAGTTGCGATTCGTTATAAAATCTTCGCAGCCGATGATCCTAAAGTATTTTTGGATAATGTGAATACGGGCGCCTCGGCTGTTAATTTGCTGGAGAATCAAATCGCCGATGCGTTGTCAAAAGTTCGCACGACGCATCCGGTTCTTTTAGAAGTTCTTGAGCTTTTCAATCAAAAAATCAATATGATGTTTATCAACGACGGCATGAGTGATGTTCATGCTCAGCCACGGGAGTTGAAAGAAGTCAGTTTAAGCGCCTGTGGTATGGCATTTACTGTTCCTGGTTGTGTTAGTTTGGGACAGAAAGTGGCCCTCGACATGCTTTTGTTTCCCTCATACGTTAATCTCCTGTTGCAAGGCCTGGTCGTAAGTTCTGAGCCGGTTGAGGATGGTGCGAGCCTTCTTCGAGTTGATTTTACTGAGGTGTCAGAAATACATCAGGAGTTGTTGGTGCAGCATGTTATCAAAAGGCAATCGAGTGAGCTGAAGGCTCGACGGGAAGCGCGTGAAAAATCAGACTAACCTCACGAACTTCCGCAATCAATTGGAGGTCCAGTTATCGGGGGTCAATTGGGATTGGATTCGGCCACTAATCTCACCGTCCGGTTGATAGCTCATTTCGGTAATCAGTGATTTACCCGACACATGCTTTGCGAAAAAAGTAGAGCAACGGGTACCGTATCCTGGCGTCTTGATAAATATGGAAGACAGCATCTTTTCAATCTGAAAACCTACTCCCGTATCAGGTAGCTCGCCATCCGGTGCTTGTTGTTCGTCCCGAAATCCTTTGATTAGGTTTTCGCCCATTTCAGTCATGGCTACAAAGCTGTTACTGGATTGTAACTGCAGGCTTTCACCATAAGCCTTGACCTGCGATTCGATGATTTGTTTTGCCTTCTGTACTTTCGGCCAGGGTGAATTAAGCAAATGATTACTCAAGCTATAAAAGCCCGGCTTGAGAGGATATCCTGCTTGTTTACACCGATTGCTGATGTAGAAAAGGTCTTTGTCGTCACCGGCTAAAAGGTTAAAACCCCCATATTGTCTCTGCTGCAACCGTAATAGCTCAAGGTGATTCCGGGTAGGGGAGCTACTGGTTAAATAATCCGTGACCAGTTTACCACGGGATTGCGCTGCTGCAGGGCTGCCGGGTTCGCGATAATTGGTTACCGCTGCAAACCGGCCGGACTGGTGTAGCCCCAACCAGGTTCCACCTTCTCGCAAGTCCCGACCGCCATAAATCTCTGGATTTTCTGGCCAATGACGGGCTGCGGCGGTTGGTCGTTCATGAAATTCATCTCGATTTGAAATCATGATCATGGGCCAGCTGGGGTGTATTCTATAGGCAAAAGCGATGAGACACATGACTGGGATAGTAAAGTAAGTCTTGTGTGATTGTCTACGTGGTGCGGGATTTCTTTTTTTGACCGCCTCTGAGGTATGATAGCCCACCGTTCTTCCCGCACTCAAAGTTGTTTTGGAGTTTTAAATGTCGATACTCATTCCTTTTGTCAGTTACATGTTGTTAGGGGCCTGTGCCGGCACACTGGCGGGACTGTTCGGCGTAGGGGGGGGAATAATTATCGTTCCCGCGTTGGTTATAGCATTTGAGTTGCAGGGGATGTCTCCGGAAATATTGACCCATATGGCGGTGGGAACATCGTTAGCGACGATTGTATTCACGTCCATTAGTTCGATACGGACTCATCATCAGAAGCAAGGTGTGCTTTGGTCTATTTTCAAGCCCCTGTCTGTTGGAATCGTTGTGGGGGCGGTATTGGGTGTGTTCACCGCCGGTGCGCTGCCTGGGGCCGTGTTGCAAATGGTCATTGGTATTTTTGCGCTGCTGATAGCTGCGCAAATGGGTTTTGGTCTGACCCCCAAAGCATCTCGTTCCGTTCCGGGTGATCAGGTTCTGATTGGTGTCGGTGGCGGAATCGGCTGGGCCTCTGCGATATTTGGCATCGGAGGCGGTAGCCTCACAGTGCCTTTTTTATCCTGGTGCAATGTTCGAATGCAACAAGCGGTAGGGACATCTGCTGCCTGTGGTTTACCTATTGCCGTCGCTGGAGCCTTGACTAACGTTGTGGAGGGCTGGGGCAATCCGGCACTACCTGATTTGACTACCGGATACCTCTATTGGCCCGGCTTGGTAGGCATTGTTCTCACGAGTGTTATTTTTGCGCGGTTCGGTGCCAATCTTGCGCATAAACTCTCACCAACTGTGTTGAAAAAGATTTTCGCCTTGTTATTAGTTGTTGTTGGCAGTAAGTTCTTGTTTTTCTGATTTTACGAAAAACATAATACATATGCTGCATTTTTACGGATTTGTAATTTGATATCGAGTTGTAAAACTCATAGCTTAAGCTGTTTAGCGCATCGTCAAAGAGAAAAGGGAAAGTAATTGTGTTGACATATCCTCAAATCGACCCGGTTCTGGTTGATATAGGCCCGTTAAAGATTCATTGGTATGGCATTATGTATCTTATCGGTTTTGCCTCGGCTTGGTATTTAGGACAAAAACGAGCTGCTCAACCCTGGTCTCCCATCAAGGTTGAACAGGTTGGAGACTTAATATTCTATTGTGCACTGGGGGTCGTATTAGGTGGCCGGCTGGGGTATGTGTTTTTCTACGATTTTGAACGCTTTCTGGATAATCCCCTTTGGGCTATACAAGTCTGGAAAGGCGGTATGTCATTCCACGGTGGTCTGGTTGGCGTGATTGTGGCAATGTGGTTTTACAGTCGCTCCCTCGGGGTTCGCTTTTTCCATCTGGCGGACTATATGGCACCGCTGGTACCGATTGGTCTGGGGGCTGGCAGGTTAGGTAATTTTATTGGCGCTGAGCTTTATGGTCGTACCACTGATCTGGCGGTGGCCATGCAATTTCCCATCTATCAGAACATTGACGGTGTAAGAACTTTAGTGGGCTGGACAGATCCCCGCCACCCGTCGCAACTTTATCAGTTTGCACTTGAGGGCGTTGCTTTATTCACTGTTCTCTGGCTATTTTCCCGTAAAGAACGACCCATTATGTCAGTTTCCGGGCTGTTTTTGTTCTGTTATGGTTTGTTCCGTTTTCTGGTTGAGTTTGTCCGCGAGCCGGATGCACATTTGGGGCCCGTTGCGATGGGCTGGATGACCATGGGGCAAGTGCTGTCGACACCGATGATATTGATCGGTCTGGGCTTAATCGTTGTTGGATATCGTCAGCATAAATCGGGTACGGTTAATTCTGGCGCAGTTTGATCTGTCTGGTTTTCAGGTGGGTAGGGGGGCAGGGGACAACCTTCGCTCCGCCCCCTTAGTCGTTACACCGAAAATGGGTATTTAATTGCCTCGTGATGTTGATAACCCTCGATTTCAAAGTCATCAAGGGTTACCCAGGATTCAATATCCGTGAGGGATTTGATATCGGGGTTTATTTTGAGGGTTGGTGCTGGAAAGGGTTCCCGTTTTAACTGGACATCTCGCATTAAGTCCAACTGATCCTCATAAATATGAGCATTAACAATTTTATGGTAGGCCATCCCCGGTTTGTGACCGGTAATTTGCGCCACAATTGCCAACAGTACGTACACTTGTACCATGTTGAAATTGAGGCCCAGGGGAACATCACAACTGCGCTGAGTGCTGTTTAAAAACAGGGTATCACCCAGCAGGGAAAAATGATGGCTGTACATGCAGGGGCGCAAGCAGCCCATGTGGAATGCACCTGGGTGATAAAATGTAAGAATTTCCCCACGGTCATCAATGCCGTTGCTAAGGTCGTGGATAATCTTTTTCAGCAGATCAACGCTACCGCCGTCCGGTTTGGGGAAATTTCTCGCAACCTTGCCATAGATGAAGCCACAGTCATCTGTACCTTTCCGATAAGGGTTTGCCAGCCAATCCGGATTTTCATTGGCGTTGGCATCCCAGGTTGGGGTGCCGAGTTTGCGGAAGTCCGCAGCACTGTCATAGCCCCTCAAGTAACCGATTATTTCTGCGATTGCCGCTTTGTAAAAGCTTTTGCGGGTGGTTACCAAGGGAAAAATTCCATTACCAACATCGTAAGTCAAATCGGCATTGATTACGGTTAGGCACTTTTTACCCGTTCGTTTATTGTCGACCCAGATCCCTTCATCAATAATCCGTTGGCATAAATCGAGGTATTGCTTCATAAATGACTCAGTAAAAGGTTTCGTGGAAACAAGGCCGGTATTATTGTCGCACTGCCAGCCTGTTTCAAGGTAAACCCGTGACTTATCGCTGAAAGAGCGTGGAACGCCTGCTTTCGATTCCCTGCGACAGCAATTCGTCACGGGTCTTGTCTGTATTGTCCACGGATCATGGATTTTAGCTCTGCGATCTCCCGCCGCAGTGCTCTCATCTCTGTGTGCATGTCTTCTTCTATGTGGTCGCGGGCCTCATTGACGGCTTCAACAGTACCTTGTTTTTCCTGTTCCGTGAACGTTTGCATTGCGTTGACAATTATCGCAATAAACAAGTTAAGCATGGTAAAGGTGGCCACCAGAATAAAGGGAATGAAAAACGCCCAGGCGTAGGGAAAGGTTTCCATGACCGGGCGGGCAATCCCCATCGACCAGCTTTCCAGTGTCATGATCTGAAACAGGGTGTAGAATGAGCGTCCCAAATGGCCAAACCATTCTGGAAATTCTGCTGCAAACAGGTTGGTTGCGATAACCGCAAACACGTAATAGATGAGTCCCAGGACAAGTGCAATCGATGTGAGGCCGGGGATGGCGGATAGCAGAGCGCCCACCACTCGTCGCATGGATGGTACGATGGTAATAATTCGAAGTACGCGCAATACCCTCAGCGCTCTGAGGACGGCCAATTGACCCGTTGCCGGAACCAGAGCAATACTGACAACGACGAAATCGAACGCGCGCCACGGGTCATTAAAATACTTTTCACGGTAAACATACAGCCGAATCAGCAATTCGAGCACAAACACTGACAAAATAACAAGATCCAATGTATGTATGATGTTACTGAATCGTTGCATTGCGGCGGGCACGGTTTCCAGGCCGAGTGTGATGGCATTGATCACGATAAGCACCAAGATTCCGTTCTGAATGAATGGGTTTTCAATAAACTGATGGGCTTTGGCACGAAATCCAGTGGTATCGCCTAAGAGTTGAGCGTTCATAATGTAGGCTGGTCTACTCCAGTTAAAACAATGATTTAAGGCGCTAGAATATGAAAGCATTGGTATGAAAGCAAGCGCTTTACCGTGGTAGATAAGACTTAAATAGTGGTCGACAGATGGGAAGTGGAAGTGATACAACAGAGAGCCTTGTCAACACCCTGTTGGACGAGGTGGAATACCTAAAACTGCCGGTTAGTGGACGCGTTGAGTGCCGCTCAAGGTATTAAGCTGAAAAGCAAAGGACAAAGTGAGGGGAAAATTTTGAAAGCCAGACTTTCAAGGTGGTATGAGGCCACTGTGCTGACGCATCCGCTGTTGACATTGGGCTTGGTACTTGTGCTCGCCGTTTTGGCGGGGCTAAGATTGGACCATTTTCGATTGGATGCATCAGCAGATTCTCTGGTGCTTGAAAAAGACAGGTCGCTTGATTTCTACCGACAGATCCGAGCTAAGTTTGAGTCTTCAGATGACTTTTTGGTTATCACGTTTACCCCCCATGAGTCTCTTTTTTCACCGTCTTCCATCGAAGCGTTAAGGTCGCTCCGGGATGATATCGAGCAAGTGGAGTGGGTTGGTTCAACTAACAGTATCCTTAATGTTCCGCTGTTGCACAGTCCGGATCTATCGCTGGATAATCTTGAATCTCACATTAAAACGCTGGATCGGGATGATGTTGAGTTGTCTGAGGCCCGGGAGGCATTGCTCAGCAATCCACTTTATATCAACCTGCTCATCAGCGAAGACGCGGGAACGACAGCGATTCAAGTCAATCTACCTACAGATCCGCAATTTTATACGCTTCTGAAAGAGCGTGATCAACTTCGTGACCGGGCGAGGGAGGGCGTGCTCAGCGACGCGGAACAACTGGAATACGAGCAAGTCGCCAACCAGTTTGAGGCCGTTTCAGTCAAACTCGCAATGCAGCAGGAGCAGGTTGTTGAGGATATACGGGCCATAATGGCGCGTTATCGTGATGTTGCCCGCCTCCATCTTGGCGGGGTTCCGATGATTGTCTCGGATATGATTGACTACGTGGAAAGTGATCTGGCGACATTCGGCTTGGGCGTGTTGATCTTTATACTCTTAACATTGCTCCTTATATTCCGAAAATGGCAGTGGGTTATTTTGCCTTCAGTGTGTTGCTTGACGACGGTTTGGTTGATATCGGGTTATCTGGGGTGGATGAACTGGCCAATTACCGTGATTTCGTCGAATTTCATTTCATTGTTACTGATTATGACATTGTCGATCACCATTCACATTATCGTGCGGTTTCGTGAGTTTCAGCAGACGCTTCCCGATGCCGATACGAAAGCATTGATGTTAAATACAGTTCAAGCCATGGCCAAGCCCTGTCTGTATATGGCGTTAACCACTATTGTTGCGTTTGGCTCGTTGACCATTAGCGGGATTCGCCCGGTTATCGACTTCGGCTGGATGATGACGCTCGGAATTGGGGTGGCATTTGTTGTCGCGTTTCTGGTTTTGCCTGCACTGATTGTTGTATTGCCGAGAGCGAAAGCGGTTTCGCTGGCAGAATCCGGGAAGCCTTTAACCGCTTATGTCGCACGTTTTACCGAACTTCATGGCCGCAAAGTGATGGTGTTCAGTCTGGTATTGGCGGTGCTCTGTGTTATTGGCGTGACGCGTCTTACGGTTGAAAATCGCTTTATTGACTATTTTAAATCGAGCACTGAAATTTATCAGGGCATGGTGGTTATTGATAATAAAATCGGTGGCACAACACCGTTGGATGTGATTATTGATGATGTTCGAACGGCTTCTGATGTTCCTGTAGATCCGTTCCTGGATGATTGTTTTGAGGAGGACTGTGCGGGTGAAGAAGTGGATCGAAACACCTGGTACACCTACCAGAAAATGGAGCAGTTGGAACAAACTCACGATTATCTGGAATCATTGCCTGAAACCGGCAAAGTATTATCTATTGCGACGTTGTTGAAGCTGACTCAGCAAGTCAATCAGGGGGAAAAGCTGGATGCCCTTCAATTGGCATTTTTGCCAACGGTTTTCCCGGAAGCGCTACGAGGCATTCTTCTGGATCCCTATCTTTCCGATGAGGCGGCCCAAGCTCGTTTTAATATCCGATTGATCGAGTCATCCCCGAACCTGAACCGGGATGCGTTGATGAAAGAGATTAAAACACACCTGGTTGAGAAGATCGGTTTTCAGCCCGAGCAAATTCATTTTACCGGTATGGCCGTGTTGTATAACAACATGCTGCAGAGTTTATTCGATTCTCAAATCAAGACACTGGGGGCGGTTTTCCTGGCAATTACGATTATGTTTCTGGTTTTATTCCGTTCGTTGTCTCTGGCCTTAATCGGTATGGCACCGAATTTGCTGGCTGCCGGGACTGTGCTGGGATTAATGGGCTGGCTTGAGATTCCTCTGGATATGATGACAATAACCGTGGCCTCGATTACGGTTGGCATCGCGGTCGATAATACAATTCACTACATTCATCGTTTCCGCACTGAGTTCGAACGGGATCAGAACTACCTGGCAACGATGCATCGCTGCCACGCCAGCATCGGGCGCGCCATGTTTTATACTTCTTTGACTATCATCATTGGTTTTTCGATTCTGATTTTGTCTAATTTCATACCGACTATTTACTTCGGTCTCTTCACCGGGATGGCTATGTTGGTTGCGCTGCTTGGCGCTTTGACACTCCTTCCACAGATGCTGGTTTGGTTTAAGCCATTAGGTAACCGGTAGAGTTTGAGTGCGAGGAGCCTGGGGGAGTGGTAGAATAGTGCCCGTTCCACTGTGCTCTTTCGCGCTGATCACGCGCAAAAGAGAAGTTTCAGAGGTCAATTCAACAGCCGTGTAGTGTGCGTTTGAGCGTCTTGTTAGCAACACAAGTGTCTGATCTTTAGGATGAAAGCATTTTTATCATGTGTCTAAAGTATAGACAGTTGCTTTTAGGGCTTTTCTAACCTTTGGGCTCGTGGTAGAGTAATTGCTCTAAATTGCGGGCGTGCATGCCGGTAAACCAAGAATGATTAGACAACAAATGAAGGTTTAAAAGATGCTATTCACATTGCAGAAAAAGGGTCACCAAGGATTGATGGGCGCACTGAAGCTGGCAGCAAAGCTGGTACCGATGACTAAGCCCACGCTCTTTACCGGAGAAGGGTCTTCCGCTCAGTTGTGTGAGGCAATTGCACAAATGGGTACCGGTAAAATCCTGATCGTGACGGATGCGATGCTGGTGAAGCTGGGGGTAGTAAAACCAATTCTGGACGCGCTTTCCCAGTATAATGTTGATTACTTGATCTATGATGGTGTTTTGCCAGACCCGACCTACGACCAGGTTGAAACTGGCCTTGAAATGTACGAGGCCAATGGTTGTGAGGCGATTTTGGCTATAGGTGGTGGTTCATCAATCGACTGTGCCAAAGTGATTGCGGCGCGAGTGACTAATAAGCGTCCGATCCCTAAATTGTCTGGTTATTTCCGGGTTTGGAATGCCCCTGCACCTTTGTTCGCCATTCCAACTACAGCGGGTACCGGGTCTGAAGTGACCATCGCGGCTGTTGTTTCTGATCCAGAGAGCCATAAAAAGACACTGATTATGGATTTGAAATTGGTGCCTATGATGGCTGCGCTTGATGCTTCGTTGATGTTGGGTCTTCCTGCATCTGTGACCGCGGCAACAGGTATGGACGCACTGACTCATGCTGTAGAAGCATTCATTTCCAAGAATGCCACACCCGATACTGATGGTTATGCGATGGCGGCTACGCGATTGATTATGGAGAATCTGCCGGTTGCCGTTAAAGACGGCAGCAATGTGAAGGCACGACACAATATGGCACTAGCATCCTACTACGCGGGTTTAGCCTTTACCAAGGCAAGCCTGGGGTATGTGCACGCTATTTCTCATAACTTTGGTGCGCTTTACAAGACACCACACGGATTAGGGAATGCGATTGTATTGCCTTATGTTCTGGATTACTCGAAAGAAGATATTGTTGAGCGTTTGGCGACTTTGGCTGAAGTGAGTGGCCTGAAATCAGGTAATGAGTCCCAGGAAGCTTTGGCAGACCAGTTTATCGCTCGAATTCGGGAAATGTTAACAGAGTTTGATATCCCGCAAAAACTGCAAGCATTGAAAGCAGAAGACGTTCCTGCGATTGCCAAGTCTGCTCTGCGTGAAGCTCACACAAACTACCCTGTACCGAAGTATCTGGATCAGGAGCGTTGTGAAGCTCTGATCAGACAAATGATCGCGTAACAGCGATAACTGTGGCCTGACCCCGATTCTGGGTCAGGCGCAGCTCCAACTATAGACTATTTCTATCTCTTCAGTTCTCGACACCTAACATTCAGGGACTTTTAAAACCTGCCCGACACGAATTCGATATTTCGGGGGGCGAATGTCGTTAATTTCTGCCAGTTGTCGAGTGGAAACGCAGCTGTATCGCGATGCGATACGATTGGTTGTATCACCCCGTCTAACCACATAACGAATCATTTCTTTTTTCTCGGGATAGTTTGCCCGGTGTAACTCATCTGCAAGTGCCAGGAAGTTATCATTGGTGCAGTAATCCTGGTAGTTATCAGCCAACGTTTTTGGTACACGCAGGGTTGTGCCAGGTGCGAGCTTTTCATCATGCTTGACTGCAGGATTCAAGTTACGCAGTGCTCGAAACCAGCCATTAGGGTTTTGCAGCTGGCCGTAACACAGGGTCAACTCACTGAGAGAAGATTGACGATCCAATTTGATTTCTGCCAATGAGGCATCAAAATCCGGGAACTCCAGACGATACCGTTCTGGGTGCAGAAATAGCCAGGCCGCGGCTAAAACTTTAGGCACATACTCTCTTGTTTCTTTGGGCAGCGAGTACAACAGCGACGGTTCCCACAGCTGTTGCCCAGCAAATTTTTTATGTAAGCGCATCATTCTGTTTTCCCCGCCATTGTAGGCTGCGAGCGCTTTCTCGAGGCTATTGTGAAACAGGCCCAGTTGCTCGTTCAGATACGCAACATTCGCTTGTGTGGCCAGCTTGGGGTCAAAGCGTTGATCGAAACCATCCACCTTGGTCAGGCCAAATTTTTCGCCGGTAAAGCGCATAAACTGAAGCAGGCCTGCGGCCCCGGCTCTGGAGTACGCGTGAACTTTGCCTGATGATTCAGTCGCCACCATTCCGAACAATAGCGCTTCCGGCAGGTTGCCCTTTTCATAAACGGGAGCAATTTCGGACTTGAGGAATAAATAGTTCTCATAGGAGCGCATCAAGTTTGGGCGCATCCAGGTAAGCCAGTCATCCAGAGCTGCTTTAATGGGGTTATTCAATTCTATGATGAGGGGAAAGTCGCCGCTACGAAGCATCACTTCAGTCAGTTCCACCGCATCATGGGTTCCTGCCCAAGGGAGCGCTTCGGGCTCCGGAATTTCCATATTTTCTTCCGGTGCTTCCGCAGATGCGGGCATCTCTTCAACTGTGGAATCGAGCTCGGCCACTGACTGCGTATTTTCAGCTGCGGGCGCATCCTCGTAGGTCGCCGTTTTCTCGATACTCTCAATTAATCTTAGTTGAGCCTGAATCGTAGTCTGTTGCAAATCCAGAAGTTGGTTTTGCTGCTTCATAATCCGATTCAACTCGCAGCTTGGGATTTGGGCACAGGTCTGAATCTGGTTTCGAATGGCGGTTTTTGCGGTGGTGAGTAGTTCGTTGCCTTCTGCCAATTGGCCTTCTTCAATGAGCGCTAAGGCGCGTCGTCCGTTGTCGAGCTGGTTCTCGATGTTCAGGTATAAGGTGGTAACTCGTTGCTGTTCCTCCTGACTTGGTGCGTCGCTACCCGCGAATGTCGAGCACGCCCCTAAGCCAATTGTCACAAAGGTGAAAGCGGATATGGATTTGAGGTATTGCACTTGTAATAACCCTGTTTAATCAGCAATTGGTGTGGTGTCTTAGGTTGTGTTCAATGTACTTGAGGCACCGGCCACGACTACACCTTGCATCCGGTGCAGATAAAGTTACTCGGCGCCCTTCGCCATCATACTCATATTGAAGTGTGGTTGAATAGAGTGAAATCGTAAACCCTCGAAAAAAGAAATTTAATATTGTGAAAGTGGGCAAGTTATGACGCACTCTGTACTTTTTTAAGTCACAGTCACTCTGGGTGGGCTAAAAAAGTGCGTGTTCAGGGTTCGATTACCAGAGTGGCATTTTGTAATCCTTTCTTCATATTCAATGCCTAGAGTTATTTTGGTAAAGTAACCGTTTCAGACCTCATTCTCGCCGGTCTATGGGCGAAGAGTGTGTCCGGTTTTGGCGCGCTGGCGAGTTGTGGTACATCCAATATACACCGATTTGGCGTGTTTCATGCACTGCACCTAGGGTTGGTCGGAAGCTCGAATCTGAAATCACGCAATGTCCATGATTCGGATGATCGAGTACGAGATCCATCCAATGCGTTTGTGTTATGAAGGTGAAACGTATTATGACATTCATGGAATTGTTGAAGATGGTTCGAAAACTGGACTTTCGTTGGGAGTGGGGCGATAGGGGAGAGCCTGAAACAGCGCTTTACAACGAACTTAACCTGGAAAGTGTTTATCAGCCAATAGTTAGTTTTACACATCAGAAGATTGTGGGCTATGAGGCGTTAATCCAACCCAAACGCCAGGACGAAATTATCAGTGTTCAATCGGTGTTTGATCTGGCCCGGGCGCTGGATGAAAACTCGGTTCTTGATGAACTGTGTCATTCGATTCATATCAAGAATTTTCATCATGTCGGGAACCCGATCTGGTTATTTTTGAATGTGAACAGCCAAACCGTTAATTCCGGTGTGCTGAACGAGGCCTTTATCGAAACAACGTTGGCACAGAGTAATCTCAAGCAGGAGCAGATTGTTCTGGAGATTGTGGAAAATGGTGTTGAGGATCTGAAAACCCTTAAACGGTTCGTCGACCACGCAAAGGCTCTGGGTTTTCAGATTGCGATGGATAACTTCGGAAAGGGTTACGCCAATTTTGATCGAATTTGGCAGGTTGAACCTCAAATAGTGAAATTGGATCAGTCACTACTTCAACACGCTTATGTAAACAAAAAAGCCAGAGGACTGTTAAAAGGGCTTGTTGATCTAATACACAAAAGTCAGGCGCTTGTGTTAATTGAAGGTGTCGAAAATGAAGAGCTAGCCGAAATCGCGCTCCAGTCAGAAGCGGATATGTTTCAGGGCTATTTTATTGGTAAACCCGGTCTCGTGCCGGAACCGAGCAGTCAAATTCTCACCCGTCTCGGTGAAATGCTGCAATCCTATCGCCATCATCAATTTGAAAATGAAAATTTCAACAATGAAGCGCTCAAAATGCTGCATCTGGAGATGATGAATGCCTGTGACAAGTTGGCTCAATCTCGTGATCTCAAAAGGGCCTGTAAGCACCTTAAGCGCTTGGAGCCCGTTCGTCGTTGTTTTTTGTTAGATACCAGTGGACATCAGATTGGCGAGACCGAGCTTGCGGAACATTCAGCTGTTAAAGTCAGTTTTAATCCGCTGAAATCTGCTGATGGCGCATTCTGGTCCCATCGTGAATATTTTCGCAATGCCTTGTCAAAGTCCAATGTCATCCACGCGTCGAAACCCTATATTGCATTGCCGGATGCCGAGAATACCATTACTTATTCGGTGCAAACCTATACGCGTGACGGCTATGTCGTGCTCTGTGTCGATGCGGATCCGGATTTGCTGGCGCATGGCCATTTTCCGGTAACCAATTTGGAAGGCATTTACTAAAAAGCGCCTCGGAGAGACGCTTTTTAAGTGTTGCATGCCAGCTATCGAGTGCTTTTTCGTATTAATATCGAGAGCTTTCATATTAACCTGCGAGGCTTGCTCGGAAATTAAACAGCGCTCAGCCATTAACCAGGTAGTGAACATAAATACTAGCCGCATAACCCAGACCAATCGCCCAGCTCCATTTCAGGTGGGCAAAGAACGTGTACATGCCGCGAGATTGTCCCATCAACGCAACTCCGGCAGCGGAGCCTACCGAAAGCAGACTACCGCCCACTCCGGCAGTTAACGTAACCAGTAGCCATTGATACGTATCCATATCGGGGGACATGGTGAGAATTGCGAACATCACCGGTATGTTGTCAACTACTGCAGATAGTAAGCCGGCGACAATATTGGCGTTGGTCGCACCCCATCCCTCATACATAAGGTGAGAGACATAACCAAGGTAACCGATGGTACCCAAGCCCCCCACACAGAAAATCACGCCGAAGAAAAAGAGAAGCGTGTCCCACTCTGCCCGTGCAACCTTGTTGAAGATATTGAACTCACCTACTGTGTCCACAGTTTTGTGCTCTGAAAGCTTGAGGTAGTAGGAGAAAAAGAACAGGTAGGACAGACCCAGCATCATGCCAAGAAATGGCGGTAAATGCAGAACTTGCTCGAAACTTACCGCTGTGACAATTGTACAGAGGAACAAGCCACAGATGACAAGGCCGCCGGGTTTGATCGTTACGGACTCCTCCATCGGCTCGGGTTTGTCGTTCGGAACGGCAAACATCATGATAGCTGCGGGCACCAGGAAGTTGACCAGGGAGGGAATGAACAGTGCAAAGAAGCCGAAGAAACCGACATGTCCTGACTGCCATACCATCAGTGTTGTGATGTCGCCAAACGGGCTAAATGCGCCACCCGCGTTTGCGGCAATGACAATGTTAATAAATGCGATAGACACGAATTTTGGTTTGTCGGAACCTACAGCCAAAACCACTGCGCCCATAAGCAATGCGGTAGTCAGGTTATCCGCAACAGGTGAAATGAAGAACGCTAAAAAGCCGGTAATCCAGAATAACTTGCGGTAACTGAAGCCTCGTTTTACGAGCCATGATCGCAGCGCTTCGAAAACATTTCGTTCAGTTAATGCATTCACGTAGATCATGGCGGTTAGCAGGAATAATAGCAGCGCTGAATATTCAAGCAGGTTGTGATCCAGTGCGTGTTTTATAATCTCCTGACCGTTTTCAACCTGTTTGCCGATGATCGCGACAAATATCCAGATCAGGCCGGCGGCGAAAATAACAGGCTTGGATTTGCGCATGTGGATGTATTCTTCTGCGATGACAAGTGCGTAGGCCAGTGCAAACAAGACCAACGCCGCAATGCCCAAGCTGGAACCGATCATGTTCAAGCTACCGCTGGATTCTGATGTAGACCCGAATGCGAGTGAGTAAGGTAGGGTGATGAACAGTAATATGCTCCACAGGAAAATCTTCAAAATGCCTCCTATTAACTGGTTCTGGACAGCTATTCGATTGTTGAGACCCTAATGCACCGGCGACTGAACAAAATAGCAATGTCGTGGATGATCGGAATTTGGTTCTCAAATCAGAAATTTTTTATTGAATCTTGGGAGTCGCACCAAGGACACCGGGTTTACATGTTAGAATGGCGGCTTCTTTGATCCGGGCGGGATTTTCTCATCATTTTCCACAATGTAAATGGGGATATGGAAAAAAAGTGTCTTTTTTGGCCAAATCGAGCGTGTTCTATCTCGAATTGGGTATAAGTTATGGCTCGTCTTGGGATTATCGTGTTTTACTGTTCGGAGTTCTAGTACATGCCGCGTAGTTATCTCACCACTTTGAAGTTTGCCAGTGCTGTACGTGAGGCTTGTTTCCGGGAACCCTATAACATTGAAACTTTCCGGCAAGATGTGCTCGCAGGACTGACTGTCGGACTGATTGCCATTCCGTTGTCCATGGCTCTGGCGATCGCCAGTGGTGTACCGCCTCAGAATGGTTTGTATACTGCGATTTTTGCTGGGTTTGTGATTGCCTTGACGGGAGGATCGCGACTAAGTATCTCAGGGCCAACCGCTGCATTTGTTGTTATTTTATATCCGGTTTCCATGAAATTCGGTTTGGGGGGATTGCTGCTTGCCACTGTGATGGCCGGGGTTATTCTACTGGCAATGGCGGTACTGCGCCTGGGTCGATTTATTGAATACATTCCGGAGCCTGTTACGTTGGGCTTTACATCCGGTATTGCTGTTGTGATAGCGACCTTGCAATTGAATGATTTTATTGGCTTGGGAATTGAAGCGCTTCCTGAGCACTTCCTAGGGAAAATCACGTTGATTGCGAGTCGTCTCCCGGACTTGTACTTGCCCAATTTGCTTGTGGCGGCGGTAACGCTGATGACTTTGCTCGTTTGGCCCCGTCTGCGCATTCCGGTGCCGGGTCATTTACCTGCTGTGTTGATTGGCGTGGTCGCGGCACTTGCCTTGGCCAGTTGCGGCTATCACGTTGATACTATTGGTTCCCGTTTTTCCTATGTTCTTGCGGATGGCTCCGTTGGCCAGGGCATACCGCCTGTCTTTCCCGAATTTATTTGGCCCTGGCAAGCCGCTGGTGCGGATGGTGAGCCGTTGCAATTGAGTTGGTCGCTGTTTGAAGCGTTGTTGCCTGCAGCATTTTCGATTGCCATGCTCGGGGCGATTGAATCGTTGTTATGTGCTGTTGTGTTAGATGGTATGACCGGCAAGCGACACAACGCCAATGGTGAATTAATGGGGCAGGGCGTTGGCAATATACTTGCTCCGTTTTTCGGTGGCATTACCGCTACCGCTGCACTGGCCAGATCCGCTGCGAATTATCGTGCCGGGGGAAAGACTCCCGTAGCGGCAATGTCGCACGCCTTATTCGTGCTGTTCGGTCTGGTCGCGCTGGCACCCTGGCTTGCTTATGTGCCCATGCCGACGATGGCGGCTCTTTTGCTTATGGTTGCCTGGAACATGAGCGAAGCACACAAAGTGGTTGGGTTATGCAAAAAAGCCCCCCTGAGTGATATTCTGGTCTTGCTGGTGTGTATTGCATTGACTGTTCTATTTGATATGGTGATTGCGATTACCTTCGGGATTGTGGTTGCATCTTTGTTGTTTATGCGAGAGATGTCCCGCATGACGCGAGTGAGCGATATTTCCGGAAGTCGCAAGCAATGTCCGGATGGTGTGCCGGCGGACTGGGTCGTGATTAAAGTCAACGGACCTTTGTTTTTTGCTGCTGCAGAACGAATATTTTCGGAAATTGAGCTGCTCATGACCGGAAAATCCGGTGCGGTTTTGTATATGGATGCGGTGTCTATTCTGGACGCCGGAGGGCTTGCTGCAATGACGCGCTTTATCGCCCATTGTAAAGCGCAAGGTCAGCAGCTGATTATCGCAGACCTGCAATTTCAGCCGTTAAAAACTGTTGCCAAAGCCAAGCTCAGGCCAGAGCCCGACGTATTGCGCTTTACCGCCACTCTTGAAGAAGCGTTGCAGTCTCTGCTTGACTCGAACGTGGTCAGGCCTGAAGCGCAGGTTAGTTGATTTAAAATCAGGAATTAGAAATGACGCAAGACGGGATTACGTTAGAAAACATCATTGATAAAACAGTATTGTTGGGAATTTGTTATTTTGATGTCGATGACTCACTGTTGGAGCAGCGGCAGTTTGCGGGAAAAGTTGTTCGCAGTACGCCTGAGGATGGAATTACCCTGCGAACGCTCGATGGGAGCAAGGAGTTTGATATTCCGTCCGATCTTCGGCCCTGGTTTATTGCTCCTGAGGGCCAATACGATGATATCGAAACCGGCCAGAAGTTGACCAATCCAGACTTTCTGATCACTTGGGATGTCTATAAAAGTCAGGAAAACGCGACGGAAGGGGAGCATGAATGGTGGGAGTGGCGCCCGCGCCTGGCACCTCCCACCGTCGGTTAACTCTGTGTCTCAAGGTGTTTGGCTCGTCTCAAGATATTTGCTTAGTGCTTCCCGGCTGTCGCGAGCGAGTTGTTTTCGACAGTCGGCGGGCGCCAGCTCGGGCAGCAGATGAATATGAGCAACAATCCGCTTTTTTTCGAGCATCCGGAACAGGGTATCAAAAACGGTATCACCGTCGACAAACCCGACTTCGGGTAATAAATTCCCGGCTTCGTCCGTATACCTTAGCAAAACGGGTTGCACGGGTTTTTGGGTTCGTGTGGCGGTCTCGAACAGCATCGGAAAGAAGGGGAGTATCTGTTTTCCTACTGACGTGGTGCCTTCAGGGAATGCGAGAATAGACGCTCCGTTTTGTAATGCTTCTTCCAACCTTGGCAGAGACCGATAAACTGAAAACTTGCTGGTGCGCTTGATAAAAACCGTATTCATCTTCTGGCTCATTTGTCCTACTAATGGCCACTCTTTTACTTCATCTTTGGCAACAAACGAAAAGCGGTGTAGCTGTGCCAATACGACGGCATCTAACCAGGAAATGTGATTGGCGACAAAAAAACCGTTGCCAGCCATTTTTTCTCCGTGAATCTGAACCTCTACGTTCAATAACCGAGTAAACCGAGACATCCAGCGCGCAAATGTTTCCACTTCCAGTAAATGAAGGTTATCGGCTTGTTTACCCCGTAATTTTTGATATGTGAAATATCCCGGTAGCAGGATAGCGGCTTTACCACAGTGATTGGACAGTCTTGTCAGCCGATAATATGTTCTGAGAGTCTTGAGTTTTGATTTTTCCTGCGCAGTGCCTGCAGCCTCGGTTTTTTCCAGAAATGAGGGGGGCAATGGGGCCGCAATTGTGCCGTTTCCTTCGAAAGCCATATCGAATTCTCTGCTGTTCACATTACTCAAGTTTGAGTGCTACCGAAAACGCCAACTCGCTAATTTTACTGCGATTCCAGTGAAAACTGGAATCCAGAGATCTGATCGATTTGTGTTTGCGGACAAGCACGCGTTAATTGGTTTTTTACGCGAAGATTATGTCATGCTTGTGACGATGCTCTAATTTGCGTGTTTTGTAAGCTATAGATGCCCTTGTTCAGTCAATTTCTTGAGCTTCAAAATACTGACAAAGCAACAGATTAGGCCTTTAATTACGGATAAGGTTTTTCTAAAAAGCGTTTCCTCGATGAAACGACAGTTTAAGATGTATGATTAAATTTTTTGTGCTTTTGTATGTTCTGATATTGACAGCGTCGGCGAATGCGCAGGTTGTTGATGTGATTGAGTATCACAATCAGGAACCGTTTGTTCTGGATGAAGCAGAAGAAAAAGGGTTTAGTTTTGAGGTCATACGATTGTTGAATGAACTGTCGGAAGATATCCAGTTTAATCCGGTGGTTGTCCCTAAAGCGCGATTGATATTGAAGCTTAAGGAGTGGATTCAGGAAAAATGCCCGACACAGCCAGTTTCTGCTCCCTGTGAACAGGATTGGGTGGTCTTATGGACCATGCCTAAATGGGGGTGGGGTAAGAGCCCTCGGCAGCGGTACTTGTGGGTGCCTTTGTTTCGAGACCACGATGTGATTGTCACCCGCCGTGATAGTGCGATTCGCTATACAAATCCGAATTCCCTGATTGGTACTCGCTTTGGGGGATTAATCGGGCATACTTACAATGGAATTGATGAGCTCGTGACTCAAGGAAAAATCATTCGGGAAGATGCCAGTCTGGAAGCGGCTTTGATTCATCGGGTATTACTGAAAAGAGTTGATTCTGTTGTGGTACAAGGCTCGGCAATGAAATATTTGAAGCGCCATATCCTGTCTGACGACAAAATGAATCAATTGAGAATATCGCAGCCCTATTTTCAGGAAGTTCAGGCCGAAGCCATGATTCCACCCGGGAGGCAGGATGTGCAATTCGTGTTCGAGCAGCTGGTTCAGTCCGTTGCATGGCAGGCGTTATTGGATCGCTACGATATTGAAGCGTTGGTTCCCTGAGCCGATTATATCCTGCATATTTGCCTGTTTACCATCGGGATTGTCCGTTTTGGCCATAGTGATCCGGTACTGATGCTCCTACACTACAGGCCCAATTCCTGAAATCTCGAGGCTACTTCATGTCTTTACCTGCGCAATTTAATGATTCATTGAAACTTCCTGCCGTTGCGGCCCCCATGTTTCTGGCCTCAGGGCCTCAATTGGTAATTGAAACGTGCAAAGCGGGCGTGGTTGGAACGTTTCCGGCTCTGAATCAGCGGACCAGTGAAGGCTTTGAGCAGTGGCTGATTGAGATTAAAACGGAGCTGAGCCGATTTGAATCTGAAACGGGTACCAAAGCAGCGCCTTTCGGTGTGAACTTGATTGTGCACAAGAGTAATCCCCGGTTAGCGGCTGACCTGGCGTTGTGCGTCAAACATGAGGTACCGCTGATTATCACTTCTCTCGGTGCGGCTTCGGAAGTCGTAGATTCTGTTCATAGTTATGGCGGTCTGGTATTTCATGATGTGGTGAATGTGCGGTTTGCCAAAAAGGCAGCCTCAGTCGGGGTTGATGGTTTGATTGCGGTTGCCGCAGGGGCCGGTGGGCATGCCGGAAACTGGAATCCTTTTGCCTTGATCAATGAACTACGGCAATTTTTTGATAAAACTATTTTACTTTCCGGTTCGCTGTCTTCTGGTAGAGATATCGCTGCGGCGCAAATGATGGGCGCTGATCTGGCCTATATGGGCACGCGCTTTATTGGCACCCGTGAATGTAGGGTGGACGAAGACTACAAAGCCTTATTGTTGGCATCCAGTGCGGCAGACATTGTTTATACGCCAGTGATTTCCGGAGTGCCAGCCAGTTTTTTGCGATCCAGTATCGAACGGGCTGGTCTCGATTTAGAAACACTTGAAGCGCCGTCCCAAGTGGATTTCGGTGCCGAGCTGGATGAAGCGGCTGATGATGGACATCAAAGTAAAGCAAAACCGTGGAAGGATATCTGGTCTGCTGGACAAGGTGTTGGCAGTATTGATGACTTGCCTTCAGTTGCCGAGCTGATTGAACGACTGAGCGCGGAATACCAGCAGGCACAGCGAGATAACAACAACGCGGTTGCTCGATTTCTATAATTTCTCGAAATAAATAAAACAGAACAAATGGGGCAGGAAAATGACATATAACACTCTGGACTACGCGGTTTCAGAACGTATTTTAACCTTGACGCTCAACCGGCCTGAGCAACTCAATGCGTTCACGGTTGAAATGTGTAATGAGCTGATCGAGGCATTTAATCGAGCCAGTGAGGATGATGATGTAGGTGTCATCGTTGTGACAGGCTCTGGCCGGGCGTTTTGTGCTGGTATGGATCTCAGCCGCGAAGGCAACGTGTTTGGTCTGGATGAAGCCCTCGAGCCAACCCTCGAGGATATGGAGTCTCGATTGGATGATCCGGAAATGGTAAATTCGGTGCGCGATACAGGCGGTCGCGTATCCCTTGCCATTTATGATTGCAAGAAACCTGTTATCGCCGCAATTAACGGACCTGCAGTCGGCATCGGTGCAACGATGACCTGTGCTATGGACATTCGATTAGCCTCCGAAAAAGCGCGAATCGGTTTTGTGTTCAGTAAAATCGGGATTGTACCTGAAGCGTGTTCCAGTTGGTTTTTGCCGCGAATTGTTGGCATCTCTCAAGCGCTTGAATGGACCTACAGTGGTGATATATTCACTGCCGAAGAAGCGATGCGTGCCGGACTGGTTAAAACGGTGGTACCACCGGATCAGCTACTTGAAGAAGCCTATCGCATTGCGCGGCGAATTGCCCGGAATGCGCCTGTTTCGGTGGCCATGATCCGGCAGATGATGTACCGGAATTCAGCTGAGAAGCACCCGTTGCAGGCGCATAAAATAGAATCTTTGGGGATGTTTTATACCAGTCGTGAAGATGGTAAAGAAGGCGTCGCATCATTTCTGGAAAAACGGGACCCGGAGTTCAACGGTAAATCGTCCACGGATATGCCGTCATTCTATCCTTGGTGGAAGTCGTAGTAATTTGCGAGGCCCTAAGGTCGACGCTGATCGTGGATGATATTTTCAGCAATATAAGTCTGAATATAGTCCCGTAGGCATTTTGCTTTCGCGTTGAGCAGGCGACCACTTGGCCAGACAAGAAATATATCCCTGAGATCCTCGGCACGCCACTCAGGCAGAATTCGAACCATAGCGCCTGATTCGAGCTCTGTGTTGATTTCCGTGATCGGGAGCAGGGATATGCCTTGGCCATCACAGACAAGGTATTTCACAAAGCTGGTATCATTGAAAACCGCAGCAAATTTCGGAAAGATTTCCTGGCTTTGCCCTGAGAGCATATTTTTCAGTTTCCAGTTTGGAAAAAGACTGGTTCCCACCACGCGGAAGTTTTTGATGTCTGTAGGTGTTTCCGGCGTACCTTGATGTTCAATGAATTGTGGAGAAGACACCATAATCCGGTCGATTTGTCCCACCTTCAGCTGATATAGCGACGAATCGGGTTGCGGCCCTATGCGAATTGCAATATCGGCTTTGTTTTGCACGATATCTTGCACTTGATTGCTCAAAACCAGATCCAGTTGAATATCTGGATACTTGCGCATAAAACCTAACCACATGGGCTTTAAAAAACCATGGGAGATATTGGTTGGTGCTAATACTTTCAGTTTTCCCCTGAGCTCATCTCTGTCCTGGCTCAGTAACTGCTGCGCCTGCTCGAATTGTTCAACGAGCTCTGCATATGTCTGGTAGTAGACTTCACCTTCTTGGGTCAATACACATTGCCTCGCGGAGCGATTCAGTAGTTGGCACCCCAGGGTGGATTCCAGCTTTTGTAAACGGCGTGTTACCGTTGCTGCAGGTAAACTCAAGTGATTTGAAGCACCAGAAAGTCCGCCTTGTTGAACAATATGAATAAAAAGTGCGATATCATTAAGCATGATTTCATTTATGGAATTTAAGATTCAAATATTGTCTGTTTTTCATAAACTGGAAGTGCAGTATGATCTATTTCCACTGGAAAGTCCTGTTGATATAAGTAGGAGATAGAACATTGATTCCCAGAAAATATGGTCAATTTGTATTCTCGTTTTTTATGGCATTGTTTATGTCCGGAATAATGTCGTTTATCATCACCGTCTTTAATATGGGCTTGGTGGACTCCATTGTTTTTATTTGGCTTAAGGCTTGGTCATTTGCCTTTGCCGTTGCACTTCCGACGATCAATTTAGTTTCACCCATCGTGCGTCGGGTAGCGAATGCCGTGATCGCCGATGAAGAACTGTCAGGGCTCGCGAACGGCTCCAAATAACCACCTACTCCGAAAGGACTCGCTGCAGCGATCTATTAATCTTGCGATGAGAGCGATCACTACGAACGCGAAGATCAATCTTAGCCAGAGGATACCGGATAGGTGCGCGCCCATCAGCAGAATCAAGAGCGTATCTTCCAGCAAGCTGTGACAGAGGGCTAACAGGCTCATCGATGAGAACACATCCTTGCTCGGCAGGTGGCCGGCCCTGGCTTCCTTGATGAGCAAGCCACCACCAAAAGACAACCCCAGTGTAATCCCAACCAACGTGATGGTTGTTGCTTGTGGGCCAATGCCCAAGAGTTTTAGAAATGGGGCGAGTAGTCGACCAATCCAGTATTCAATCCCCAATACTCGCAACACTCTTAAAGCAGTTAGTAAGATTGCAATGACGAAGAATACCATCACCAAATTTGTGACTTGCTCCCAAGCCCAGTGAGGCAACGACGAGTCTTTTGGTTCTACTTCCCAGATGACGTGATTGGTTTCCTGCAATACATCCGCATACCCATAAGTCAGCTCGAGTAACTTCCCGAACAGAATTGCCCCACCAATCCGCAAAAGCAGTGTCCAGATCACTCTCACACCCGCTTGTTGTGCCACTCGGACTTCAATGGGCAGCGAGTGTGCGATGATCATCATGCCACCCAATACGGTAACCTGCGTAACGGTCAGTGGTGTTGCGGATGCAGTGTTAAAGAAAACAATAAGTCCGGTGTAGATATTGGTGACCATGGTGGTCGCCCAAACAATTCCCATACTGTCCGGTAAGCCTACAAACCCCATGATTGGGGCAATGCCCTGACTCAGTAATTCAATGCCGCCCAATTGTTCCAGAATTTTAATAATGATCAATGCCGGAATCATGATGCGGAAAAGTGTACCTGTAACACTCAATATGTCCCGGCCCAGCTCGGCTAAATGTTGTTTGATACTGAGTTTGTTCATGGTCGTTTCCGCATGCTATTTGTCGCTATGAGAACATACCTGTGCACCCCTGAATATACGACAAATGCCTATGTGGGAATATTCCTACACGTGTGAAGGGTATTTTACCCTCAAAATGACGCGTAGTTTTCCGATTTTGCCTGCACGCTATATGCGGTTTAATAGCATCATCGAACGACATGATACCTCTTTAGAGATATCGCAAACGGATTCACCGAGATAACGAGACCTGAGATGAAAAAACTAATAGCCCTGATTCTGACTGGATTGAGCGTCAATGTCGCAGCTGCAACGGTCGAAAGTTGTAGCGGTGTGGTATCCCCGGCTGATTTGGATGTGAACACAGTACTGACTACGCGTTCAAGTGAAAATTGTCTGATTGATCAAAAGCCATTGCGCGACCGAATCGAAGCCTCATTGCGCCAACGGTGCGTGAAAGCAGCTGACGGGGAGCGCGCGACTAACAGTGATCTTTTAGGTCATCACAAGTCGCAAGTGGCCCAACCTTTTTTGAAAAGCCGGGATGGACGCCTGCTGGTAGCGGATTCAAACTCGATTCGAGATTGGGATTGGTATTATTTGTCGCTCGCCACAGCCCATGATGATGCCCAGTGCGCTGCGGCTCCGCAAGCACCCGGAGCTAAAAATGTTGCCCAATTCAAACAAGCTGTGGAAAAAATTAGAGCATTAGCGGAAAACCCGTTAGTCGTTCAGTCGGTCAATCGCCAAAATCAAAGTAATGCTGGCTTAAACAAGTATGACCTGTTTGCGATGGATGCCCATTGGCAGGATGAGGCATCGCGTCTTGGCAAAGCATTACGTGGTACGCTGCAACGTAAGGCTGTAAATCAATATCTCGAGCAGCTTGTGGGGCAAAGCGAAGGCTCGATCAAAATGATTACATTGATGGATCAAAAAGGGGTTAGTGTTGCACAAAGTGACCTGTCCGAAGATTTTTGGCAAGGTGATGAGTCTCGCTTTATCCAGGCTTTTTATAACGGTCCGGATACCTTAGTGATTGAGTCAAACCAGACGAGTGGTGTTCAAAACCAGCCCAAAAGTATTAGTGTCACGATCACCGATCCGGATTCATCCGAAGCGATTGGTGTTGTCACCATAGATTTCACCCCGTCCTATGGGCGTTTCGTAGTTGGCCTCTGATTCAGAGGCCCTTTTTCTCTGGTTCTCATTTCACCCGGCTCGTGTCCAAATTTCCTCTTGTTGAATAATTTCATTAACGACTTTACTTCTGTGTAAAATACCATATATTGTGTCTCTAGTTGGTGGGAGTGCTACATTTAGGTTCAATTCTGTTCAGGCCTTTATGCGCTCTTTAAACGGGAATCCGGTGTAAATCCGGAACTGACGCGCAGCGGTATTGAAGAACGAAAGCGACATGGGTTATCAACCCAAGGCACTGTTTAAAAATGGGAAGCCGTCGTTGTAGGTCGTGCTCAGAATATTTTTTTGAGTACGCAGCTTCTAAGTCCGAATACCGGCCAACAAGCTCGATTTGATCGGGTTATCACTACAGTCTTCGCGATTTGAGACTCGGTGGCAGGTTGGCTGACGTGTGCTCAATAGTGCGGGTTGTAAGCATCTGCTATCTGAAGCTTTTGAATTTAATCGCGGAGACCCGAATCACGCGTTTTTCAAAAGTAGGATTTACACATGTCAGAATATGTACCCTCCGTTGAGAGTTCGGGATCCATTCGTCAGCTGTTCCGGGTAATCAAACGCAACGGCGATGCTGTTCCCTTTGATTCCTCCAAGATAGCTGCAGCAATAACCAAGGCTTTTCTTGCTGTCGAGGGGCCGTCTGCATCCGGTTCCTCACGGCTTAAAACGATTGTTACCGATGTCACGAATGAGGTCATTACCCGTCTGCAGCGCCGCCTTGATGGTGGTTCCAGTGTTCACATCGAAGAAGTTCAGGATTTGGTGGAGCTCTGTTTGATGCGCCATAGTCTGCAGAAAGTAGCACGGGCTTATGTGTTGTACCGTGAGGAACACGCCCGTAAGCGGGGCCAGGAAACGTCATCAAGTCACCCATTGGCATCTGCAGAGCAGTTTTCACTTCGCATCCATGATGTAGATGGTCAGTCGGAGTCACTGAGCAGTGCCCAGATTTTCAGTGTGCTCCATTGGGCCTGTTCAGGCCTGCCTGACGTGGATCCCCAACGGCTTTTCGACAGCGCCAAAAAAGCACTTTACGATGGAATGTTGGCTTCCGATGTCACCAATGCGATGATTATCGCCGTGCGGCCTTTAATCGAATCGGAGCCGGCGTACACCAAAGTTTGCGCTCAGCTATTGTTGCATAAATTATGGGCAGAGGTTACGGCGGTCATGTCTCTACAAGGGCAAATTCCTGGCGCCGTGTCAGCCGAGCATTATCCGGTTCTTTTCGAAACCGGCATTAAATATGGAGTAGAGTTCGGATTGCTGGCCCCTCAACTGCTCGATTTTGACTTGCCGCGATTGGCGGACGCCCTCCAGCCGGAGCGAGATAAGCAATTCAATTATTTAGGATTGCAAACGTTATACGATCGCTATTTCCTGCACCACAATAACAGTCGCCTGGAATTACCGCAGACATTTTTCATGCGAGTTGCAATGGGGTTGTCATTGAATGAAGCACAACCCACTGAACGGGCTATCGAGTTTTATCATTTGCTTTCCAGCTTTGACTATATGGCGTCGACACCCACACTCTTCAATTCCGGGACACTGCATCCCCAGCTCTCATCCTGTTATCTAACTACCGTACCCGATGACTTGGCCGGGATTTATGGTGCCTTGCAAGATAATGCACTCCTGTCCAAATGGGCCGGCGGGTTAGGCAATGACTGGTCGACTGTGCGGGCTCTGGGCGCGAGAATCAAAGGTACCCATGGTCAATCTCAAGGCATTGTTCCGTTTTTGAAAGTGGTGAACGATACTGCCGTGGCAGTCAATCAGGGTGGAAAACGTAAAGGTGCTGTCTGTGTCTATCTGGAGACCTGGCATCTGGATATTGAAGAGTTCCTGGATCTTCGTAAAAATACGGGAGATGAGCGCCGTCGTACCCATGATATGAATACCGCCAACTGGATACCCGATTTATTCATGAAACGCGTATTTGAGGATGGCAATTGGACCCTGTTCTCTCCGGATGAAGTACCTGATCTCCATGAGTTGTACGGTGCGGAGTTTGAAGTGCGTTATATGCACTACGAATCGGAAGCACAGGCCGGGCGAATCACGTTGTTTAAAACGATCCCGGCGCAACAATTGTGGCGGAAAATGCTGACAATGTTGTTCGAAACCGGGCACCCCTGGCTGGCATTCAAGGATCCCTGTAATCTTCGTTCCCCTCAACAGCATTGCGGTGTTGTTCATTCTTCCAATCTGTGCACGGAAATTACGCTGAATACCAATGCCGATGAAATTGCGGTGTGTAATCTCGGCTCAGTTAACCTGGTGAACCATATTCGCGATGGTGTGCTTGACCCGCAACACTTGGAAGCGACAGTTAATGTTGCTGTCAGGTTGTTAGATAATGTAATTGATCTTAATTACTACCCTGTGGAAAAAGCGCGAAACGCCAACCTGAAGCATCGACCGATAGGATTGGGCATGATGGGCTTTCAGGATGCACTTTATGCCTTGCATATACCCTATGCCAGCCCGGAAGCCGTTCATTTTGCCGATCAATCAATGGAGTTGTTGAGTTTTTACGCCTTTTCTGCCTCTGCCCGCCTTGCAGAAGAGCGCGGAGCGTACCCCAGCTATACCGGTTCACTTTGGGATCAGGGTATTTTGCCGATTGACTCCCTGGCGCTACTTAAGCGGAATCGTGGTAGTGACTTCTGCACTTTTGATCAGGAACAACGTTTGAATTGGCAAGCCATACGTGACTTGATCGCTCGCCACGGCTTGCGAAATTCCAATGTCTTGGCGATTGCGCCTACCGCAACCATTTCCAACATTGTTGGTGTTTCCCAGTCCATCGAACCGACGTATCAAAACCTATTTGTAAAGTCCAACCTTTCTGGCGAGTTTGTGGTGACCAATCCCTGGCTGGTTCAGGTGTTGAAGGAGCATGATCTTTGGGACGAGGTCATGGTCAGTGACCTCAAGTATTTCGATGGCTCAATCGCGCAAATTGAACGGATACCTGAAGACATCAAGCGCTTGTTTGCGACCGCGTTTGAAATTGATTCCCGTTGGTTGGTTGAAGCGGCGGCCCGTCGCCAAAAATGGATCGATCAAGCACAGAGTCTCAATCTCTATCTTGCCGAGCCATCTGGCAAGCAATTGGATAATCTCTATAAGCTTGCCTGGTCTCGGGGCTTGAAAACAACTTATTACCTTCGTTCTTTGGGCGCAACCCATATGGAAAAACAGAATGCCGTAGAATCAGCGAGCAATGATGAAAATACTTCACCAAAATTCTGTTCCATTCTCGACCCTGAATGTGAGGCTTGCCAATAATGAAAAATACCAATGCTGTTCTAATGCAATGGGATGATCCGCTGAGCGTTGCCATACCTGAGTCCAATCAAAGCCTGTTTTCAGAAGAGCTGGCTCATTTTGTATCAGAGCAAAGCACGGACCAATCTGATAATTCAGAGTGGGCGGAAAGTTTGCCGCCGATAAATCCCGAAGACAAGCGGGTGGTTAATGGCGGGGCCGATGTGAATCAGCTCGCGCCTTTCAAATATCCTTGGGCCTGGGAGTTTTTCCTGAATGCCAACAAAAACCACTGGACACCTCTGGATATTAACATGGCGCAGGATGTTCATGATTACCAACATAAATTAACAACTGAAGAACGTCATGTTTATGAAAATGTACTGGCATATTTAACCACGTCAGACATTCTTGCTATGCGTAATATCGGGCTGGCGGTTATGGAGAAGATGAGCGCACCGGAATTGCAAATTTATCAGGCCCGTCAGGTTTATGAGGAAGCGCTGCACACCTGGACGTATCAACACTGTATTGAAACGATAGGGCTGGATCAACGTGAAATCTACAACCGCTACCGCGTTGTACCGGAAATATATGGCAAAATAAAACTCGCGAACCGACGTTTAAATGCAGTACTGACAACGGAAATGGATTTGCGAAACCGGGACAATCTGGAACAGTTTGCCATGTCCTATTTATTTTTCGCGGCCGTATTTGAAGGGTGTTGGTTTTACAACGGCTTTAGCCCGATTTTTGCGTTGCAGCGTCGGGGTTTGATGAAAGGCACAGGAGAACAGCTACAATATATTATGCGAGATGAGGTGATGCATTGTGCGTTTGGCCTGCGAGTTGTGCGACAGTTGCTGAAGGAAGAAAACCTCAAACTGGATGCACGGGCCGTTCAAGCCATGTGGGAAGAGTCACTGGCAGCCGAAAAGGCCTACGCCGGTTACATTCTCCGAGATCCGATATTGGGCTACAGCGCTGAAGATCACGTTGCGCAATTTCAGTTTATTGCCAATCGCCGTGCCAAACAGTTAGGGTTGTCTGAACCCTTTCCTGGCGCGGAAAGTCGACTGGACTGGCTGGATGAGCAAGCCAGTATGCGAAAGGAGAAAAACTTTTTCGAAACCCGGGTTACGGAGTATCAGACAGGAGCTTCACTAAGTTGGTGATTTAAATTCGGAGAGCTTAAATGCGGATTGCTTAAACCCTCATCGCTTTGAGCGAGAACCGAGCGCTACCGTTTGGGTGGCGCTCTGGCTGGGTCATTTCTGCAGGATCAATCGACATCAGCAAAGCCATGATCCTTGCATGGTGTTTTCAGATATCCCGGAACACAATGCCCATCGGTTTGCTATTGTCCAGTGATGGCAGGTCGGTCATCACATTGGACGGCTCTGGAATGCGATCGCGCATATCCTGATGCATTTGCTGGGCCGCTTCGTGTTGGGCATGGTTTTGTGTGGACGCTTCAGATGAGACTTTAATACTGATGCCGCCTTGACCACTGATATCGGCAAGGTTTTCATCATGAAGTGGTATTAACTCTGCGTAACCCGCAACAGGCAGACTGCAGCAGATCACCATAAGTAACTTTTTAACCCCAAGCTTGAGCATACAATACCCTATCGTTACCTAATTTTTAATTTTATTGTTGGCTGGTTACTAATGTACCATCAATCGATGTAACGTATAGTGGTGTTGCGTAATCCCTTTGTAAAATCTTTTTTACATAGTTGTTAACTGGGTAACAACCGGCTTGATACGGGGCGCATAGTTTGAGTTGAAGAACATTCGCCCCGCTGATTATTCAATGTCGTGCTAAGCTGAATGAGCATGGGGTACTGAATCGGGCGACAAGTCCGCTGTGGTTTTTTTCCATGCCTCTATATGTTGTCGGTTGTCTTCCTGCCAGGGGTGAAAGTCTTTTTTCAGGTAGGCTAGAAAATGCGGCATCATTTTGCGGATGACACCGGGGCGACCCCAAAGAAACTGCATTCCGCCCCACCAGGTTTTCAAATCCCAGAGTTTGCCTTCGGTTTTCAGCATGGAGCAGGTGTTCAGGAAAGTAAATTTGAAAAAGTTATAGGACACGACAAAAAAGATAATCGTGCGCATTCTGTGGTTGCCCACTCGATCCACAAATACGTCGAACGCAACGGACTTATGCTCAATTTCTTCAATGGCATGCCACTTCCAAAGGGCCTGCATCTCGGGGCTGACACCGTCCATTGCCTCGGGAATTTCGAGCAGCGCTTTGGCGAGTACCGCAGTGAAATGTTCTGCCGCACAGGTACCGGCAAGCCGCCGGTCTCGATTTAACCCACCCACAAACGCCATGTGTTTCTGAAAGCGCTTTTCCATGTAGTCGATATCATAGCCCCGTTGCCGCAGTGCTTCGTTGTATTTTGCGTGTTCCCTGCTGTGTATGCCTTCCTGACCGATAAAGCCTTTAATATTTTTCAATAATTCAGGGTCGTTAATTTCATCCCGGAAATCCCGAACAGATTTGATAAAGAGGTGTTCTCCGTCTGGAAACTGAAGCGACATTGCGTTAAAAAACGCGGTCTTGAACACATCATTCCCATGCCAGAGTGTGGCAAGTTCATCGTGCAACTCAAACTTCAGATGACGAGGATGCACGTGCACATCGGCGGGTGTTTGGTTTGCTGTCATGTTTGTTTCCCCTGATTATTGTTTGGCTTATTGTTTCGAGTTGTTATTCTGGATCCAGGATCTGTGTATCGGTGAATTGGCGTAATCAATGATTGACATGTTGACACGAATCACTTTATACAATTTAGTATTAAGGCTTGATCAGGAACAGGTTCTAACTTTTCGGATTGCAGGTCATTATTTGCCAGTTGTATCAACCGGGTAAAAATCCGAAACGCCCGGGATGCATTACTGATTACGAATAGCCCAGAAAAAAGGAACGAAATGCGCGGACACTATATAGGTTCATTTGTTGATGTGTTGTCAGAACGGGGGGTTGACCGTGCTGCGTTACTGGCATTCTGCGGGCTCACAGAAGAGGAACTGACCAGCGAACACCTGATCGACGAACATCGGCTATTGATATTGACCAAGCGTTCCATTGAATTGACCGGTGACGACGGGTTGGGCCTGGAAGTAGGTCAGCGCCTGAGTATCAATACACATGGACCGTTAGGCTATGCAGCCATGGCCAGCCCGACCTATGAGCAGGCAGTTCAGCTGGCGTTAAAATATTACAAGTTGCAAACTCCCAGGGCCTTCCTTGATTTACGTGAAAATGGCGATGTGTATGAAGTCGTGGCTCAGCCGAGTGCTATATTGCCGGAGATGCCCTGGCACACTTCAGAGTTCTTGTTGACCAGTATTTTTACCTCCACCCGGTTTTTATTGAGTGGCCACATCGATGGATTAACCGTCTGTCTTAATTATGACCCTCCGCCTCATGCTTACCGTTACAAGGAGGTCTTTTCTGTGCCGGTAAAGTTCAACCACCATTTTACCGGGCTTGAGATACCCAAGCTATTGGCCAAGACCAGCCTGCCTTCTGCCGATCCTGTTGCGGCCACGTTGTTCGCCCAGCGCTGTGAGTCACTTCGACAACAAGGTGAACGCGAAGCTTTGGTACCGCGTATCAATCAACTACTCTATGAGTGTGCCGGTCATTTTCCGACCCAGGCAGAGGTTGCAGGTAAAATGAATATGAGTGTTAGCACGTTGCACCGAAAACTGGCAGAACAGGGGGCGAGCTACAAACAGCTTTTATCTGATTTTCGTCGTGATCTTGCCATTCAGCAACTTCAAGAAAGCCAGATGACCGTTGATCAGATCGCGGAACTACTTGGTTTTAGTGATGCATCAAATTTCAGGCGGGCATTTGTCAATTGGACCGGAAAAACGCCAAGCGATTATCGTAAATCCGGGCAGAATACATCTGATACGGTGTCACCATCAAAACAAGGAGAATAGTCATGCACAGTGTAACCTCAAATCAGCACGAGCGTCATGGGCTTGTGCCCAAAGGCTTTAAAGCATTGTGGTTGGCGAGTTTGTTGTCTTTGCCGTTAGGGCTTTTTTCCGGCTGGGCCGGAGCTTCTGCCATACTTGAAGGGGATCGCAGTGTTCCGGTGCAGGGCCAGAACGGAATGGTCGTGACCAGTCATTATCTGGCAACCGACGAGGCTCTAGCAGTTTTGAAACGAGGTGGAAACGCAATCGATGCGGCGGTTACCGCAGCGTTTGCTCTGGCCGTTACTCAACCGCGATCCGGTAATATTGGTGGTGGTGGTTTCATGCTCATTTCTGCGGAGCAAAAGAACGAAGTAGTCGCGATTGATTATCGTGAAACAGCGCCAGCGGCCGCTACCGAGAAAATGTTTTTAAACCCGGAAGGTCAGGTGGACAATGAACTGAGTCGATTTTCACATAAATCAGCAGGGGTTCCCGGAACCGTTGCGGGTCTGGCGCTGGCTCTAAAACGTTATGGAACCCTATCCCTGGCAGACGCGCTGGCCCCGGCAATTCGGTTGGCTGAAGAGGGTTTTGAAGTGAGCCCTCGTTTCTTCGAGGGCGTGCAGGCGCGGAAAGACCGATTGGCCAAGTGGCCGTCAACCCGCGGTGTTTTCTTCAAAGCAAATGGTGAGCCGTATCAAATTGGCGAGCGTTTTACGCAGCCGGACCTCGCAAAAACCCTGAAGCGAATTGCGCAAAAAGGCATATCCGGGTTTTACGAAGGCGAGACCGCGGACTTGATTGTGGCGGAAATGAAACGGGGAGGGGGGCTGATCACCCATGAGGACCTGAAAAGCTATCAGCCGGTGGTCCGGGAACCGGTTAAAGGCCAGTATCGTGGTTATGATATTTACTCCATGAGCCCGCCAAGCTCGGGCGGCGTCCACATTATTCAACTTTTAAATATCTTGGAGCCCTTCCCGATATCCTATCTCGGGCATAACTCGGCACAAACGGTTCATTTGATGGCGGAAGCAATGAAGTATGCTTATGCTGACCGATCAAAATATCTCGGTGACAGTGATTTTGTATCGGTGCCAGTGACCGGGCTGACATCCAAAGCCTACGCACAGGAAATCAGTGCTCAAATCAATCGAAACCGTGCCCGTGACAGTGCATCCATCAATCCCGGCCAACCCATGCCTTATGAGAGCCCTGAAACGACACACTTTTCAATCGTAGATCGTTTCGGTAACGCGGTATCGAACACCTATACCATCAATTTCAGCTATGGTTCCCATATTGTAGTTGAGGGTGCGGGGTTCTTGTTAAACAACGAAATGGATGATTTCAGCGCGAAACCCGGTGAACCCAATACCTACGGTTTGATTGGTGGAGAGGCCAATAAAATTGAGCCAGGCAAGCGGATGTTAAGCAGTATGTCTCCGACAATTGTCAAAAAAGATGGCAAAAACTTTTTGGTCACAGGCAGTCCCGGTGGGTCTCGGATTATCACCACGACATTGCAGGTCATTATGAATGTCATCGATCATCGCTTGAATATTCAAGCGGCCGTGAATGCTCCGCGGATGCATCACCAATGGTTGCCTGATGAGCTGAGGATCGAGCAGGGATTCAGTCCGGATACAATCCGTATACTGGAACAAATGGGCCATCATATCCAACAAAAATCGGCGATGGGGGCTATTCAAAGTATCATGATCCAGAACGGAAAGTATTTTGGTGGTGCTGATCCTCGTCGCAGTACGTCATCCGCCCGTGGATTGTAGTTGTTTTACCGAGGGTAGTTTAAATGCTGACCAATCTATTTGCTAACCTGCCGGAAGACCTCAGTGAGGAAATATTTGAGCCGCTGTTAAAGTCTGGAAAGGTTCTGATCGAGCGGATTGTATCATACGGCCATTCATCACCGGCCCAGGGATGGTACGATCAAGCTCAAGAAGAGTGGGTGGTGTTGCTGAAAGGGGAAGCCAAAATCAGGCTGAGAGAGAATGATGAGCTTGTTCACCTGCAACCGGGAGATTTCTTGCACTTACCGGCCCACTGTTGTCATCGTGTTGAATGGACTGTGCCAGATACGGAAACCATCTGGCTTGCGGTGCATATTTCCGAGTCCGAAAAGTCTTAAACTTTAAAAATAACGAGAAAAAATACTACCCGTGAATACAGATGATTATCCCGCGATGTTGGTGGTGGGGGCGTTGTTGCTGGTCGGTTGGATCGCGCACACGGCAGGCAAGCGTGTACACATACCAAGAGTCACAATATTGTTGATTGTTGGTGTTATTTCCGGGCCTGCTGTACTGGATTTAATTCCTTCCAGCATCGCAGACTGGTTTGTCCATGTCACCCATGTCGCGCTGGCGATGGTCGGGTTCTTACTGGGTGGCAGTTTTACCCGGAAGGAAATGAAGGCGACGGGTAAAGTCGTGTTGGCGGTATCCATTGGGGAAACACTTGGCGCTGCAGTTGCGGTGTTTTTGGTTGCATTGCTGTGTCAACTGGACCTTGTTACTGCGTTGCTGCTGGCCGGTATTGCACCCGCTTCCGCGCCTGCTGCGACGCTGGACGTTATCCGGGAAAATCACGCCCACGGTCCTCTGGCAAAAACTGTACTGGGCGTTGTCGCAATAGATGACACTTGGGGAGTTATCCTGTTCAGCTTACTTCTGGCATTTGCTGAGGCCATTCGCGGGCACGGTGATCCGCTGCACGAACTGGCGACCGCGTGCTGGGAGCTGGGTGGAGCGATTGGGTTAGGGGTGATCCTTGGCATACCCATGGCGTGGTGTACCGGGCGGCTGAATAAAGGTGAACCGACTGTTCTCGAGGCTGCCGGATTTGTTTTGCTCTGTGGTGGTCTTGCGGTTTGGCTTGATGTGTCCTATTTGCTGGCATGCATGACACTGGGAGCAATGGTGGCTAATTTTGCAAAACACCATAAACGTTCTTTTCGGGATATTGAAGGCGCCAGTGAGCCGTTTTTAGTTATTTTCTTTTTGCTCGCAGGTTATGCACTCGAGTTCAGTGCCTTGTTAACCTTGGGGGTTGTCGGTGGTGCTTACATCATCGCTCGTAGCTTTGGCCTGA
Organism: Oleiphilus messinensis; assembly: GCF_002162375.1. Classification (GTDB taxonomy): domain Bacteria; phylum Pseudomonadota; class Gammaproteobacteria; order Pseudomonadales; family Oleiphilaceae; genus Oleiphilus; species Oleiphilus messinensis. The sequence continues at coordinate 5,289,752 of NZ_CP021425.1, read as the reverse complement.
TTGTCGGGGGCTCGGTCTCGGCACGTATGGTGAACGCAGCACCGCAAATACAGCGCCATATTGGCTGGTGTCTGCTGCCGCAAGCCGGTGTTGCCTTGGGACTTGCGCTTTTGGTGGCAGAACGCATACCGGATGTGGGGGCGCAAATTCTGACGCTGATTATTGCGACAACGGTGGTATTCGAACTTGTGTCACCTTCGATCACAAGGCGTCATTTAAAATTGGCTGGAGAGGGGCTTTAACAGTCAACTAAATACTTGACTAAACCTACTCATATACAGTAGCTTGTACAGTATTGTGTTCTCATGGATGGAGGTGATGATTATGGCTGAATTTTTATCGATAGGCGCTGCCGCTTTTCTGCTGGGTGTGGCCGTTTCCACCCTTCGTCGCTGGGAAAAAGAATCACGATTTTTCTCAGATTTCCGTACGCCGGGTGGCCATCGTCGTTACGCGCTTGATAAACTTTTAGCCTTTTGCGGTCAGTCGACTGCTGATAAGCAACGCAGAACGATCTGTTATGCACGCGTCTCTTCTCATGATCAGAAAAAAGATTTGCAAACGCAAATTGCTCGCTTGCAAAAGCATGCCAGAGAGGCTGGCTATGAAGCCGTCGAAACCATTGATGATCTTGGCTCAGGATTAAACTATAAAAAACGGGGATTAAAGCGATTAATTAAGTTGATTTGTCAGCGTAAGGTAAAACGACTGGTTATCGTTCATAAAGATCGCTTACTCCGATTTGGGGCTGAATTGTTATTTGCGCTTTGCCAGTTTTACGGTACGGAGGTTGTCATTCTTGAGGAAGTTGAAGAAAACGTTGAACAGCAACTTTGCCATGATGTGTTAGCGTTAATGACGGTCTTCAGTGCGCGATTGCATGGTTCACGTAGTCGTAAAAATCAACGAGCCATCGCCTAGTGGATACGCCAACGAAAACACTCACGTTTGAAACCCGGCTTGATTTGATTCATGAGCAGGATGCAGCATTGTGTCAATATGCCGAGCTGTGGAATCAAGTGAAGTTTCGTTGGTTTGCTAACTTACAAAAGCCTAAAGCCCAGCAATTGAATCGTACCCAGTTTATGCATGAAATGGGGATGCCGTTCAGCTATCGGGTATTTCAAGGCGTACGGCAAAGTATTAAAGGCTTAATCCAGTCTTACCAAACCAATCGAAACAACCGACTGGTTACGCTGGACGTTAAAATCAAACAGCTGGAGAAGACGCTCAACAAGCTAAATAAGCGCTGTGATCATGTTGCAGAGAAAGGCTGCCCGCAACAGGCGAAACAACTTCGCAACAGGTTACGACAGAAGGAAGTTAAACTGCGTCGTTGGCAGCAAAAGCAGTCCGCCTTGGTGGCCGAAAAACAGGAAAACAAAACACCGATTTGTTTTGGTGGTCGAAAGCTGCTGAAAGAGCGTCAAGCGTTAGAAACGGGTTCGGCCATTGAAGGCTGGAAACAACGCTGGCACGAAGCACGACACCGCGAATTTCTATTAGTGGGTTCTCATGATGAATCCTGGGGCTGTCAAAATGCCCAGCTATCGCCCAGTGAGCAAGAAGGTGCTTACCAGCTAAAACTCTTTGTGCCCCATCAATTACGCGCCACGTTTGGCACGACCATTAACATTGATCACCTGCAATTCAAGCATGGTAAGGCGGCTATTGCCCAAGCCGTTTGGCAGAATCAGGTTAAAAAACACGATAAATCAATCAAAGGGCAACCCCTGAGTTTTCGATTTAAGCGAGACAAAAAAGGTTGGCGGTTACTCGTTAGCGTGGAAGTGACAGGACCAACAGAGCAAGCAGAGTGGATCGATGATGACCAAGGTGTCATCGGTGTGGATGTCAACCCGGATCACTTAGCGGTCGTTGAGCTGGATCGAAACGGTAACCCACTGCAACACCGAACGTTTGACTTACCGTTACACTATAAGAATGATGCTCAACGAGCGGCTATTATTGGGGATGCCGTACGAGACCTGATGGACTTTGCCGCACAGCAAGGTAAAGCGGTGGTGATCGAAAAGCTGGATTTTCAGCAGAAGAAACGGCAATACCAAAAGCAGGATCATCCTCAGTATGCCCGCATGTTGAATGCCTTTGCTTACGGCAAGATCAAGGACTTGCTTGAAACGCAAAGCATTAAACGCGGTATACGCCTTTATCACGTCAATCCGGCTTATACCTCATTATTGGGGCGGATAAAATATCGCGATCGACACGGTTTCTCAGATCACCATGCCGCCGCGTTAGTGATTGGTCGTCGGCATTATGGCTTTAAAGAAAAGCCGCCAAAACAACTCATTGGTATTAACGCGAAGGGTACCGTTAAGACCGAGCATCCGCCTGTAAGGATGGCGCTCGGGGATTATCAGTATTACCACAAACTTCAGCGTTGGTACCAACCACTCGAAAAATCATTAGATTTTCTGAGTGGCTGGCGTCACTTTCGTCGTGTGAATCGGGTTAGTTACTCCGTTGAGGCTCGCCTTGACGGTAGACCGGGCATGAGTCCCGACTTGATTCAGGAAAGCACTACCTTGCTTTCCGCGCACCCTGCGCTGTAGGGATAGGCTCGTTTAAACCTTGAGTAGGTTTAAGCAGGTTTATGAAAACGGTGAAATCCGCACGTTGCATAGCAACGTGCAGAAGCGGCTACCGTGTTGCGTGATATAGCGCTAATTTACCAACAATCTTCTTGGTAAATTAGCTGACATAAATTAACCCAGTGCTAATACAGTTCCCGCAGAAGCGATAATCGCGCCGGCCAGACGGCTGGCAAAAACCGCGTTGAAAGATTTGAAGCCTTGACCCAAAGCAATACCCGCACCGTGCAGTAGTGCGGTTGCAATTGCGAAACCTGCTCCGTAAGCAATTGCGCTGCTCGCCAGTGGCATTTCAGTACCATGGGCATGACCATGAAATACTGCGAATACAGCAACCAGCATTGTGCTCAATATTGCCGGGAACTTCATTGCTGCGGCGATGACAACACCCATGACGATTACCGAAGCGAGAATGCCGCCCTCAACATAAGGTAGCGCAATACCAGCGATCCCCATTAAACCGCCCATGATCATAACGGCGACGAATGTAAGCGGTAATGTGAAGACTGCGCGTCCGCCCATCTGTGCCGCCCAGATACCCACAGCGACCATCGCCAGCATATGATCCAGGCCTCCCAGTGGATGGCCAAAACCGGCAAACATACCTTGAGCTCCTGTTCCGGTGTGAGCAAATGCCAGAGAAGGTAGCAAGGCCACGCTCGCAAGTAAGGCCACATTGGCTTTGAGAATACCATTTTTCATATATTGTCCCCTATTTTGGAAAGTTGCGTATTAATCGCTGCTCTAGTTTTCATGTTTGGTGCACGTAGTTACAAATACGTAGTTAAAAATACATAGTTACAAAGATGTAGTTATAAACACTTAGTTATAAACACTTAGTTTTAAATGCTTAGCTACAAATTCATAGTTGCAAATCGGTGATCATTTCACGGTTGCAGGTCGTGAATTCAATATACAGATACCGCTAAGTGATTCAACGGAAATTCTAGCGTGAAAAGGCAATAAAAGTGCCACCGTTTGTACAGCAGAAGCAATTAGTGCCAGAGAGAATATTGGTCTTTTACAAGGCTGTCAAATCACGGTCAAACCAGAGTCACATTGTACTGGCATAGTTAGATGCTCTGAATCTTGGCTGCTGTCTGCATTAGCTTTGAGACAAGAACCTTAAATTGTAGCCCGGTTACAGTGCTGATAATGATAATTATTGCAATTGATACCACTCATTCCAACAATGATGAGGCTGGACACATGATTGAATCTCCCGTGTTGAACCGACCCGCATCAGTTTACAGTTTTACTGATCATCCAAAATTATACCTGAAAGATGAACGCAAGATTGATTCCTATTTATCCTTGCCGATTTTAGATACCGAATCATTTTCAAATCTCGATGACGGACGTTACCGCTGGCAAATATTAGGCTGTTGGACAAAGTATGATCCGACTGTTGAAGCATCGCTCTATCGAAGAGAGGATGGTGCAGCATACGGATTCCCTAAATTTGGTCGTACCGCCCTTTGTTTGTTGACGGGTTATCGGCGCAAGTTGACGATGGGGGAATTCCTGGGCACGTCAAAGATTGATTAGCGTTGTTTAAAATAAACTGGCGTTGTTTAAGTGTCGAGTGTGTTTATTTAATTCGATAGTACTCGCAATTGCCCGTCAAAACGATTTGAGTGATCTCAGGAATAAACCGATTCCCCCGATTGCCAGAACCAGTATGGTGATCAAGTCAAATGCACTCATTGAGCGCATCGAAAAGTGAATTGATGATATAACGCCAAAAATGAGTGCGGTGATGGAACCCAGGGTCAGAATCCAGCCGATGATATTTTTGGCGTTATAAAACACGAGCCCGATACCAATCATGAAGGGGATCATAACCATGCCCGTGGTGATGCCCATTGTTCCTCCCAAAGCAGAGAAACTATAGAGTCTCATGCCCATACCAAAGCTGCTGGTGACGACGATTGAATTGAGGAGCAGATAAAATCCACCACACATCATAATCAGGCCAATGATGAATTGGCCGATACCACCAGACGTTCCGCCTGCTCCTCGCATTGATACTGTCTCCGTATTGTTGGGATGGTTGTTGTATTGTCAGGGTAAATGGTTAGCGTGTCCAACCGCCGTGTAGACTCGTATTCGGTTTGATCGAATTGATTCCGGGAATAATGATACTGTCTTTGTTCTGAATGGATCGCAGTACTGCTAACCCCGCATCATGTAACCGTTTGGACGCCGCATCGGTAAGGTATATCTCGGCGCAAGGTGTTGTGACCGTTTCGCCATCTTCAGTGTAGACGTGCATCGGAAATCCATCGATCTGACCAACGGCATCGGTCTGGATTTGCCACCCGGACTGACTGTATTGCTCTGCAATCATCAGGGCTCCTAGCCATGCGCCACTGCCCCATAAATAATAGTTGTGGGCGTTGTTTGCAGGTAATTCCTCGAATTCAAATTCTCGAGTAGGAGCCGTTCGTTTTCCGTACGGGAGGCGTAGCATATGTCGTACAGCATAGAATGCAGCATGTTCGCTGCCTGGCATTGCGCGCACCTGTTGCCAGGACGCCATGACGTCGTTTTCAGGCAGGCTCTGCCAATCATCCGGGTCGGGTGTGCGATTCAGTGAGTCGCAGCCCGCCCAGGCCGGGCTGGCTGAGGAGAGGAGGGTACCGCCACTTGACTGGGCTAAATGAATACAGTGGGTAGCCGCAGCCAGGTGATCCGCCCGCGGTTGGAAAGTATAGTCCGCCAGGATTACTCGGAATGGCGTTCCGCCTTCGGTTTGACGTTCGGAAACTATTTTTTTGTAGAGTTGTGAGGCTTCCAATGTCTCGCTGGTGCCGGCATCTTCGATTACCGCCTCTAGATCCGTATCCAGTATGAAAACTTTTAATCGGTTATCGGTTTCCAGTTTTTTAGTGAGTTGGTACAGCGCACGCCAACTGGATTCCAGCGCCTGAAAGCGACTGTGGTGCATGATCTTGCGCATTAGATCGCTGACCGCTTCATCAACAACGGCAAGCATTTCCTTTTGACGAGGATCGGCTTTCGGTTGGACAAAGGGGGCGACAATTGATTTAACCAACTGCTCGATGTCGTAATTCGGTCCACTCGGTGTGGGGGCTTGTGCCAAAATACTGTCAAGTAAGGAATCGCCGTACCCAGCTGTCTGATCTGTGCTGGTTGCAGTTGCAGTTGCGGTTGCCGGGTCAGATGAGGTTGCTGGTGCAAGATCTTCCGACCAGCCCATAATTTCCTGGGCGGCAGCATCAAACTTATTGCGGTCTTTCAGGCGGTGTTTTAAGCCACGAAATTTCGCAAACAAAGGCATGCGTTCATAAATGAAATCAGGGTGCATATCGTCCAGCTCATTGAAACAGATCGGCTCTTCTGTGAGTGAGGAGGCAAACTGAACGTTGAGTGCGCTGAACACGTCATCAAAGTTATCACGATCAACCTCGATGCATTTGCCGGTCGAAACAGGATTGACTCCGGTTCCGTGGCGGCCGCTGAAATTAGCCATAATCAAAATATGCAGAGGGTCCGCTCCGCTGGCTGCAGGGGGAGTCCTTTTGGCAGTACTGTTTTTGTCCTGGTACAGGGGGATTGATCCGGTACTGATAGTCGCTCGAGACATAGCTGGGGTCCTTGCTGAATAAGTCAAAATTTCTGCGGCCAGAGGTGTGTATTTGATATGCTCCGGAATGACAACCTAAAGCGCTTCAATGGCAGTATAGGCAGTATAGTAAGCTACAGAGCGATTTTGAAACAGATCCCGCTCTGCATAACAATCTATTGGGCTAGCTTGACGGGGGCTGAATTCCGGGTCAGCCAATCCAGCAACTGGTTCAAGCTCATCGGTTTTGCGACGAAGTAACCTTGTACCGCATCACAGTCTTCAGTTTTCACGAGATTGTATGTTTCAAGATTCTCCACCCCTTCTGCAACGATAGACATTTGGAAGTCTCGGGCCAGTTGAACGGATGAGCGTAATATCGCTAAGCCATGTTCGTTTTTCATGGCATCACTGACAAATCCACGGTCGATTTTCAATTCGGTAAAGGGGAGTTCTTTTAGTCGATCCAGAGATGAATATCCGGTACCGAAGTCATCAATCGAAAGCGAGAAACCCAAGAGATGCAGTCTAGTCAGTACCTCAAGCATATTTGTTCGATGGCGGGCGATTCTCGATTCTGTGACCTCAATGACAATGCTTTCCGGGGGAATATCGTTTTTTCGTAGGGTTTTAACAGTTAACGAAATACTTGACTAAACCTACTCATATACAGTAGCTTGTACAGTGTTTTTTTCTCATGGATGGAGGTGATGATTATGGCTGAGTTTCTATCGATAGGCGCTTCCGCTTTTCTGCTGGGTGTGGCCGTTTCCACCCTTCGTCGTAAAAATTAACGAGCCATCGCCTAGTGGATACGCTAACGAAAACACTCACCTTTGAAACCCGGCTTGATTTGATTCATGAGCAGGATGCGGCATTGTATCAATATGCCGAGCTGTGGAATCAAGTGAAGTTTCGTTGGTTTGCTAACTTACAAAAGCCTAAAGCCCAGCAATTGAATCGTACCCAGTTCATGCATGAAATGGGGATGCCGTTCAGCTATCGGGTATTTCAAGGCGTACGGCAAAGCATTAAAGGTTTAATCCAGTCTTACCAAACCAATCGAAACAACCGGCTGGTGACGCTGGACGTTAAAATCAAACAGCTGGAGAAAACGCTCAACAAATTAAAGAAGCGCTGTGATCATGTTGCAGAGAAAGGCTGCCCGCAACAGGCGAAACAACTTCGTAACAGGCTACGACAGAAGGAAGTGAAACTGCGTCGTTGGCAGCGAAAGCAGGCCGCCTTGGTGGCCGAAAAACAGGAAAACAAAACACCGATTTGTTTTGGTGGTCGAAAGCTGCTGAAAGAGCGACAAACACTAAAATCCAATGAAGGGGTCAGGGATTGGCAATGTCGCTGGCACGAAGCGCGACACCGTGAATTTCTATTAGTGGGTTCTCATGATGAATCCTGGGGCTGTCAAAATGCCCAGCTATCGCCCAGTGAGCAAGAAGATGCTTACCAACTAAAACTCTTGGTGCCCCATCAATTACGCGCCACGTTTGGCACGACCATTAACATTGATCACCTGCAATTCAAGCATGGTAAGGCGGCTATTGCCCAAGCCGTTTGGCAGAATCAGGTTAAAAAACACGATCAATCAATCAAAGGGCAACCCCTGAGTTTTCGATTTAAGCGAGACAAAAAAGGTTGGCGGTTACTCGTTAGCGTGGAAGTGGCAGGACCAACAGAGCAAGCAGAGTGGATCGATGATGACCAAGGTGTCATCGGTGTGGATGTCAACCCGGATCACTTAGCGGTCGTCGAGCTGGATCGAAACGGTAACCCACTGCAACACCGAACGTTTGACTTACCGTTACACTATAAGAATGATGCTCAACGGGCAGCCATTATTGGGGATGCCGTACGCGACCTGATGGACTTTGCCGCACAGCAAAGTAAAGCAGTGGTGATCGAAAAGCTGGATTTTCAGCAGAAGAAACGGCAATACCAAAAGCAGGATCATCCTCAGTATGCCCGCATGTTGAATGCCTTTGCTTACGGCAAGATCAAGGACTTGATTGAAACGCAAAGCATAAAACGCGGCATACGCCTTTATCACGTCAATCCGGCTTATACCTCATTATTGGGGCGGATGAAGTATCGCGACCGACACGGTTTTTCAGATCACCATGCGGCCGCGTTAGTGATTGGTCGTCGGCATTATGGCTTTAAAGAAAAGCCGCCAAAACAACTCATTGGTATTAACGCGAAGGGTACCGTTAAGACCGAGCATCCGCCTGTAAGGATGGCGCTCGGGGATTATCAGTATTACAACAAACTTCAGCGTTGGTACCGACCACTCGAAAAATCATTAGATTTTCTGAGCGGTTGGCGTCACTTTCGTCGTGTGAATCGGGTTAGTTACTCCGTCGAGGCTCGCCTTGATGGTAGACCGGGCATGAGTCCCGACTTGATTCAGGAAAGCGCTACCCTGCTTTCCGCGCACCCTGCGCTGTAGGGATAGGCTCGTTTAAACCTTGAGTAGGTTTAAGCAGGTTTATGAAAACGGCTCATATGATCCTACCGCAAAGCCTCAGAGGTGGAGCATACCTTTGCTGGTTGACATTGATCCTCTTTTCATAATAGGCGGTTTACGCCGAAATAGACAACTTTTCACCGCCTTTTGCTGAGGCTTTCCAGGGTAATCTGGCAGGTTGCTTAGCCGCGCTTAAATAGCGTCTCAAACCAGTTCAGAACCACTGCAGAGTGCAATTCCTTCGACAAGGATTGTTCACCGTTTTGCACGATTTGCTCGCCAATGCAGGTACGTCGGATATTCATAAGCTGACGGGAGTAATCAGGTGTAAATTCCGGGTGGGCCTGGCAGGTCAGAACCTGTTCATCGATCAGGCAGATTGCATTCGGGCAGAAAGCGCTGCCTGCGATACGTTTCGCCCGTGGAGCCATGCGAATCACTTGGTCCTGGTGGCTGACAATCAAGGATAAGTGGGATCGTGCCCCAGGCAACCACTCCGGACTGTGGTCCAACTCATAGTCATGAACTCCCACTCCCCAACCAACGGAAGCCTTGCGAACCTCTCCCCCCAATGCAAGATGGATAATCTGGTGCCCGAAGCAAACGCCGGTAATTTTATCGCCTCGTTCGTATAGCGTGCGGATGAATGCCTTTAGCGCGTTAATCCACGGTCGGTCTTCGTACGCGCCAAATTTACTGCCCATAATGACCCAGCCATCCATTTCCGGAATGGGGGAAGGCAGTTGCTCATCAATCGCAGAGTAATTGCAAAACTCCAGATCGAGATCGCATCGTTGGGCTGCGCGCGCAAACATTTCTGGATAGCTGTGATACTCATCTTTCAGGTGATCGTAGAGATAATCACAATCGATTATGGCGATAGTTTTTCGCGTGTTCATATGGGTTACCTGATTAGGTGGCGTACTGTCCGGCTCGGCGCGTTAATCATACTCTACACGCAGCTCAAATCATTAAGCAAATATCACGCCCCTAATATCTTTTTCCAGCTGGCATTGAAAAGTCTTGGGAGGTTGGTATTTTGGTTGGGCAAGTAACGTATTTTCGACCAAAATACAGGGTATCGATCGGAATGATTATTTCGAGTCTTCAAGCGAAAACAGGAAGTGTGAACTCATATGCGTCGTATCGTAAAAATATTCGGATTTATTGTCATATTCTTGCTAGTTTTATTGCTGATGCTAGCCGTCGCTTTGCCTTCGCTGGTGAATCAATTCAAGCCGGAAATCGAAAAAGTTGTCAAAGAACAAACCGGACTGACTCTCGCATTAAAAGGCGACATTGGCCTGTCGATCTATCCTTTTCTGGGCGTTGCAATCAGTGATGTGCAACTGGACGAACCGAACGGTGAGCGATTTGCAGAAGTCGGAGAACTAAAAGCCAGTGTCGCGTTAATACCATTGTTTTCCGGACAGGTCGGGGTAGATCGGATACTGGTCTCGAAGGCTCGCCTGAATTTGCGAAAAGGCGAGGATGGTCGAGGCAACTGGGAAATCATCAGTGCAACCCAGGCGGCCAAGCCGAAACAGGAAGCGCCGGAAGCCAAGCCGGATCAGCCCAGTGGCGAATTACCCCAGTTGAATATCCTGGCATTCAATATAGAGGATACCGCTTTGAACTTTGTGGATCAGCAAAGCGGGCAAAGTGTCGCGTTGAAAGACTTCTCGCTGGGGCTTGAGGATGTTTCGCTGGGTGCTGCGTTTCCCGTATCGCTCGGCTTTGTTGTGGAGGCAGCAAAACCAAAAACGACGCTGCAGGCATCGTTGAAATCGGAGATCAAAGTTTCCAAAGACATTAAAAAAATTGCGCTCTCGGATCTGAATACCCAGCTTAGCGTGACCAGTGAAGCAACCCAGGGAAAAACCTTGAACTTTGATATTCGTACCGGGGTCGAGGTTGATCTGGCTGAGCAGTTGTTGGCTATTCAGGAATTTGTACTGCAATTCGAGAATTTGAAAGTACAGTCCAATGTCCAGGTTTCCAATTTTGAAGCACCAGTGATCCAGGGGGATTTATCGATCCCTGCTTTTTCCGCACAGGCATTATTGGCGAAGATGGGAACACCTGTTTCCATGTCAGACCCGAAAGCACTCTCAGCTGTTTCGTTTAAAACATCGATGTCGATGCGTGATAACCTGCTCACCATCCCTGATATTGTTATGGCTCTTGACCAGACTACGTTTCGTGGTGGTGTCACTGTAAATACCGTATCCCAGGCCATCACGGTTGCACTGAGCGGAGACCGTATTAACCTGGATCACTATTTGCCACCCGGCAAAGAGGGGGAAGCCGCTCCTGTGCCTGCTCCGGTACCGACCGATAAACCGCAGAGTAGCGGAAATGAGCCGTTGATCCCGGTTGAGGTGCTTCGCCCACTGGATCTCAGTGTGAGCTTGAAGCTGGCTGAGGCGACCTTGAAGGACTATGTTACGAATAATATGGAAATATACCTGACCGCCAAAAATGGCTTGTTGGAGCTCCATAAAGCTGATGCAACGTTATACGATGGAACCTTGAAGACCAAGGCATCGCTTGATGCGCGGACAGATCAGGTTCGCTACAGTTTTAAAAATGACATCATGAATGTGAACGCGGATAAATTTCCCAAATCACTGACGCGGCAAGAGTTCATGTTTGGTCTGTTAAAAATCCAGCCACAAGGAAAAATCAACGTCAACACACGCTATCAAAGTCAGGGCAACTCCTTGAATTCGATTCTGGAAAACGGCAACGCGAATCTGGATCTTTACCTGGAGAAAGGTGCGCTGGAGGAATTGGAACTGTTGACGGATTTATACCAATTGGCATCCAAATTTGACCAGAACGTGCAAGATACCTCCAAGCTTGTGGCGGCAACACCCTTTAAAGACCTTAAAACCCAATTTGCGCTGGAAGGTTCTCAACTCCATCACAAGCAATATCGCCTGCAGTTAAATCGGGACGCAGATTTGCTCGGGTCGGGTGAAGTGGATCTGGCAAAACGAACGCTGGAATACCGTTTTAATCTGACACCGACGGCTGAGTTTATCGAGAAAGAAAGTAAATGGGCGACAGCGTTTCGTAATATTCCGCTCAACTATGTCTGTAAAGCAGACCTGAACCAAAGCCCGGTACCCGCTTGTAAGGTTGATCGTAGTGCAATTGAAAAAGCAGCAACACAGGCGGTTAAAGATAAAGCCAAGACCAAAGCCGTCAAGGAAATTGATCGCTTTTTCGACAAGCGTAAGGCGGAAAAGGATGCCAAACAAGCTGAAAACCCAGATGCGGAGAAGTCTGAAAAGCAACAGCGTAAAGATGCTTTGGAAGAGGCGGGACGAGAGGTTCTGAAAGGGCTTTTCAAATAACGTTTTTGGGCATCAAAATACCGCCCTGAGTGGCGAAGTTGCTCAGGGCGGTGCCTCAGAGGGGGCGCAAGAACAGGATGTTCAGTGCTCGTGAGACGCCTGATGTTGATACAGGTTTTCAACAAAAAACAGAGCCGCGGCGATGACAAGCAGGCCAGTGGTGAACAGGCTGTAGCCTTCCATTGTGCCTTCAATCGCGCAGTGTGTGAGGAACATGGCAATATCGATAAACAGCAGACCGATAATACCGCCTTGGATGTAATCTTTAAATTGATCAAAAAGTGTAGGTTGGATGTCGTTCAAAGTATAGCTCCTTTAATTATCAAATCGTGAAACAGCACGACAACCGCGCTGCAAGGATCACCCTGACTTTGTTATTTTTGGGGACAGCTACTTCTTGGATATTGCCTGGAATTGATAGGGCACGCCCATCGCGTGACCCTATTAAATTTAGCAAAAATTGATCAATTAACAAATTTTGATCAGTTAACAGGATTGAACAATGCCGTTGGAATGGCGGTCATTCATGCTACTGTTAGAAGAGCCCGTTTCAAGAGAGCCAAAGTTGATAGAACCAAAAGTTGATAGAACCAAAAGTTGAGCTATCGTGTGATAGCGTTTGTTGGTAATCAAACTGTTGCATTGCGGAGGACTCATGGATTCCAAAGTCTACGATACTTTGATCCGGATCGGTCAAAAGTTATTTGCCGAAAATGATTTATATAATCTGTGCGAAATGATTATAGACGAGGCCCAGGCGATAACCTGCGCAGAGGGGGGAACCCTTTATTTAGTTGATCAGCAACCGCCGCAACAGCTGACCTTTTGTATCGTACATAATAAAAAACTGCATCAATATGAAACTCATTTCGGTTCACGCTCCGCCGGGTTGAAGCCGATCCCGTTGAAAACATCCGATGGCCAGCCAAATGTGACCCATATCGCCGCCAGTGCAGCAAATCGGCGTGAAATCATAAATATTGAAGATACGTACCAGAACACCCAGTTTGATTTCAGTGGCGCTCATACTTTTGATGAGGAAGCGCAGTACCATACCCAGTCTGTGTTGGCCGTGCCTTTGGTAAATGATGTCAGTGAACTGGTCGGGGTTTTGCAGTTGATCAATGCCCGTGAGCCGGACTCTTTAGCGGTTGTCCCTTTCTCGCGGGAACAAGAGCCGGTAATTGCGACACTGGCATCGTTTGCGGCCTTGGCCATCAATGCGCAGAATTTGGCGAATACCAATAAGGATCTGTTGATCAAGCTGTCCTGTCAAAGCAATACGCAACTTCTGATGGAAAGTATTCTCGATGAGGCGCAAAAACTGACCCAGGCAGATGGCGGCTCCCTGTATCTATTAAATGATTCAGGGGACGTACCGGTTTTAGAGTTCATCGTGGTTCGCAATGCTACGCTCGGCTTAAATTACGGTGGCGCAACCGGACAGGCCATTCCCTTTCAACCCATTGCACTCTATGAGCTGCGTAATGGCAAGCGATACCCCAATGCCAACAATGTTGTAACCTCATGTGTGCATTTACGTCGTGAAGTCGTCATTGATGATGCGTATCGGGAAGAAGGGTATGATTTTTCAGGCACGCGCCATTTTGATGAACAGACCGGTTACCGGTCAAAATCGTTTTTAACCCTGCCACTGATCGATCATAACAAAGAGGTCATCGGGGTATTGCAATTGGTGAATGCCCGGGATCCCTTCAGTCAGTCCGTGGTACCGTTTTCAAAGCGTGTTGTGCCACTGGTCAAGGCGTTGGCGACTTATGCTGCGATTGCTCTGGATAATCAGTTACTCGTTCACGAATTAAAGGATTTACTGGATAACTTCATTCAATGTATCGCCAAAGCGATTGATGCCAAATCGCCCCATACCTCGGGGCATTGTCAACGGGTGCCCTTGTTAACAGAGTTGCTCGCCCAAGCCGCCTGTAATGACACTAAAACCTACGGGACCTTCAATCTTGATGCGGATGGTTGGTACGAATTGCATGTTGCCGCCTGGCTTCACGATTGTGGCAAACTTTCGACGCCGGACTCGGTTCTGGATAAGTCGACGAAGCTGCATGGCCTCAAGGATGGTATAGAAGCAATCAATGCACGCTTTGCTGCGCTGCGACAGGAAACTCAGGTCCGGTATTTACACCAGATAATCGACAACCCGGGGCGCCGCACGGAATTGCAACAGCAAATGCAGGATGCATTGACCGTATTGGATGTGGACAGGGAATTTATCAACCGCTCAAATCAGGGGGCCGAATTTTTGTCCGAGGAAGATCGGGCCCGTATTGTCCAGATTGGAAAACATGAATGGACTGATGCCCATGGCGAGATTGTACCGATTTTATCCGCCGAGGAAATTTATAACCTCTCCATAGAAAGAGGAACCCTCAATCAGGAAGAGCGCCAGATTATCAATAACCATATTACGGTTACCATCGATATGCTGGAATCTCTGCAATTCCCCAAAAAGCTGCGACGCGTGCCGGAGTATGCCGGGGGGCACCATGAAAAGATGGATGGCACCGGGTTTCCCAAAGGCCTGAAACGGGATGAAATGTCGATCCCGGCCCGCATGATGGCGATCGCCGATATCTTTGAAGCCTTGACCGCAAAAGACAGGCCCTACAAAGCGCCCATGAAAATTAGCCAGGCATTGTCCATCATGCAGAAAATGCGTGATGCCGAACATATTGATGCCGACTTGTATCACTTGTTTTTGAATGCGCGGGTGTGGGAACAGTATGCACTTAAGGTTTTAAGCCCTGAGCAGCTTGATGTCTCCAGTATTGACACATTTCTTTAACGACCAGTGAAGTTACTCGATTTTTGCAGCGCCCATGGCAAAAAACAGTATATATGAAATTTCATATATGTTAGGCTCACGCGCTTCGATCAAACCGTTTATTCAGGACATCCATGAGCCCCTTGCAGTTCTATAAGTGCCTTGCAGATGAAACTCGCCTCCGTTGTTTATTGCTTATTCAAAGTGAAGGTGAGCTCTGTGTTTGTGAACTTATGGCGGCTTTGGATGAGGTACAACCCAAAGTATCCCGTCACCTGGCGCAGTTGCGGAAATGTGAGTTGTTACAAGACAGACGACAAGGACAATGGGTATTTTATCGGATTAATCCGGCGTTGCCTGAGTGGGCGAAATCAGTCTTGGATATTAGCGCTGTAGAAAATTCGTCATGGTTGCTGGATAACATAACACGCTTGGGCAGTATGGGTGATCGTCCAGAGCGTGTGTCCCGATGTTGCTGAAATCAGGCAAAAAAATTTACCACTATATATCTGAAAAAACATATATATGGTAAATGTTATGTTATCCCGGTATGAGTATTATCTTGAGCAATCGCACCAGACCACGAATGAAATACTTTACGGAATACAGGTTTGATTCTTTTAGACATTTTTTAGCGTGTATGAGGTACAAATATGGCCATCAGAATTGGTATTAACGGATTTGGCCGCATGGGGCGGTTAACCCTTCGTGCCGCGTTTGAACGTTCAGATATTGATACGGACAATGTATTCCACTTCGTCCAGATTAACGACCCCGCAGCAGATGCGGATGCACTGGCCCACTTGTTGAATTTTGATTCGGTGCATGGTCGCTTTTCGTCGGAGGCCCACGCAGAAGGTGACGAACTATGGGTCAACGGTCAGCGAATCCGGTGCAGTCGCAATAAAAATATTGAGGATACAGACTGGTCAAGTTGCGATGTTGTGATTGAAGCCTCGGGGAAAATGAAATCCAAGGCAATTTTACAAGCGTATCTGGATCAAGGGGTCAAGCGGGTTGTGGTAACAGCGCCTGTGAAGGAAGAAGGTGTATTGAATGTGGTCATGGGCGTAAATGATCAGCTTTTTGATCCTGATATGCATCAAATCGTCACAGCCGCGTCCTGTACCACCAACTGTCTGGCGCCTGTGGTTAAGGTGATCCATGAGTCACTGGGTATTGAGCATGGTTCAATGACTACGATTCATGATATTACCAATACACAGACGATTCTCGATGCACCCCACAAAGACCTGCGCCGTGCGCGTGCATGCGGTATGAGTTTGATTCCGACCACAACAGGCTCGGCGACCGCGATTACGCATATCTTCCCTGAATTAAAAGGGCGCCTGAATGGCCACGCCGTGCGTGTACCACTGGCCAATGCATCGCTCACTGATTGTGTCTTCGAGGTGAAACAGCGCACGTCGATAAATGAGGTTAATGCATTACTCAAGGAAGCCGCGAATACCGCCCTGTCGGGCATTCTGGGTTATGAGGAACGACCCTTGGTTTCAATTGATTACAAAACGGATCCTCGATCCAGCATTATCGATGCGCTGTCAACCATGGTTATCAATGATACCCAGGTCAAAATCTACGCCTGGTACGACAACGAGTGGGGATATGTCAATCGCACGATTGAACTGGTGCGCTTCGTGACGGAAAACTGATTGGGAAAAGATGATGAGCTGGTCTGCACTTACCCCCGAAATTCGGCAATACCTTCTCGTCACAGGTAACTACTGGGCGTTTACCTTGACGGATGGCGCCCTGCGTATGCTTGTAGTGCTGCATTTTCACGGGTTGGGGTACAGTCCGCTGCAAATCGCGATGTTGTTTCTGTTTTACGAAATTTTCGGTGTCGTGACCAATCTGGTTGGCGGATGGCTGGGGGCTCGGCTCGGATTGAACCGGACGATGAATCTGGGATTGGCTTTGCAGGTGGTGGCCTTGTCCATGTTGCTGGTGCCTGCCGCCTGGCTGACCGTGCCCTGGGTTATGGCGGCGCAGGCCTTGTCTGGCATTGCCAAAGATCTCAATAAAATGAGTGCGAAAAGCTCGATCAAACTACTGGTGCCAAAGGATGCACAATCGACGCTCTACTTGTGGGTTGCGCGCCTGACCGGGTCGAAAAATGCGTTAAAAGGCATTGGTTTTTTCCTTGGCGGGATTCTGCTTTCCCTGTACGGATTTCAAGGTGCTGTTTTGTCAATGGCGCTGGTGCTCGCGCTGATCTGGGTCAGCAGTATGATTTCGCTCAAAAAGGATTTGGGAAAAGCCAGGAACAAGCCTAAATTTACCGAAATTTTCTCCAAAAGCCGTTCAGTTAATATTTTATCTGCTGCGCGTCTGTTTTTGTTCGGTGCTCGTGATGTATGGTTCGTCGTTGCGTTGCCAGTGTATTTGGCGGCAACCTTGGCATGGGATCATTCTGCAGTGGGCGGTTTTCTGGCGGCCTGGGTCATTGGTTACGGTTTTGTACAAACATTGGCTCCAAGGATTACCCAGCGTAAGAACGGAACTGCTCCAGACGGTGCAACGGCTTTCCGTTGGGCTTGTCTGCTGTTATCTACGCCAGTGTTGATTGCACTTTCGCTAGAGGCCGGGTTAAGTGCGTATTGGGGATTATTACCCGGGCTGCTGTTATTTGGAGCGGTGTTTGCAATAAATTCGTCACTCCATAGCTATTTAATTGTCAGTTATGCCGGTGAAGATGGCGTTTCCCTGGATGTTGGCTTCTACTACATGGCCAATGCAATGGGCCGGCTTTTAGGTACAGTTTTGTCTGGATGGCTCTTTCAAAGTTACGGCTTGGTTACCTGCCTGTGGGTTTCTGCTGTTTTTATCGGGATTACTGCCGTAATTTCCCTGGCTTTGCCTGTCCATGAACCTCTTTCTGAGTCGCATTAATCATCTGTAATGTCGACTTTCTCACAGTTCAGGCCGCTCCCCAAAGCGTTTTGAGGGGAGGGCATGATTCTTATCGCCTACTTAAGTAATTCAAATGCAGATTACAGTGGGTGCTTATCATGAAAACAGAACTTTTGACCTTTTCTTTTTTTGTCCTTGTTTCCATGTTCAGTCAGACAATTCTGGCCAGTGACCGTCATGTTCACCTTAACGGTGAGCATCTGGCCGCAGAAGATATTCAATTGATGGATCAACTTTGGGGAACCCGAGTCGCCGATGGCTTTTACTGGCTGGATGAACAAACGGGTGCCTGGGGCTTTGAGGGCAGCCAGTTGACGATTGGCGTACTTCAGGCGGTGGTGGAGTACAATCAGCAGGTACAAAATGTTCAGGCTCAATACGGGCAGGCCTACTATTCTGCTGATACCGCAGCTTATGAGGATGAGTACCACAAAACCACCGATATTAATATGTCACAAAACGGTTCTGTGGTCAGCGGTAATGTAAATGGTCAGAACTGCACTTACGCTTCCGCAGGCGGTACAACATTTCGCATGTGTGATTAATTCCCGGTTTCAGCGTCTTTCCTGAGTCCTTGCGTATACTTCGCAACCTGGCTATTCACTGGCCGGGTTTTTTTTGTTTTCGGTCCGCGTTATGGTTCGCAGTCCAGGTAGGCTCTAACCTGGTCAGCTACCGCGAAAACATGTTCATCCTGTACTTCCAATTCGCCTAACGCACTCGCTAATTGTAAAACATAGTCACTATTGCGCCCGCTGGGGCCAGAGCTGAATGCGATTTGCTTTGCGATTTGCGCAATGGGGGCTGCGCCCAGAAATGCGGAGTTGTGCTCAGGGGCAATGTAAACCAATCCCTCAAGCTGTTCATGGGGTGAAAAATGTACGGCTAACTTCACTCTCAAGTACCCGTTCTTTTCCCGGTGATCCAGATGCGTAAATACTTCCGGGGTAATGCAGTAGGCCATGCCGCCGCAGCGTGCTTCTTGCTCTTGTATTAATGTGACCACACGACCTGGCGCATCCGGTGTGCCGCGGTGATCATGGGAGCCCTGCCAAAAACGCCTGGAATAATGTTGAATATAGGCTGGTTTACGTTCCAGATAAGGAAAGTCAACTTTGTAGATCAAGGAGCCATAGGCAAACAGCCAAACCCTGTCGGCATTCGCAAAGTGATTATTTTTTTGATTTTCCGCAATCGTGTTTGCTGAGCACACGGGGTTGTTGTCCTCTAATTGTTTGTTGCTGTTCAGGTTTGGATGTGAAGCATTCATTTTGTCCTCTTGATCAGTGCATATGCAAGCGGATAGTGTGGGATTCTTTCTTGAATATTTTGTGATATGAGCGATAATGCAGGGCGAAATTAACCCGCTATTTCAAACTTGATTTGTTCGTGATCGCACAAAACCTACTCGCCATTGCGGCGCATTAGTGTATCTATGCCCTACGCCCACACGCTGAATTGTCCTTGATGAGCCAAGCTTTTTCCAACGTATCCCTGTATGGGTCGCGATTGATCCGTGCGTTGACTGATCTTGCAGTTGCAGATGTGGATCTGTCCCATGACCATTTTACGGATCGATTGGCCGGTTTGGTGGATATCTCCGGATCAATTACGTTGTCCGATGCCCATAGCCAGAGCCGTCGTCTGGAGTTTGTGGCGGAGTCAGTTTCCAGTGAAACATTGCAAATGAGCTTTGCAGAGGTTCGCACGAACCTGGTGAAGGGAATATTGCAAAGTTTTGTGCCAGGGCAACGGGGGATGCGGATCAAGCTCCCGAAAGAAGAACGTACTGAGGAGGCAGAACCCCTGGGTTTCGAACCCTACCATCGCTTTTATGCTGCCCATCAACGTGATATGGAAGCAAAGGTGCGAAGGCTGCATGATCAAATTCGAGACCAGGTTGCTGTTATATCGCCAGAGTTGGCGAAAATTACGATTCTCGATCGGGCGTTCTCGGATATTTTGCAATCCT
Source organism: Oleiphilus messinensis (assembly GCF_002162375.1). Taxonomy (GTDB): domain Bacteria; phylum Pseudomonadota; class Gammaproteobacteria; order Pseudomonadales; family Oleiphilaceae; genus Oleiphilus; species Oleiphilus messinensis. The sequence continues at coordinate 5,270,001 of NZ_CP021425.1, read as the reverse complement.
ATGCGCGCAAGAGCTTAGCGGTTACGCCGCGACTTTTGGGTACCCGTTTTCGATTTCTGCAGCGGGAAAACAAGGTCCGGGCAGAAGCCCGTGAGCAATCTGCAAGTAAGCTTTGGCTCACTGAAGATACTGGATTGATAGCATTTTGCCATGAAATGAAAACCGTGCTTTTAGCGGAACTGGAAGTTCGATTGCTGCCAGTGATGGCGCTCATTGAGGCTGCGAATTCCGCACAACCCCAGTGATCCGGAATATTGATTGAATGATGTGGCGCTGGGCCCTGGCTGGATTGGTGTTTGCCACACATTCGCTTGTTTTTGACACATTAGTTACTGATAAAAATGAATATGACTCGACTACTTTTTACCGCCGCTTTTTTACTTGGGGCTTTGGCCGTCGCCTGGATGGGCAGCAACTTTCTGGATAATAATACCTTGGGCCTGACCGTCATTATTGTTATTGGCGGTGTATACGGGATTGGTTTTATCGAACTTATCCAATACCGGTTAGCCACTGGAACACTGGACCGGCCTTTGAAGGCATGGCATAAATCCGAGCAACCCGAGTTAACCTCTTTGGCGGAATGGGTTCAACCGGTCCATCCGTCTTTACAAAATGCTGTCCGGTTACGCATTGAAGGTCAGCGAATCGGGTTACCAACCCCGGTGTTGACCCCCTATCTGGTTGGTTTGCTGGTCATGCTTGGCTTGCTGGGAACATTCGTCGGTATGGTCGATACCTTGAAAGGTGCCGTTGTGGCGTTGGAAGGAACGACGAAGCTGGAGGCCATTCGTGCGGGCCTGGCCGCGCCCATAGGTGGTTTGAGCCTGGCGTTTGGCACTTCTGTAGCCGGTGTGGCTGCATCCGCTATGCTGGGGCTGATGTCGACGCTGAGTCGTCGTGAACGCATGTTATCCTCTCGGGAGCTCGATAATCAGATCAACGGGCCATTGAAGGTTTTTTCTCTGGTTCATCACCGCCAGGAAACGTATAAGGCGCTGCAGACCCAAACGGAATCTCTTCCGAAAGTTGCTGAGCAGCTGCAAGGCCTGGTCTTAAAGATCGAACAGCTCGGCGATCACCTCAGTACAACTCTACTGACCAATCAGGAAAAATTTCATGAAACCGCGACGCGAACCTATACCGATTTAGCGGATTCGGTCGGCAATGCGTTGCGTGAGAGTCTGGCGCAAAGTGGCCAGTTGGCTGGGGAGAGCATTCGCCCTGTTGTCCAGGAAGCGATGCTCGGAATTCGAAATGATATCACTGAAAATGCACACGCGACGCACCAGGCACTGGCGGATCGGGTTCAAAGTCAATTGAGTGCGATGCAATCCGAATTTTCGACCGCGTCCGCCCATGTTTCGCGCAGTTGGCAGGATGCGGTGGCGAGCCAAACCCAGAGTCACGAAACCTTCTTGCAGACCTTGCGGCAATCCTTCTCGGAGATCAATTCACAAGTTGAAGCAAATAGTGCGCAGCTTGTGGCCAAACTCGATGAAACAACAGCGCTCTGGTTCACGCGCTTGGCCGATGCTGAACAAGCGCGTTTAGGTCGCTGGATTGATGCACTGCAGACAACTCAGACAGAAACGCGGGAAGACTTCAAGGTTGCGGCTGATGAGATGACCGGATCGATACGGGCTGTCGCACAAGAGCAAGTGCAGTCGATTTCAATCTTGACCGAAAATATGGAAACGCTGTCGGCCAGTGTGTGTACCCAGTGGCAAACGGTGGCAGGAGAAGCGCAAGAACAACAGCATGCATTGTCTCAAACAGTAGAGCGCAGCACGCAACAGTTTATTGAGCATGCCCAAACTGTATCGGAAGCCAATCTGTCTAAATTGAATGTTTTGCTCGAACAATCAGATGCCTTGCTGCAAGCCCGGACAGCGTCGGAATCTGCCTGGTTCGCTGAATACCAGCAGCGCATGGAGCAGATTACTTCGAACCTCAACAATGAGTTGAGTCAACTGGCGGTACTTGAAAATAAACGGAGTGAAGCGGCCGTTGCGCAATTGGCGCAGCTGGAAGATACCGTATCACAGCACTTACAGCGCCTTGGTTTGGCCCTTGAACAACCCATGACACGCTTGATCGAAACCGCATCAGAAACACCCCGCGCTGCAGCGGAGGTGATTTCCGAGCTCCGCAACGAAGTTTCTAAAAATATTGAGCGTGATAACAGCCTGCTGGAAGAACGCAAGCGCAACCTTGAAGAGTTAAGGTCGCTTTCCGAAACCCTTGAGCGGGCATCCAATGGCCAGCTTCAGGCTGTGGAACAGTTAGTTGATTCCACGACGGGTATGTTCTCGGATGTTGGCGATCAATTCCAGAATCTCGTGCAAACCGAGGTCACCAAGATGTCTGATGTTGCTGTTGAATTTACAAGTAGTGCCGTGGAGCTGTCCAGTCTCGCGGAAGCCTTCCAGACAGCAGTTAACCTTTATAATGAGTCGAATCATCAGCTGATCGAGCAGCTCAATCGAATGGAGTCTGCCTTGGGGCAATCCACTGAACGAAGCGATGAGCAGCTGGGGTATTACGTGGCACAGGCTCGGGATGTAATTGATCACAGTATTCTTTCTCAAAAAGAGATCTTTGAAGAATTACGCCAATTGAGCAGTAAGTCACCGGAAGTCGTAGACTAATAGGGGGGATCATGGCAGAACTGGATGATGCAGTATCCCAGGAACCACCAGTCTGGGCTATTTTTGGTGACTTGATGTCAGGACTGGTGGGGGTGTTTGTTTTGCTGCTGGTTTGGGCGTTGGGCTTTCAATTGGAACTCGCACAAAACCTGGAAGAAGAGGTTGCCCGTCGTCAGGCTGAGGAACAGCGTCGTATGGCGCTTGAAGAAGCTTTGGCAGACCCTCTGGCGACTGGACGTGTGACATTGCGTGACGGGCGAATCGGAATCAGTGGAAGTGTCTTGTTCTCCCTGAATTCAGATCAGCTCCAAAGCGAGGGCAGGGCGTTGTTGAAAACGCTCATTGGTCCGTTGCGAGTTTTTCTGGATGATCGTGGTGAAATGTTAATGGTCAGCGGCTTCACGGATGACCTCCCCATTCAAAAGGGGAACTCCCGTTATGATGATAACTGGGAATTGTCGGCGCAGCGGGCTTTAACCGTAACCCGAGCTTTGGTCGAGGAAGGCATGCCGCCAGAGATGGTTTTTGCTGCCGCTTTTGGTGCTCAGCATCCTACCGTTCCGAATGTGGATAATGCCAGTCGTGCCCAAAATCGCCGGGTGGAAATGGCCCCGGTACCACGAGGTACAACGAATCATGAGTAAGCTACCAGTATGAGTGATGTTGTTGAATGTAATCTTGTTGCATGCGAGCCGGTAAAAGCGGAAGTCCCCGAGCAGGAGGCCCGGATAGCACCAGAGGCAGAAACGGATCCGGCACGAAGTGAGTCCGTATCAGCCGTCAGGCTCTCGCCTAGTGCGCTGGAATCCCTGGATATTGAGGCGTTTCATTCAGTTGGTCTGGATAAATTTGATCCAGCGCGATTCAGATATATCGCGGCGATGTCAGAAAAAGCCGCGTCACAGTCAGCAGGGGTGGCGGCCCGGCTCAAGGTTAAAATTGAGCAGGCTCGAGCAGAATATTTGAGCGCCTTTCTGGATGCGCGTGAGCGGCTTGATACCCAGCTCCGCACGGCTCAAGAAAAGACGCCTGCCTTGGCTCCAGAGTTGGACGAGTTGTTTCAACGTTGTGAATTTACCGCACTCAAGCAGCGCCTGACTGCCACGAACGATGCCTCAGCTAAATCGCTCTTATCAGGTTTGCGAGAGCAACTGGTCTCCCGAGAGTTGGACGTGAGTCCCGCAGAGTCTGGCAGTCCTTTTGAAATGATGCTGCGCGAACAAGAGGCTGCAGCACTGCGTGAATTTGGTCATTCCTCTATCGCAACAACCCAAATAGAAACCAAACCGGAAGCGGGTGAAATCCGTGAACTGGCTTCAGTCAAGCAGCTACGTGACAGCATGGCCAAACGCGGCTCGGAACGCTTGGTTACGCAAGCTGTGAAAACCGTACCGGAAGATCCAGGTCCACTCAATCCACAAATGCTGGTGACCCGGTCACTTTCCGCGATGCGCTCGCTGTCCCCGGAATATCTCAATCGTTTTGTCAGCTACCTGGACTCACTATTCTGGCTGGAGCAAGCCGGTGCTCGTCAGGAGTCGGATAAAACCGTACCTGCCTCCGGTAGTAAAAAGGCCAAGCGAAAAACTGTTTAGGCTCCGGTGTGAAACCGGGTTCATTGGCCCGTGCGGTTGTCCTGATATCACACTCCTGTGTCTTGATTTCACATCCAAACTGAAAAGGTTTTCGGGGCTTTAACAGTTAACGAAATACTTGACTAAATCTACACATATACAGTAGCTTGTACAGTATTGTTTTCTCATGGATGGAGGTGATGATTATGGCTGAATTTCTATCGATAGGCGCTGCCGCTTTTCTGCTGGGTGTGGCCGTTTCCACCCTTCGTCGCTGGGAAAAAGAATCACGATATTTCTCAGATTTCCGTACGCCTGGTGGCCATCGTCGTTACGCGCTTGAGAAACTTTTAGCCTTTTGCGGTCAGTCGACTGCTAATGAGCAACGCAGAACGATCTGTTATGCTCGCGTCTCTTCTCATGATCAGAAAAAGGATTTGCAAACGCAAATTGCTCGCTTGCATGGTTCACGTAGTCGTAAAAATCAACGAGCCATCGCCTAGTGGATACGCCAACGAAAACACTCACCTTTGAAACCCGGCTTGATTTGATTCATGAGCAGGATGCGGCATTGTGTCAATATGCCGAGTTGTGGAATCAAGTGAAGTTTCGTTGGTTTGCTAACTTACAAAAGCCTAAAGCCCAGCAATTAAATCGTACCCAGTTTATGCATGAAATGGGGATGCCGTTCAGCTATCGGGTGTTTCAAGGCGTACGGCAAAGCATCAAAGGCTTAATCCAGTCTTACCAAACCAATCGAAACAACCGACTGGCTACGCTGGACGTTAAAATCAAACAGCTGGAGAAAACGCTCAACAAGCTAAAGAAGCGCTGTGATCATGTTGCAGAGAAAGGCAGCCCGCAACAGGCAAAACAACTTCGCAACAGGTTACGACAGAAAGAAGTAAAACTGCGTCGTTGGCAGCAAAAGCAGTCCGCCTTGGTGGCCGAAAAACAGGAAAACAAAGCACCGATTTGTTTTGGTGGTCGAAAGCTGCTGAAAGAGCGACAAACACTAAAATCCAATGAAGGGATCAGGGATTGGCAATGTCGCTGGCACGAAGCGCGACACCGTGAATTTCTATTGGTGGGTTCTCATGATGAATCCTGGGGCTGTCAAAATGCCCAGCTATCGCCCAGTGAGCAAGAAGATGCTTACCAGCTTAAACTCTTGGTGCCCCATCAATTACGCGCCACGTTTGGCACGACCATTAACATTGATCACCTGCAATTCAAGCATGGTAGTAAGGCGGCTATTGCCCAAGCCGTTTGGCAAAATCAGGTTAAAAAACACGATAAATCAATCAAAGGGCAACCCCTGAGTTTTCGATTTAAGCGAGACAAAAAAGGTTGGCGGTTACTCGTTAGCGTGGAAGTGGCAGGACCAAAAGAGCAAGCAGAGTGGATCGATGATGACCAAGGTGTCATTGGTGTGGATGTCAACCCGGATCACTTAGCGGTCGTCGAGCTGGATCGAAACGGTAACCCACTGCAACACCGAACGTTTGACTTACCGTTACACTATAAGAATGATGCTCAACGAGCGGCCATTATTGGGGATGCCGTACGAGACCTGATGGACTTTGCCGCGCAGCAAGGTAAAGCGGTGGTGATCGAAAAGCTGGATTTTCAGCAAAAGAAACGGCATTACCAAAAGCAGGATCATCCTCAGTATGCCCGCATGTTGAATGCCTTTGCTTACGGTAAGATCAAGGACTTGATTGAAACGCAAAGCATTAAACGCGGCATACGCCTATATCACGTCAATCCGGCTTATACCTCATTATTGGGGCGGATGAAGTATCGCGATCGACACGGTTTTTCAGATCACCACGCGGCCGCGTTAGTGATTGGTCGTCGGCATTATGGCTTTAAAGAAAAGCCGCCAAAACAACTCATGGGTATTAACGCGAAGGGTACCGTTAAGACCGAGCATCCGCCTGTAAGGATGGCGCTCGGGGATTATCAGTATTACAACAAACTTCAGCGTTGGTACCAACCACTCGAAAAATCATTGGATTTTCTGAGTGGCTGGCGTCACTTTCGTCGTGTGAATCGGGTTAGTTACTCCGTCGAGGCTCGCCTTGGTGGTAGACCGGGCATGAGTCCCGACTTGATTCAGGAAAGCACTCCACTGCTTTCCGCGCACCCTGCGCTGTAGGGATAGGCTCGTTTAAACCATGAGTAGGTTTAAGCAGGTTTATGAAAACGGTTTAAACAAGTATCCGGTGCTGGGGGGAGCTAAAAAAGGAACTTGAGTAATAACATATACGTTATTATAATTGGCGGAAAAGGGACGTAATCTAGTGACAATACCCGTAGTCGAGCGGAAAGCTCAAGAGTACAAAACCCAAGATGGCAGCGTCCCGTTTCGGGACTGGCTTGTCGACCTTAAGGATGCCAGGGCAAAGGCCAAGATCACTAGGGCGGTGACCCAAATGGAGTCTGGTAACTTCGGTGATCATAAGCCGATTACCGATGGTAATGGTTTACAGGAGCGCCGAATCGATTGTGGTCCAGGGTACCGTATTTACTACATTACGGAAGGTGACGAGCTGATCATCTTGTTCGCTGGTAGTGACAAGCCGGATCAGCAAGCTGCGATTGGTGTAGCTAAAGATTACTTGGCTGACTACAAAGCAAGAAAGCCGAAGGTGTCTCCCCCGCAACAAAAAGCAGGACACCCTCCTTCCAAAAGGCGAAAGCATAAAGGTAAAAAGTGAGGTAACAGACGATGGCTTTAACTCGTGAATTTAAAGATACCGTCATGGAGCTATGTAAAGATCCTGAATACCGCAAAGGATTATTGCTGGAGGCGCTAGAGTCATACCTTGAAGGTGATATCGTTGTTGGTAATTCTCTATTACGTGATTATCTCAATGGCACTCAGGCTTTTGGTGAAGTAGCAAAAGATCTACAAATGCAGGAAGCCGGTTTACGCCGCATGGTGAGTGCAAATGGCAACGCCACAGCTAAGAACCTGTTTCGTCTTTTTAAAATCTGTCAGGATCGTGAAGGTATCCACTCCGCAGATGAATTTCTAAGCCACGTGGCCTGATGAATTCGCCACGTTTCCTGGCTTCTGATACAAGAAGATTACAACTAACCTCTCCAAGTGGCAGGTTGCGCTTTGGTTTCGCATCAATCCTTTCTCTCCATGGAGCTGATTCCAAGGAATTCCAATACGAGCAAAAATGATTGGCCTGTGCGGTTGTCCTGATATCACACTCCTGTGTCTTGATTTCACATAGGGCCTGATACTGTTTCTAATTACTATGGTCTCTCATTATTACGATAATAATAAGAGAGGGCATTTGTGATACGAGCGAGCAGTTGTGGCCCTTCATCTCTACAGTTCATTTTATTGCAAGATGGGGGATTTTTTGTCGGCGAGCTGAAATACTTCCGACTCGTGGATTATCGAGCTTGCTTCTTTGGTCGGCTCTTCCCTCATCAGGCTACACAGCCCCAAAAACACACATCTCTGTTTAACGACGCGATCGCAATTTACCGTTATCTGTATGCACGGAGCCGCCCGGATATGCCCTTAATTCTGGTTGGTGATTGCTTAGAGTCTCAAATGCTTTTGCAGTGTGTCCTGTGCTATTGGCACCGTCGCGGTGAGATGCCACGTAATGGGATTATTCTGAGTCGTTGGGGGGAGGTTGAACCCCGCTGTGAGGCGTTTCAAAGCTGGGATGTTGTTCTGCAAACTTATCTCGAACGGCAAGGCAGTCTGGATTATATTGAGGCATCGATCGCTACCAGCCTCAATCCCAATCATATCCTCATCTGTACCCATGATGATGAACCCAACGTTTTATACCCCTTCGTTCGGGGCCGCCAATCGATCATTGAGGATCATATTAAAGTGCTGCGGATAAGTAATGAGGAACTCGATAAAATGTGCTCAAACCCGGCTACACACCACACCTTTCGCCCAGTTCTCTCATCAACTGACGTCAGCTCAGACACATGGTGTCAAACGGCCAGTGCAAATGACGCCGAGCCTGATTCAGATGGAACGGTGTTGCTGGATTAGCGTGATTATTAGGGGCTGTTAACGTTTCCCATTTAGCGCTTTGACAGCGCTATTTTTTTGTCCGCATAGTGCGGTGGTTGATGCTGATTTTATAGCCACCATGCCCATTATTTCTCAATTAGTCAGGCCATTTAGACCATTTATCGCTTGATTAAAGCCTCCGTGGGCCTTTAAAGTTCGGGCCAATTTATTATTATCCACTATTATTTTAAGTGGTAAACGGAATTTACTGACTAAGAATCCATAATGACAACTAACGAAAACGTACAAACCCCAAATAACCTGGCCGCTTACTGCTGGTCTATCGCTGATCTTCTCCGCGGTGATTTCAAACAATCCCAATATGGCCGCATCATCCTGCCATTTACCCTGTTACGCCGGCTTGAGTGTGTACTGGCCGATAAGAAAGAGGCCGTATTAGAAGCATACGAACGTGTTCAGCAAATGGGATTGCAAGAAGAGGCCCAAGAGAAGTTATTACTGCGGGCCACTGATGGGCTGAGTTTTTACAATACCTCAAAAATGGACCTGTCTCGCCTGGGGGAATCCGGCATAGCCGCTAACCTGGAATCTTACATTTTGTCTTTTTCTAAAGACGCCCGCGAGATTTTTGAATACTTCAACTTCCGTGAGTTTGTCGGCCAGCTCAGCGATGCTAACTTGCTCTATCTGATCGTACAAAAAGTCCGTCAGACCGATTTAAGTCCAAAAGCCATTTCTAACCATGATATGGGGCTGGTGTTCGAAGAACTTATCCGGCGCTTTGCAGAAGGCTCTAACGAAACAGCGGGTGAACACTTTACCCCGCGCGACATCGTACGCCTGACCACCTCTCTGGTGTTTATGGAAGACGACGAAGCACTGACCAAGCCGGGCATCATTCGGACCATATACGATCCTACAGCGGGCACTGGTGGATTTTTATCGTCTGGTATGGAATACGTGCACGAACTCAACCCAAATGCTCGTATCGTTGCCTTTGGTCAGGAGCTCAACCCAGAAAGCTATGCCATCTGTAAAGCCGACATGCTGATCAAAGGGCAGGAAGTAAACAACATTAAACTGGGTAACACGCTGTCTAACGACCAGCTCTTTAACCAACAGTTCGACTACATGCTTTCCAACCCACCTTTTGGCGTGGACTGGAAAAAGATCGAAAAAGACATCAAAGATGAACACAGCTTAAAAGGCTTCGACGGTCGTTTCGGCCCTGGCTTACCTCGTGTTTCTGACGGTTCTCTGTTGTTTCTCTTACACTTGCTAAGCAAACTGAGAGACAAGCAAGACGGAGGTGGTCGTATTGGGATTATCCTCAACGGATCACCTCTGTTTACCGGCGGTGCAGGCTCCGGCGAGAGTGAGATTCGTCGTTATATTCTCGAAGCTGACTTGCTGGAAGCCATTGTCGCCTTACCCACCGATATGTTCTACAACACCGGCATTGCCACCTATGTGTGGGTGTTATCGAATAAGAAACCCGAAGAACGTAAAGGCCAGGTACAGTTAATCAACGGTATAAACCTCTTCAAAAAAATGCGTAAGTCGTTAGGTAGCAAACGCAATGAAATGAGTGATGAGGATATTCGTACCATTACTCGCACATTCGGTGCCTTTGAAGTGGTGGATGCAAGAGCGTTAGATAAGCCCGCCGAGCAGAAAAGTAACCGTGGTAGACAATCCACCACTGCGAAAACCGAAGCCCCCAAAACCTTCGCCAGTAAAATTTTCAAAAACCATGAGTTTGGCTATCGTCGTATTACCATTGAGCGGCCTTTGCGGGAAAGCTATCAATTTAGTGATGAACGTATTGCAACGCTGCGCTTTGCTGCCAAACCGCTGGAAGCACCCATGAAGTGGATTTACGACACCTATGGCGAGCATTGGTCAGACGACGAAACCTGCGAAAACTATGGCGCGTTAGACGAGCACAAAGAAGCTATTCGTAAATACCTGAAAGCGCACTTTAGTGACCTGAAAGAAGCCAAAATCAAAGACCTGCTCGATAGCAAAACCTGGCTCACGCAAAAGCAGCTATTGCTCAAAGCAAAACAGTTGCAGCAGCATATTGGCACCGATCAATGTGATGACATGAACACCTATGAAGACGTGTTAAAAACCGCCTGCAAAGCCAAAGATATCAAGCTGGACACCAACGAGAAAAAGCAAATCACTACCGCTGTTAGCTGGATAAATCCGGAAGCTGAAAAGGTCATCAAAAAGATTCACAAAGCACCTGCCAACCCACTTTATGGATTGTTTGAAGTAAACGGTAAAACCATTGAGTATAAAGCCGATGGCAATTTGCGGGATAATGAAAACGTGCCCCTAGACCCATCACAACCGGTCGATGCGACCAATGAGGCCTACTTCCAGAAAGAAGTACAACCCCACGTCCCCGACGCCTGGATCGACGCCAGCAAAAGAGACGATAAAGATGGCGAGATCGGCATCGTCGGTTACGAGATACCGTTCAATCGTCATTTCTACGTCTATCAGCCACCCAGAGACCTGGAAGAGATTGATGCCGATTTGGATAAGGTGAGTGCGGAGATTATGGCGTTGTTGCGTGAGGTGCACTCCTGATGGCCTTTTTTGCCGATAGCCGCGTTGCTGCGGTGCTCACTCAGTCACGTACTAAAAGTACGCTCCTTCGCTGCGCTCCCTGGAGCCTTGCTCTCGACAAAAAATCCTCATCAGGAGGATGTGTTTATGAGTAGGTATCAGGCGTATCCAGAGTATAAGACGGTTGAAATTGACTACATAGATCAGATTCCTTCAGATTGGGAAGAGGCATCTATATCTAAGTTGTTTGAGATTAAAGCTGGGGGGGATCTTAAAGCGGAATATTTTTCTGAAGTGCAATCGGAAAGCCACCCGTACCCAATATACACAAATGCGAACGATGATAAATCCATATACGGATATACGAGTAAGTATTTCTTTAATGCCCATTCAATTACTGTAAGTGGTAGAGGGGAAGTTGGGTTTGCTGCTTTTAGAGACCATCCTTTTGATGCAATCATTCGCTTGCTTGTTTTGTCACCATTGAATGATTGTAGTTGCAAGTTTTTTGCATATTTCATAAACGCGGTAATTGACTTTAAGGTGCAAAGCTCTGCTATAGGTCAGCTTTCTACACAACAGATTGCTCCCTATAAAGTTGTTTTTCCTCAAGCCAGCATCCAGAAAAAAATCGCCAATTTCCTCGACCACGAAACCACCAAAATCGACACCCTGATCGAAAAACAACAACAGCTCATCAAACTACTCAAAGAAAAACGCCAGGCAGTCATCAGCCACGCCGTCACCAAAGGCCTTAACCCCAATGCCCCCATGCGCGACTCAGGTGTCGAGTGGTTGGGGGAGGTGCCGGAGGGTTGGGAGGTAACCCGAGTTGGTTGGATGTGTGAATTTATCTCTTATGGTTTTACAAACCCAATGCCCTCAACGAGCGAAGGCCCTTACATGCTTACTGCTACAGATATTGAATTTGGCAGGATTAAGTATGAAGAAGCAAGGTGTACTTCTCAAGAAGCATTCAATACGTTGCTATCGCCAAAAAGTAAGCCTGAAAAAGGCGATGTATTGCTTACTAAGGACGGAACATTGGGACGTGTAGTTGTATTTCATGGCGAGTATGAGGCTTGTATCAGTCAGTCGGTTGCTCTCTTGAGATTAGATAAGATGAAGGTGTTACCTGAATTTTTATCAATAGCCTTTATGGGAGCAGACTACCAAAGCAAAATGATCTTTGATGCAGGAGGGACAACAATAAAACATATCTATATTTCTATACTGGCTAAAATGAACTTTATTTTGCCGAGTCTAGAAGAGCAGAAGAAAATTTTAGAGGTTTTATCTATAAAACTCGGGAAAATGGATGCTCTAATTGAGCAGGCAGATAAAGTATCAAGTTTGTTAACAGAGCGCCGCTCAGCCCTAATCTCCGCAGCTGTCACCGGCAAAATCGATGTCCGAGATTGGCAGCCACCTGAGGGTGCGGCAACCAATTATTCTAGCGATTCACTGCAAGAGGCTACCTCATGAGCGATAGCAAACTGTTTTCTCTGGAGGGAGATCAGGCACATGAGCTCACCGGCAGCACGGCCAGCCTGGAGCGTGATTTGCGACAACAGATCGAAGCCAATATATCGGTCCCAATATGGGGGATATCGTACCCAAAATGAGACTTTGCATTGATCGGTCCTATTTTGGGGTCTATAGTACCCAATATGGGACTGATGATGGAATAAAACATGATGGCAGCAGAAAATTCGAAGTTAGCCGATGCCTTGTTTACGCGCACGCAACAGAAAGTATTAGGGCTATTATTCGGCCAGCCGCAGCAGAGTTTTTTTCTCAATGAGGTGGTGCGTCGTGCTGGTGTGGGCAAGGGGGCGGTAAGCCGGGAGTTAGCCAGACTCACTGATGCGGGGATTGTTACGCTAACGCGGCAAGGCAATCAGAGCCACTATCAAGCCAATCCGGCATGCCCGATATTTGCAGAGTTGAAAGGCTTGGTGGGAAAAACCGTGGGGGTGGCAAGTGTTGTGCAGCAAGCCCTGGCAACCTTATTGCCCGGTTTGGCTCTGGCGTTTATTTACGGGTCGCTGGCGAAAGGCGAGGAACATGCGGGTAGCGACGTGGATGTGATGCTGGTGGGGGATGATTTGAGTTATAGCGAGATCATGGAACTGTTGGAACCGGCGGAAGCGCAACTGCAGCGATCGGTCAACCCGACCATTTATTCGCCGGAAGAATTTAACAAGCGCCTGGCCGATCAGCAGAACTTTCTTAGTAAAGTCATGGCTGAACCGCGTATTGATCTAAAGTGAGGGATACCCGTTGGAGCCTATGGAAGAACAGGAAATCCAGGCGTTGGTCAAGGCGTTGGCACCGATTGAATAGCATCGAACAGGAATAACAAGAATATCAGGAGCACCACATGGCAAGCACATCGGAGTTTGCGTTTCAGAATGAAATGATTCAACACCTGCAAGCCAATGGTTGGCTGTTGGGCAAACCAGACGGTTACAACCGAGAACTGGCCTTATATGAAGAGGATGTACTCGGCTTTGTGCAAGATACTCAGCATGAACAATGGCAAAAGTTCTGTGCGGTCTATCCGAATAATCCAGAGCAAAAGTTCTTACAGCGTGTGGCCACGCAACTCAATAAGGCCGACCCCAATGCCGATAATAAAGAACTTCGCACCTTCGGCACGCTGGGGGTATTGCGCCACCCGGTTAAAGATCGTGGTACACGGTTTTTTCTCTGTCAGTTCAAGCCAGAACACACACTGAATGAAGATGCCCTGGCGAATTATCGACATAATCGCTTGCGCGTCGTGCCAGAGCTTGTTTACAGCCCCTGGTGCGCCGATAAAGGCGAAGTAGCCGAGGCAGATAGTCCAAAGGCGAAACGCTGGCGAATCGATCTGGTGTTGTTTGTTAATGGTTTGCCGGTAGCGACACTGGAATTGAAATCTGAGATGAAGCAGGCGGTGCACAACGCCATCAAGCAATACAAAACCACGCGCCTGCCCATCGATCCGGCCACCAAGAAGCCGGAACCCATACTGACCTTTAAGCGAGGTGCCCTGGTGCACTTTGCGGTTAGCCAATATGAAGTCTACATGGCGACCCGCCTGGAAGGGGAAGACACCTTTTTTCTGCCCTTTAACAAAGGCACCAAAGAAGGAGGCGCAGGTAATGATGTGCCTGATAACCCGCATCAATACGCCACGGATTATTTGTGGAACGAAGTGCTGCGGCCCGATAACCTGTTAAATATTCTTGGTCGCTTTATTCATCTTCAAATCGAGGAAAAAGAAGACTGGGAAGGGCGTAAATACAAAAAAGAAACGCTGATTTTCCCCCGCTATCATCAGTGGGATGTGGTCAATAGTCTGATTGAATCTGCTAAAGCACATGGCCCCGGTCAGCGTTATCTCATTCAGCATAGTGCCGGTTCAGGGAAGTCTAACTCCATCGCCTGGACTGCTCATCAGCTGTCCGGGTTGAGGGATGCAATGGGAGATAAGGTGTTTAACTCGGTGATTATTATTACCGACCGCACCGTGCTTGATGATCAGCTACAAGACACCATTTACCAGTTCGAACATGTGGATGGGGTTGTGGGCCGTATTAACCGCAAAGAAGGTGAAGGTTCGAAGTCTGAAAAGCTGGCGAATGCCTTGGAAGCCGCACAGCCTATTATTATCGTGACGATTCAAACCTTTCCCTATGTGTTGAAAGCGATTGAGAACAGTGTCAGCCTGAAAGCACGTCATTACGCCATTATCGCCGATGAAGCCCATTCGTCCCAGACTGGTTCAACGGCAAGGCAACTTAAAGAGGTGTTGATGCTGGAGGCAAAAGAGGCCACAGAAGAAGAGCTGAGCACCGAAGACATTCTCGATGCGGCGGTTGCTGCTCGTAGGCAATCAAATAACCTGAGTTACTTTGCTTTTACTGCCACACCCAAGGCAAAAACATTGGAACTGTTTGGTCGTTTACCAAACCCTGAGCTTCCCTCTGCTGTTGATAACAAGCCCGAAGCGTTTCATGTTTACAGTATGCGCCAGGCTATCGAGGAAGGCTTTATTCTGGATGTGTTGAAAAACTACACCAATTACAAAGTGGCTTATCAACTTGCGATGAAGATGAAGGCCAGTGACGAAGAGGTGGATAGTAAGAAAGCCAAGGTGAGGTTGAATCAATGGGTGCGTCTTCATGACTACAATATCGCCCAGAAAGTGCAGGTAATTGTTGAGCACTTCAAGGTGAATGTAGCGCGTTTGCTAAACGGGCAAGCCAAAGCGATGGTCGTGACCGGTTCGCGTAAGGAGGCGGTGCGCTACAAGCTGGGATTTGATAAATATATCACCGAAAAAGGCTACCAACATATTCATGCAATGGTCGCATTTTCCGGGGATGTGGAGTTTAACGAGAAAGATCCAAATGCCGAAGCATTGCTGGGCGAGAAGTACACTGAAGGCAATATGAACCCGAACTTGAAAGGGCGGGATATGCGCAAGGCCTTTGACTCGGAAGACTACCAGGTAATGATTGTTGCCAATAAGTTCCAAACCGGGTTTGATCAGCCCAAGCTCTGTGCCATGTATGTGGATAAAAAACTCGGTGGGGTAGAGTGCGTGCAAACCTTATCGCGGTTAAATCGCACTTATCCTGGAAAAGCCGACACAGGCACGTTTGTACTGGACTTCTTTAATGACCCGGATGATATCCTCTCGGCCTTTCAGCCCTATTATCAAACCGCAGAGCTGGCGGACATTTCCGACCCGAATCTGGTAGATGACCTGTTTAATAAACTGCGAGTGGCCGGTATTTTCCAATGGCAGGAGGTCGAGCAATTTTGTGAAGCGTTTTACAGTAAAAGCAAAAGTAACGCAGCCCTGGCCAATATCAGCAAACCAGCCGTAGATCGTTGGACTAAACGCTATAAATCTGCGGTAGAGGCCTTTAAGCAGGCCAAGATGATGTTTGAGCGCACCAAGCAAACCGGCGATGCGGTACTGATTGCCAACGCCGAGAACAGTCTCAAAGAATGTGCTCAGGAAAAAAGTGCGTTAGAAGTTTTTAAAAAGGATTTGGGGTCGTTTGTACGCTTTTACGAGTTTATGTCTCAGATTATTGACTACAACGATAAAGACCTCGAAAAACTCAGTCTGTATGCCCGTAATCTGCGGCCCATGTTAAGAGAAGAAAGCATCGATGACGATGATATTGACCTCGAAAGCGTTATTCTAAGCCACTATCGACTGTCTAAAATTCGCCAGCAAGATCTCCAGCTTAAAGAAGATACGGCGGACTATCGGCTCGAGCCAGGTGATGCCATCGGTACGGCGAAACCCAAAGACAAAAAAGAAGAGCTGCTTTCGCGCATTATTGCGCGGCTAAACGAAGTGTTTATTACCGACAACCTGACCGATCAAGACATGGTGAATTACGCTTACACCATCCGCGATAAGGTGAGAGAAAACCCAACGGTAATGAGCCAAATTGCAAATAACACGGCAGAGCAAGCAATGTTGGGTGACTTCGGCAAAGCCCTGGATGATGCCGTTATTGCCAGTGGTGATGCCCATCAGGATCAAATGATGCAATTATTGTCAGATCCGGCCAAGGCTGAAAAATTTGGGCGGTTGATTTTTGAGTTGCTTTCTAAAGGGAACTAGTGGCTCTAGCCATTTCACATAGGTAACTACTGAAATGGCAACAGCCCTTAGTGAGCGATACACAATCTTCTTAGAAAGAGATGGTTGATGTCTCTTTTAATCTATTGAGAGCAAACGCTATATGTTTTGGCTCGAATAGCCTTACCTTTCTATCTGACCAAGGCTTTCCAGCAGGCCACTCTTTTAGCCCACGTTGGATTGATTCGAGAGTCGGCTCATAGTTACCTTCTTTCAACAACCAGTCGACTGTAGATAACAATTCCATGCCGTAAGGCGATTCAAAACCATCAATTAGTGTGCACGTTTTTTCAAGCGCATCAACATACTGAGACGCTTCCGATTTGAGATAAGTTTGGACATAGTCTTTCTTATCGTCATTAAACCAAATGACATCCTCTGGCGAGCTATCCGGAATACGCTTATCCGCTATTAGGTAGCTTCCATCTAACGCATTTAATAGATGACTCAGATTACTTGCAAAGGGTCCATAATTCTTTGCCTCAAAGTTCAGCTTGAGATTGTTTTTAAGACCTTCAGCATCAATAACCCTTTGCAGAAACCAGGCAAACTTCTGAATTTCCAGCAAGCTACATTCTATGCCTAATACCCAATAACGTCTGATCAGCTCTGAAATCATCGCGCGCTCTGCCGTCAGCTTGGTAACGCCCTTGTCCTTTGTAACATTTTGATACTGTTTTGTGGGTTCAAAGATGAGAATGTCAACGCCTTCTAGATCCGCTAAAGCGGCTTCAACTTTGGGTTTCACTTCTTTCCAGTCCAACCCTCCATTGCCTGCACCTAATGGGGGGATTGCAATCGATTTAACGTCGTTTTCAATGATGAACCGATGTAAATCAATAAGGCCTTCTTCAACCCATTCAATCTTAGATCTGGCACGCCAATGCTGTTTAGTCGGAAAGTTAATGATCCATTTTGGCCCCATCAGCTCTCCCGTTTCTGTAACAAACATCTTACCCGTGACAACTTCATTGTTCTTGCAGGCTTTTGCATATGCTTGCATGTTATGGGCAAAACGCTCTTTAAACATGAGCGCGATACCTTTACCCATAACACCTACGGTATTAACAGTATTAACAAGGGCTTCGGCAGGCGCTTCTAATAAGTTTCCGGTTGTGTAAGTAATCATTAAAAATACCAGCCAAGTCTCGTGTATACCTCTAATTGCAGGTTACGTAGACTCAATTGTTTATCCAGACTCTTTTTCACATTATCAGTTTTGCAGACTATTATCGAGTATCCAGGGGGTATTGTCTCTATGAATGATTCGCCAGATAAGGGCTTTTTCTTGGTTGAGGTTTGTATAAATCATAGTCATCAACGTACCGAGAACATAAAAGGTTTGACGTCTACGAAAGTTGTACAGTCTGTTTGTGAAGCCAATTGATCAACTACAACTTTAGATGTCTTTAATATTTTTCCTTTAAAATGTAATAGTATGTTGTTGCGGGAATGAGTTAAAGCGGCGAAATTCTCGTTAATTTCTAGACTCAGAATTGGTGCTTGGCTTACAGCAAGAGAGGGGGGGAGCGAGTATTATTGCTAGATTTATCTGCTGTTTGCAGATTGAACCATCTTCTATCAAGATGGTGGGCCCTCCCAGACTTGAACTGGGGACCTACCGATTATGAGTCGGGTGCTCTAACCAACTGAGCTAAGGGCCCTTTTTAACGCGGGCGCCTATTATAATCAGAGATTATCCTAGACGCCAGTGTTTAGACGATAAAATTTTATTGATCGTCAATAAAACCACGCAAGTGGTCAGAACGACTTGGATGACGCAGTTTTCGAAGTGCTTTGGCTTCGATTTGACGGATACGCTCACGGGTTACGTCAAATTGTTTACCTACTTCTTCCAGTGTGTGATCCGTGTTCATTTCGATACCGAAACGCATCCGTAGTACCTTCGCCTCACGTGCTGTCAAGCCGGCAAGTACATTTCGGGTCGCTTCTCGGAGGCCTTCACCGGTTGCGGTATCCACCGGGGATTGGGCCTGGGTATCTTCGATAAAGTCGCCCAGATGGGAGTCTTCATCGTCACCAATCGGGGTTTCCATGGATATTGGCTCTTTTGCGATTTTCAGTACTTTTCGTACTTTATCTTCGGGCATATCCATGCGTTCACCCAGCTCTTCAGGGGTGGGCTCGCGGCCCATTTCCTGAAGCATTTGGCGTGAAATGCGGTTCAGTTTGTTGATCGTCTCAATCATATGAACCGGTATACGGATTGTACGCGCCTGGTCTGCGATAGACCGGGTGATCGCCTGACGAATCCACCATGTCGCATAAGTTGAGAATTTGTAACCACGGCGATATTCGAATTTATCCACCGCTTTCATCAAGCCGATGTTACCTTCCTGAATCAGGTCCAGGAATTGCAGTCCCCGGTTGGTATATTTCTTGGCGATAGAAATAACCAGTCGCAAGTTGGCCTCAACCATTTCCTTCTTCGCGCGGCGGGCTTTGGCTTCGCCAATGGAGATGCGTCGGTTGATTTCCTTGATTTCCGGGATTCCGATGCCGACTTCCGCTTCGTGGGTAGAGATTTTACGCTGCAAACGTGAAATTTCCTGAGCACGATCACCAATCGCCGGAGAGTAGTCTGCACCAGCCTCTGCCAGCTTGAATGCCCACTCGCGGTTTGTTTCATTGCCCGGGAAGGCTTTGATAAAAGCTTTGCGCGGCATTTTACATTCACGAGTACAAATGCTCATGATCATTCGTTCATGACTGCGGATCGCATCATTACGCTCACGAATCGTGCTGATCATGAGATCGAATTGGCGCCCAGCCAGTTTGAACGGGGCAAATACCTCTCCCAGTTCATTCAAGGCTTCAATCGTTTGTTTACTCAGGCGTCCGAATTGTTTTTCGGCCGAAAGCACTTTTTCATAAGCAGACTTCAAATCCGTGAAGCGCGCTCTTGCCAGTTCTGGATCTGGCCCGCTCTCGCCATCTTCGTCGGAGCTTGGTGTGTCGTCATCATCGCTGTCATCATCTGACTCATCAAGATCGACATCTTCAGAGCTCTCGCTTTCAACGCTTGGGCTCAGGAATGAGCCATCGTCCGGGTCAACGAAGCCGGAGATGATGTCGCTCAAGCGACCTTCTTCATCTTCCTGCAGGTTATCATAGGCTTCCAGCACGCTGGAGACGGCTCCGGGATAACAGGCCAGGGCAGCCATGACATCACGAATGCCTTCTTCGATGCGTTTGGCAATCTGGATTTCGCCTTCACGGGTCAACAGTTCCACTGTACCCATTTCACGCATGTACATGCGCACAGGATCGGTGGTACGGCCAACATCACTTTCAACAGACGCGAGAACGGCAGCGGCTTCCGCAGCAGCAGCTTCATCTGTAGAATCACCATCTGACATGAGCAGGGAATCGGCATCGGGAGCCTCTTCACATACTTGAATGCCCATATCGTTGATCATTCGAATAATGTCTTCGACCTGATCCGGATCTGCGATGTCTTCAGGGAGGTGGTCATTAACTTCTGCGTAGGTCAGGTACCCTTGTTCTTTACCACGACTTATGAGTTCTTTCAAACGGGATTGTGTAGAATTGCCTGACATATTCACCCTATGTTACTGATGGTGACAAATAAACTGACATTATAGCCTTGCGGGGCTTTTCACGCCACTTGAAAATGTATATAGTGGTGAATTGCCCAAATTCAAGCTGTAACAGCAGCTCTGTTTTTAAGTGTCTGTTTTACAGTGTAAAGTTTTTTCAACTCTTGTTTTTTCGCTTCCCCTAAGGGGCTTTCCTCCTGCAGCAGCGTTCGGATGCGTTGTTCTGTCCAGCTGATTTTCAACTGGTTTATTTCATCTTTCGCTTCCAGTTGTGCGACCTCTGCATCGGGGAATAATTCGATGGAGTCGAACAGGTTCTGAAAGCTTTGACGGTGTTTTTTGTTTTGACTCAATTGCGCCAGCACTTGTTCCGTTGTTGCTAGTTTTTGGTCGTGAATAAATTCGGCAAAGCCGAGAATTCGCTCTGCACTTTTGCTTCCCTGCATGTCCTGCAATTGAGCAATCACTTGTTCTGCTTGTGCTGGAGCAAGGTACAGCCCCAGGCAGACTTTCGCTCCGGGAGTGACTTTGTAGGCCAGTTCCGCAGGTTGTTTATAGTAGCCATCTTTTTGGTTTCGGGCAGACCGGTTTGGGTCGCTGTGTGATGGCTGAGAAGGGGCCGCTTGACCCTTTTTGCCCCGAAAAAAACGGGGGGATTCGTTTGCAGTCAACTTATACAGTTGATTTTTAATGCCTTGTTGTAATGTTCTGGCTTGGATCTGGCCTATCAGTGGTTGGGCAAGTGCGCGCAGTTTCCCCTTGTCTTCTGGTAGGGTTAAATCCAGGCCCTGGCTGTATACATCGAAGAAAAAGCTCGACAGTGGACGCGCAGAATCGAGTCTCGTTTTGAATGCATCTTTCCCTTCTTTTCGGATCAGGGAGTCGGGATCTTCGCCTTCCGGAATCAGCAGGAAGCGCAGGTCCATGCCGTCCTCGATCAGGCTCAGGCTGTTCTCCATCGCTTTTTGTGCCGCTTTAAAACCGGCACGGTCACCATCAAAACAAAAAGTAATTTCTTTGCAGTGCTTAAGTAGTGTTTTTAGGTTATCGTCGTTTGTCGCCGTGCCCAGCGTTGCTACCGCGTTACCTATGCCGAACTGTGCAAGTGCGATCACATCCAGGTAGCCCTCGACTACTACAAGTTGCGTAAGTTGGCGGTTGTTTCGCAGTGCTTCATATAACCCGTAAACTTCATTGCTTTTGTGGAAAACATCGGATTCCGGTGAATTGATGTACTTGGCATTGTCGTCGCCAAGTGTTCGCCCGCCAAAGGCAATCACCTGTCCCCTTGGGTTTCGAATCGGAAACATGACTCGGTTGCGGAATAGATCATAACTGGAACCGCCTTCGCCGCCGGTCATTTTCAACTGCCTAAGCAGGGGGATAAGATCCGGGTCACAATTCTGGGAAAGATTTCGCCACTCTGGCGGAGCAAACCCCAAACCAAATTGTTCGATAATGTCTGTTGATAAGCCGCGCTCCGTTAGGTACTTTCGGGCGACACTGCTTTGTTCGTGATTCTTCAGTTGTTGTCGATAAAACTGATCCGCATATTTCAGCGCATCCAATAGTCCTTTCGATTTTCGATGAAGTTGTTGTGTGCGCTCGTCGCGTGGGACTTCCATCCCGGCATGGCGCGCAAGTTCCTCTACCGCTTCTGTAAACGAAAGATTATCAAATTCGCGTAGAAAGGTAATGGCATTGCCGTTTGCCCCGCAGCCAAAACAGTGATAAAAGTTTTTTGCTGGAACGACATTGAAAGAGGGCGTTTTTTCATTATGAAAAGGGCAGCATGCTTTGTAGTTTGAGCCTGCTTTTTTTAAAGGCACACGGGTATTGATGACGCCATACAGGTCAGTACGGGCCAGTAGATCATCAATAAATGTTTGTGGAATCATTCCCGCCATAGATTTAGGTAATAATTCTCGCTGTCCAAGTGTGCCTGTGTATCTTTGCGCCGCAAAAAGTGCGTTAAGCCGCTCGTTCAGGCGGTTTTGCAGATACGGTTGCGTGTATTGACCCGGTAATGATCGCGGGGTTCTGGCTACAGGTGCAGAGCACGACGTCATTGAAGTCAGAACGAACCCAAATCAGGGCTGAACTTAAAATAATAGTAAGGATGAGAGTGATTACAAGGTAGTTGTAACGCAGCTATTATGCAGCGCAAAAAGGGTGCACTGTAGGGTGCACCCTTTCCGGCCAACAGTCACAGATCCGATAGCGTCGCTTAGAGAGCGCTATCGTTTCGATTATTACTGTGCGAGAGCTGCTTTGACTTTTTGGCTGACAGATCCAACATCGGCACGACCTTGTAATTTGGGCTTCAAAAGGTTCATTACCTTACCCATGTCCTGCATCGATGCGGCACCCGATTCTGCAATGGCAGAGGTGATGAGTTCACTGATTTCTTCATCAGTCAGGGCTTTGGGCAGAAAAGCCTGAATGACTTCAATTTCATTCGCTTCCACCTGTGCCAGATCATCTCTTCCTGCATCAGTATATTGTTTGACCGAATCGCGACGCTGTTTAACCATCTTGTCGAGAATGGCAAGCACGCGAGTGTCATCAACATCAATGCGTTCGTCAACTTCAACTTTTTTGATATCAGCAAGGATTAGTCGAATTGTA
Source organism: Oleiphilus messinensis (assembly GCF_002162375.1). Taxonomy (GTDB): domain Bacteria; phylum Pseudomonadota; class Gammaproteobacteria; order Pseudomonadales; family Oleiphilaceae; genus Oleiphilus; species Oleiphilus messinensis. The sequence goes on along the minus strand of NZ_CP021425.1, from coordinate 5,247,307 downwards.
CCTAATCGATTTTTGTCCTTCGCTTTCATGGCCTCTTTCATTGCAGAGGTAATTTGACTCTTCAGTGTTTCTTCAGCCATTGATTTCATTCCGTTGTGTTGACAGTCGTATTAATCGGGTCTGCTAACAAATGCTGCTTAGTAAAGTCTTTCGAAACGACGTTGCTCGCGCTGCAATTTCTTGGCGTGACGCTTAACTGCTGCTGCAGCTTTACGCTTACGAACTGAAGTTGGCTTCTCGTAGAATTCACGACGACGAACTTCAGAAAGAACACCTGCTTTTTCGCAGGAGCGTTTGAAGCGACGCAATGCTACGTCGAATGGTTCGTTTTCTTTTACTTTAACTGATGGCATTAAAAATTCACCTTCTCTCGCAATTAAATCACGTTAAGGTCGCTACTGTCAGCATACTTTGCGTCTACAGAGTCGGGCCTTTGATAATATGATGCAGGGAGCTTGTTTAACACTTTTCCAAAGTTAATACACTTCTTTCAAATTTAATGCACCGTTGGAGCCATTGACTTTTCACTCGAGTGAAACAGTCAACTTAAATTTGATTGGAAAATAGTCATGGTCCCTACATTCGGGCCGCGAATTCTAATCCTTATTTCATCTATTGTAAAGTGAAGTCGCTCTGAAGTTGATCAATTCGGGTAAAATTGTCACGGGTGATTTTATGGGTGCATTCACCTTGTTGCATATAATCTGGTAATCTTATTCGTTCGTTTAGATAAGGAGAGGCATTGGTGCTGGTTTTAGGTGTTGAAAGTTCATGTGATGAAACAGGCATCGCGTTGTATGACAGTGAGATGGGCTTGTTATCTCATGCACTGTACTCCCAGGTGGAAGTGCATGCTGATTATGGCGGTGTCGTTCCTGAATTAGCCTCTCGGGATCATATCCGGAAGACTTTGCCATTGATTCTGGAGGTTTTGGACAAGGCAGGAAAGACCCGGAAGGATCTGGATGCCATTGCCTATACTGCCGGGCCCGGACTGGTTGGCGCGCTTATGGTGGGGGCCGCAATTGCTCGCGCCTTGGCGATTGCTCTGAATATTCCGAGTATTGGTGTACATCACATGGAAGGGCATTTATTGGCACCAATGCTGGAATCATCCCCCCCTGAATTTCCTTTTATCGCGTTATTGGTATCGGGAGGGCACACCCAGTTGGTTCGGGTTGAAGGGCTTGGCCAGTATACATTGTTGGGTGAATCTCTTGATGACGCGGCGGGTGAGGCTTTTGATAAAGCGGCAAAAATGTTGGGGTTGGATTATCCCGGTGGGCCACGAATCGCGAAGTTGGCTGAACGGGGGAGTGCACGATTCAGTTTCCCTCGGCCCATGACAGACCGACCTGGCCTTGATTTCAGTTTTAGTGGTCTCAAAACGTTTACGCTCAACACGGTCATGGAGCATAAAGACGAAAACGGACAATTGTCAGAGGCGGTGGCTGCGGATATCGCCGCATCGTTTCAAGCCGCCGTAGTGGATACGCTGATGATAAAGTGTCGGCGAGCCCTGCGCGAAACGGGTTTGAAGCGTCTGATTATTGCCGGTGGGGTCAGTGCGAATACGGAATTGCGCCAAGCCCTGGAGGCGATGGTCCTGAAAGAAAAATCGAACGTTTACTACGCTCGGCCAGAATTCTGTACCGATAACGGTGCGATGATCGCTTATGCAGGTTGTCAAAGGCTGCTCGCCGGACAGTTTGACGAGGGCGGCCTGCAGGTGCGCGCTCGCTGGCCTATGGATGAACTGAGTCCAGTGGCTGAATGAGTGTTCAGGAGTGGTCGAGATTAGGCTATAGCGCGTGTCTGTTTAATTCTGTTTTCGGGTTTTTGCTTCTTGACGTCGTACTATGCGTATCAGGTTGTCGCGGTGGCGTACCCCAATCAATGCTGAGAGTATCAAAAAAACCAATGTAAAATCCGGATTGAATACAAGTGCCAGTACGGGGGCTATAAACGCACTCGTGAGTGAGGCGATGGAAGATGTATGACTCATTTTGAGAATGCTTCCCCACACTATAATGAGTATCAAGCTTGTTGCCGGTGCGATAACCAACCCGACGCCCAATGTCGTGGCAACCCCTTTGCCTCCCCGAAAACCGTGAAAGATTGGTAGCATGTGGCCAAGGATCGCAAACATGCCGACCATACCCTGCTCCAGAGGCGGTGCCGAAAGCAGTGCGGCAAGCCAGACGGGAATTACCCCCTTTAAGGCATCGCACAGCAGCGTGAACAGCGCGGGCTGGACTCCGCCCAGGCGGTAAATGTTGGTGGCGCCGGGGTTCTTTGAGCCATGAGTGCGAGGGTCAGGAAGATGCCAGAGTCGACAGGACAGTATTGCCCCGGAAATTGATCCAAGTAAATAAGCAATAAGACATAAGATGATGGCAATTGTAGAGATCATATTGTCGTTGCAGGCCGATTTTTTGATCCAGTTTTTGTCACGAACCAGTGATGATTAGTTGTGCGTCATTCGGTACAATATCGCCCTTTTTTTAATCCCTCAAGTTTTGCTTGCTGAATGCTGTCGAATGGCGTTGCACAAATTGTAAGTCTGTTCAGGTTTGTATTTGTGTCGGTATTGATCGATAGTATTCGTGTTAGCGCCTTTTCTTTTGGTATGAATTCTTATGGATATCGTATATATCCGTGGATTGCGGGTTCAAACGGTCATCGGTGTTTATGACTGGGAACGTACAATTCGCCAACCACTTTTACTGGATCTCGACCTGGCGTGGGATAACCGTCCCGCTGCTGAAAACGATGATCTGAAATTGGCGCTGGATTACGCTGAGGTGAGCCAGCATATTACGCAGATGATCGAGGCAAGCCAGTATCAGTTAATTGAAACTTTGGCAGAAAAGGTTGCCCATGAAGTGATGCAGCGTTTTTCTGTGCCTTGGTTGAGGCTCACGATCAGCAAGCCGACAGCGGTGGGGAATACCGATACGGTGGGCGTTGTGATCGAGCGGGGAGCTAAAATCACTGATGATTAAAGTGTATGTGAGTCTGGGTAGCAATATTGACCGCTATCGTCATATCACCGCGGCCTTGAATGCGTTGCAAAGTCGTTATGGTGTGCTCGATATTTCGCCGATTTACGAAAGTGAAGCCGTGGGCTTTGAGGGAGATTGTTTTTTGAATCTGGTGGTCGGTTTCCAAACCAGAGAGACAATCGGCCAATTGACGTCCGTGTTCAAGCAGATTGAAGATGCCCATGGTCGAGAGCGGGGGGGCGAACGTTTTTCGGCGCGAACGCTGGATCTTGACTTATTGCTCTATGCAGATCGGGTCGGCGTGCACGATGGCGTAATATTGCCTCGGGATGAGATATTGCACAATGCGTTTGTATTGTTACCGCTGGCAGATCTGGAGCCCGGGCTTCTACACCCGGTGGTGCAGAAAACCTATGCTGAGCTCTGGTCTGTTTATGATAAAAAGCAAAAACTATGGCCGGTAGATTTTGACTGGCAAGGAAAGCGTATTAGCTGCGCCGCCCAGTGATACGGCCTGAACAGGATATCCGGCGGGTCGAGGGGCGATTTGATTGCACAAAAAAGCTTTTTTAGGCTCTAGAAGTGTTTGTCGCGCCCCAGATACAGGTCAACCAGCCCCTGAGTCGATGCATCCAGGGTCGGGCTGGATTGCTCCCTGGCGGGGGCGGAGACGAGTTTCCTCAGGATCTCGTTACCCAATTGCTTGCCCAGTTCTACACCCCATTGATCAAACGAATTGATATCCCAAAGTGCACCTTGAACAAAAACCTTGTGTTCATACATGGCGATTAACGCACCGATTGTGCGTGGGGTCGCGCGCTCGAACAAGACGGTATTTGAAGGTTTGTTTCCTGGAATGACTTTGTGTGGTGCCAGTGCATCGGCTTCGCGGGCGCTCATACCCGCTGCAATCAGTTCCTGTTTGGCTTCACTTAGGGTTTTTCCCTGCATCAGAGCTTGTGTCTGGCTCAAACAATTGGCAAACAGAATGGCGTGATGGTTTGCCACCGGGTTATGGGTGTGTAATGGAATAATGAAATCAGCGGGTGCCAGCCGTGTTCCCTGATGCAGCAATTGGTGGTAGGCATGTTGACCATTTGCGCCAGCTCCACCCCAAATAATCGGGCCTGTCTGATAGTCCACTTCGTCGCCATTGTGCGTCACTCTTTTACCATTACTTTCCATATCCAGCTGTTGCAAGTGGGCAGGCAGACCGCGCAAATAGTGGTCATAGGGGAGTATGGCGTAAGAGTCTGCATCCATGAAATTGCTGTACCAGACGCCAAGTAGAGCTAAAATGATGGGCAGATTCTGATCGATGGGGGCGGTTCTAAAATGCTCATCCATCGCATAGGCGCCTGAAAGCAGTGCTCTGAAGCCATCCATGCCGATTGCGAGTGCAGTGGGCAGGCCAATTGCGGACCATAACGAGTATCGGCCGCCTACCCAATCCCACATTGGAAAAATATTATCTTCAGCAATGCCGAATTCGATTGCGGAGGGTACATTCGCTGTGATGGCGACGAAATGTTTACCAATTGTGTCTTCGCTGCCCCCGTTTTGCATGAACCAGTGGCGGGCCACTTTGGCATTTTCCAGTGTTTCCTGGGTGCCAAATGACTTTGATTGAATTAAAAAGAGTGTGGTTTCAGGATCAAGATGTTTGAGCACCTCAGTAATGTGGGTGCCGTCAATGTTGGCAACGTAGTGACAATTGAGGGTATCGTTCCAGTAGGGTTTAAGGGCCGCAGAAACCAGCTTTGGGCCCAGAAAAGAGCCGCCGATGCCAATACTGACAATGTCGGTAAATGGCAGGTTGGAAAAGCCGCGCCATTGTGTGCTGCGGATTTTCCAGGTGAACAGCTCCATCTTTTCCAGTGTGGCCCTTACTTCGGGCATCACATCCTGTCCATCGACGTAAATAGGGCGCTCGCTGGCATTCCTCAGCGCGATGTGTAAAGCAGGTCGCTGTTCCGAACGATTGATCTGCTCACCCCTGAACATCTCATTGACCGCATCGGTAAGGCGTCGTTCTTCTGCCAGGTCGGCGAGAAGTTTCATGGTCTTGGCGGTGATCAGGTTTTTGGAAAAATCCAGCTTTATGCCGGCCGCTTCGATAAAAAACTCACGAAATCGATTAGGGTTTGCCGCAAAGAGTTCACGCATATGCGTCTTTTTCATGGTATGTGCGTGTTGTTGCAATGCTTGCCACGCTTTGAGTTCCGTTATCGATTTTGCAGCATTTTTTGGGTTGCGGCTATTCAGCACTTGTACATCTCCATTTTGTTTTGATCTATGCCTGAACTTGGCCCGTGCAATACGCTCCAGAGGTTATGACGACAGTGTTACATTAATGTTGTCAATTAATCGGGTTTGCCCCAAAAAGGCTGCAGCAAGAATCGTGACAGTTTTATCGCTTATGTTTATTGGTGCAGAGGGTGTAACCGGTTGCAAGCTGGTACTGTCAACAATGTTGTAATAATCCGGCGTGAAACCTTTGCGGGTGAGTGCCTGTTCGGCTGCTAAAATGACTTGCTCGGGTATTTCGCCTTGTTGCAGTTGTGTCGCGCTGTTTTTTAGCGTCTGGTAGAGGGTTGGGGCGATTGCGCGCTGATCCGGAGTCAAGTAGCCGTTGCGGGAGCTCAGTGCGAGGCCATCAGTATCACGAGCGGTTTCCATTCCAATAATTTTTATCGGGAAAAAGAGATCCTCGGTCATCTTTCGAATCACGGCCAGTTGTTGGTAGTCTTTTTCGCCGAATACAGCGATATCAGGCATAACCATATTAAATAAAATTGAAACAACGGTCGTAACCCCGTTGAAGTGTCCCGGCCGACTTGCGCCACAATGAAGCTCCGTCAAAAAGGGTACGGATACCTGAGTTTGCTGCGCCATACCTCTGGGGTAGATCACCTCGGGGGTGGGTGTGAAGAGTAAGTGATTGCCATGTGCCTGGAGCTGACTGGCATCTTCTTGCAGCGTTCTGGGATAGGCGTCCAGATCCTCGTTAGCGCCAAACTGCATGGGATTGACAAAAATGCTGGTGACCACGAAGTCTGCGAGTTGGTGCGCTCTATCAACCAGACTAAGGTGGCCCGCATGCAGGTTTCCCATCGTTGGAACAAATGCGATTGTTTGTCCGGCGTTTCGCTCTGCCTGGATCGTTTCTCGAAGTTCTGAAAGCGTGTCTACGGTTTTCATCGCTAAAGTTTCATTGAGTCGATGACCCCTGGGTGTCACCGAAAGTGATTAATTAAAAAGCGTGAACCACCGGAGAGGCTTGGTCGCACCAGAATTTTACTGTTGCGGCCTTCGCAATCCGGTAGTGTCACGCTATTACCCATTTGGACGCATTCAATATGCGTGTGCTGGATTTACCTTAGTTTATTATTCGAAGCCATGCTCTGGGCCGGGGAAATCTCCGGCTTTGACTTCGTTTACGTATTTCTGAATTGCGCTTGCGATACTTTCTGAGCCGGCCAAAAAGTCTTTCACAAAGCGAGGGCGCCGACCGGTACTGATGCCGAGCATGTCATGGATGACCAAAACCTGCGCATCTGTATTTGGGCCTGCACCAATACCGATCACAGGGACCGGGAGTGTTTCTGCGAGCTTTTTGCCCAAAGCGGTCGGAATGCACTCCACCAGAATCAGGTCGGCGCCGGATTCAACCATTGCCTGTGCATGCTCAAGTATCTGTTCTGCTTGTGCATCTTCACGTCCCTGGACTTTATAACCGCCGAATTTGTTGACCCATTGAGGCGTTAATCCCAGATGCCCACAGACGGGTATACCACGCTCACTGAGCAACGCAATGGTTTCGCAGAGCCAGTCCCCTCCTTCCAGCTTTACCATATGGGCGCCTGCTTGCATGAGTTCTGCGGCATTTGCCATTGCTGCTTCAGGCGTAGCGTAGGACATGAAGGGCATATCAGCCATAATCAATGATCCCTGGTTGCCATTTTTAACGCACTGAACATGATAAATCATATCTTCCATCGTGACCGGAAGTGTTGAGTCTTCACCCTGTAGTACCATGCCGAGTGAATCCCCAACCAAAATTACGTCTACGCCATTTGTGCTTACGGCATGAGCAAACGTGGCGTCATAGGCAGTCAAACAGGAAAACTTCTCGCGCTCTGTTTTCAATTTATGCAGTGTTTGAATTGTCGTTGCCATGTTAGGGTCTCTCGTGTTAGTTCGTTAGTCAGATACTGCTTGACCAGTATTCCCTGCTTCAGCGCATTTGTCGAGTCTATTGGGCTGGGCTCAATGCTTGAAAGCGCCAATTTTGTGCAGAGGGTTGTCGGGACATTTATCAATCAGCGCCAGGATTGTTGTTCCGCAGGGAAGGGTTGTATGGGGCGCTATTTCAGCCAAGGGAAGCAATACAAAGTTCCGGTTTGCCATTTCCAGGTGAGGGATGGTCAAATCGGGGGTTCGGATCTCTTGATTGCCGTATAGGATGATATCTAGGTCAATTAGGCGTTCTCCCCAGCGCCGTCCAGCAGTTCTGCCTTGTTCGGCCTCAATATTCTTCAGGACTTTGAGTAATGTCTGTGGCGACAGATTAGTTGTAATTTCGACGACGGCATTGGCGTAATCCGGTTGATCCTGAGGGCCCACCGGGTGGCTGCTATAGATCGAGGAGTAAGCGGTGATTGTGATACCGCTTACCTGACGTAGTCGACTGATGGCCTCGTTCAATTGCGCGTTAGGGTCGGCGAGGTTACTGCCGAGCGCAATGTAGACTTTTGGTGCGGTATGAGATGCTGCCAAAAGGACTCCCTTGTTATTCTTGTTAACTGCAAATCTGTATTAATTGGCGTTCCAGGCTAGTTGCGATAGCCTATTGATTTGGCTTTTGACCGGGTTTCTTCCTTGGGCCGGAGCGGCTTCTGCTGCGTTTTCTGGGGCCGTTGGGAACGGTGTCTTTTATCAGTTTACGCTTGCTGTGAGCGTCGGATTTTTGGTAATCCGTCCACCATTGACCAAGTCCATCCAGATTTTCTCCTGATTGCTCCCGGAGCAGCAAAAAGTCGTAAGAGGCTCTGAAGCGGGGATGGCTCGCAATCTGTTCCGCTCGTTTTCCCTGACGTTTTGGCAAACGTAGCTGCATTTCCCAGATTTCTTTCATCGGAATACCAAATCGTTTTGGAATCGAGGTTGCCCTGGTCTGTCGGTCGATCACTTTGTTCGCCGCCATGTGTAATGCCGGGAATGCAGAATTGCCTGCTTTTTGCGAGCGTTGCCATTCGTCTTGTAATGGTAGCCAGAGAAACGCAGAGTAAAGAAACGCAGGGGTTACCGGCTTGTCTTGTTTGATGCGAATATCTGTATTTTTGAGTGCGATTTCAATAAATCGGTAATCCCGTTCATTGTTTTGATTCAGGCAGGCATCTGCATCCGGGAACAGGTGTTTGAACAGGCCGAGTTCCCGAAGCATGAGAAAATTCTCCAATGCGTGGCCTGACATGAACAGTTTTAGAACTTCTTCAAAGAGTCTCGCAGACGGAATATGCGCTAGCAAGTCTGCCAGCTCCGTAATTGGCTTCGCCGTTGATGGCTCGAGATCAAAGTCCAGTTTAGTTGCAAAGCGAACTGCCCGAAGCATTCTGACAGGATCTTCGCGGTATCGGGTGTCCGGGTCTCCGATCAGTCTGAGCTGTTTTTTATTCAGGTCTTCAAGACCATTGGCGTAGTCATGGATTGAAAAGTCTTTCACACAGTAATAAAGTGCGTTAACCGTAAAGTCTCTTCTTAGCGCATCTTCTTCTTTGGTGCCGTAAACATTGTCCCGCAAGATCATGCCTTCTTCACTGCTGGCACTGTGTTTGTCATCTTCTTTATGCTGACCACGAAATGTTGCAACCTCTATGATTTCCCGCCCGAATAAAACATGAACCAGTTTAAATCGGCGGCCAATCAAGCGGGAATTTCGGAAGAGATTGTGTACTTCTTCAGGCGAAGCGCTGGTTGCGATATCAAAATCTTTAGGGTGTTTATGCAACAGTAAATCACGAACTCCACCTCCAACCAGGTAGGCTTCATGACCTGCTTTGTTAAGACGATAAAGAACTTTCAGGGCGTGATCGCTAATATCGTTCCGAGATACATGGTGTTCAGAGCGGGGAATGATATTCAGCTTTGGCTGACTTGGTAAGGCTTTTTTTCTTTTATTGCCTGGTAAATAATCGAGTAATTTTTTAATCATGACGCCTTGGTTTTGTCACAGAAAAACGTACCACTTTATTGTGGGCTCAATCTGTTGATGTACACGGTATGTGCCCGTCATTATAGTAGTTGGATTATGGTCATCGGCTTGTTTTACTATGCTCTATTCAGAGATTTATCAAGCCCGGTGTTGGCTAAGTCTACAGTAATGTTGACAACTTGGCGAGTAGGGTGGTGTTAGAGGTTGCAGCTTGGTCGATGACCCGTTGCTGGAAACGATTTGCGTCAGGATGTTAGTAAAGGAGCAAACAGGGAAAGCAGCCGCTTTCCCATGCTGAGAAGAGTAGACAATTTGTTATTGTTGTTGCGTCCTTGTCCCATAGCGTTTTCGTAAGGCATCTTGGTTGCCGTTAGGCTACGTTTGATGCTAATAAGTTTCATCGACACATCCTTCGGAGTAAGTATTAAATCGACAATATTGTTAAGTTAAGACGCTGCATTTGTAACTGTTTTTATTTTTGTTTTGAGCTTGTCTGAATATTTGTCTATTTATTTCACCTACTGTAAGACCGAATTATGAACTCCGACTTACTCTATGCCTTTTGTTATTTTTGTTTATAGGCCAGTGTGGGTTTTTATTTTTGTTTTACTAAGTTTGTTATTTTTGTTTGCGCTAAATATTGCAGGGGCTGTGCCAGGAATTGCTAATTCAAGAAAATCAATGGGATAGCATTTTTGGGGGATTTGAAATTAGAGTGGTGTTACTAATTTTGTTACCTCACTGGACTGATTTATCTTTTTCTGTGTTTCTTCAGGTAACACGAGTCGGGGTGAGTAACATGTCAGTTTTCGAGTTGGGAGGATGTAAATGCAGCTCGTGTTTATTTTGTTTGATCTAGTGTACCACCTAGTGGGTAGTTGTACTGTCGTTATTTTTAGTATAGGTGTTATTTGATAAATGTCCTGTTAAATTTTGGACATGTTGGGGGGGTGTGGTTGAAGTGATCGTTCTGTCACAGGGGATCTGCTTGTTTTACCCGTCATCTCCCTTCGCGCCGCCCTTTCTCACGCACTTGCCGGAGCGGCTGAATGTTGCAAGAGCGGGGCACGGAAGAAGAGTAATTCGATAATACGTGGTGTTGGAAGGTCGTCCGGATGAAGTTTATTTGTTCGCTTTCTTGCGTGGAATACCGAGTCGCTGTCTTCTTTCCCACAGGCTTTTGCGGCTGATTCCGAGTTTCTGCGCGAGTTCGGTTTCGCTCATCTTGTCCTGGTTTTCGAGAACGAAATGTTGAAAGTAGTCCTCCAATGACAGATCCTGCGGTTTTTCGTCATGGCTTTCGTTGGAAGATGCGGCAAGTCCGGTTGATAACTTGTGCACTTCAGTATCGGTTTCCAGGTCGAGCAATGGTGCATCGATCACGTCACCGTCACACAGAATAACCGCTCGTTCTATTGCATTTTCCAGTTCACGTACATTACCTGGCCAGTTGTGGGATTGGATAGCCAGCATTGCTTCCGGAGATAACTGGGCTCTTGAGCGACCCACTTTCTCACAAATTTTATCGAGTAAGCGTTTGGCCAACCCCAAGCGATCATCCCCTCGTTCCCTGAGCGCGGGTAAACGAATTTGCATGACATTCAGGCGATAGTAAAGATCTTCCCGAAACTCACCGGTTTTGGAGAGGGCTCGTAGATTCCGGTGTGTTGCGGCAATGAGTCTCACATTGACTTGCTTTGATTGGGTTGAACCCACACGGCGTATTTCGCCTTCTTGTAGTACGCGTAATAATCGGGCCTGGGCCTCCAGTGGTAGCTCTCCGATTTCATCGAGGAACAGTGTGCCGCCGTCTGCAGCCTCAACCAAGCCGTTTCGTGCGTTGACTGCACCGGTAAAAGCGCCTTTCTCGTGCCCGAATAGTTCTGATTCAATGAGTGTTTCCGGTATCGCGGCACAATTCACGCAAATTAGTGGCTTGCCATTCCTGACACTGAACTGATGCAAAGCTCTGGCAGCCAGTTCCTTACCGGTTCCGGATTCACCTTGAATCAGCACGGTTGTATCTGTTGGTGCGACTTTACCAATCAAATGAAAGACCTTTTCCATGGCCTCACATTCACCGTAAATCAGGTCTTTGATTTCAAGGGGTTGACCGGAGGCGGTGGGGGTTTCTTCTGTTGTCGCTTCAGTTCGAACAGACTGTTTACGATTTAAAATCGAGGCAATTGCTGCCAGCATTTCATCGTGATCGAAGGGTTTGGCGATGTAGTCAACTGCGCCCATTTTCATCGAATCGACTGCTGATCTCAGACTTGCATAGCTTGTCATAATCAACACTGGGGCCGGGCTGGCGGCATCAATGAGCTCCGTGCCGGGCCTGCCGGGAAGTCGCAGGTCTGTGATCACGAGGTCGTATTCGGTGACGTTAAAGTTACTTAGTGCTTCATCCACCGAACCTGCACAATCCACCTCATATTGATTGTGCGTGAGGAGTTTCTGCAGTGCGGAACGAATGATATCCTCATCTTCAACCACAAGTATGCGATTCATAGTTATAAACCTGGTTCGTCTGATCTTTCTGTGAGTTTTTCAATTTGAGCTGGTAAGTTGATGATCACTTTAGTGCCTTGGCCGGTGACTGAGTCCGCGGGACTCGCGACTTCAATTTGGCCGTAGTGCTCTTCAATAATGCTGTATACCAGAGATAATCCTAACCCGGTGCCTCTATCGGGCCCTTTGGTTGTATAAAAAGGTTCGAATATGTGATCGAGCTGATCGGCGGGAATGCCGCACCCCATATCGGTAACTTCTATGATAGCGGAGTAGCCGTCCAGTTTACCAGTCACACGAATAATACTGCTTGCAGGCGAGGCATCTTTTGCGTTGCCGAGCAAGTTAATGAAAACCTGTACCAAGCGTTGTTCGTCACCGACAACGGCCAGATCGCTGGGAACCAGATTAAGGTATTCGATATCCAGTTCTTTGTCGCTCAGGGATAATAAGTCGATGGCTTCCTGGACACAACGGCGCATGTTTGATGAATCTTTTGCCATGGGTTGGGCGTAGTTTCCGGATCGGGAGAAATTCATCAAGGACTGTAAAATATTAGAAATCCGCTTGGTTTGATCAATGATCTGCTGGGAAATTGTCAGAACGGCTTCATTGTCCGTTTCCAGTTTCATATTTTGTGCCAGGCAGGCAATACCGGTAACCGGGTTGCCAATTTCGTGGGCTACCCCTGCTGCCAGGCGTCCGACAGAGGCGAGGCGTTCATTGTGGACCAGTTTGTCTTCCAGTAACTGGGTTTCGGTATTGTCTTCTACCAGAATAACCTGGCCCTGTTCGGTATTTTCCGGGCCGTCGATCATGGCTTTGTGCAGGCTTAACCAGTGCGGTGTACCCAGTAGGTCAATGCGTTGTTTATACAGGTGTGCATTTATGCCCTCTGCAAAGCTCAGCAGCAGTTCGCTCCACGGCATGGGCAACGTAAATATGCGCGAGCCTATAACGTCATTGGAGCTGATTGTGGTTAACTCTTCCATTGCCTGGTTCCACATCAGGATTTCCATGTCACTGCCCAGTGAACAGGCTGCAATAGGGAGGTTTTGCAGCGTTTGGCGATGATAGCGGCGCAAGCTGTCAAGCTCGGCTGCCAGGCCGGTCAGGCGGGACTGATAATCTTCCAGTGTGCGTTCGACATAATGAATGTCACGCCCTCTGGGTTGTTCCGACACCTTGTAACTCAGGTGACGCTTGACAATTTCCTGAGCGATTGACGGGCCCAGGAGTCCAGACAGGTTTGCTTCAATCTGATCCCGTAACCGGCGCAGTGCGTAGGGGCGGTACTCGGTCTCCGGTAGATTAAGTTCTTTTAAGGCGTCGGACACTTCTCGTTCCGCCATTTTTTGCCCCAGTGGTTTGCTGAGCGCAATTTTGAAGTCTTCAGAAGAGCCTGCTTCGAGCTCTCGTCGTGCTGGTCTGGACAATGCATCGACCGAGCAGGACTGTGCGGCACTTTGTTCTGCGGCTGGAGTGGTGGAAAATAGCGATATCAGTGCAAACAACATCGCATTGATGGTGAGCCCGCCCAGCGAGTAGATATGCCAGTGATCCATTGAAAGCTGGTAGTCGAGGTCGAAGGGCAAAGCTTGCAAAATGTCATAAGCAAACACGGCCGGTACAAACATGGCAAAGAACCAGATTGCCAGGCCGGTAACAAGTCCCGCCAGAACACCTTTATGATTGCCAATCGGCCAAAATAAAACGGCGAGTACCGCCGGGAGCAACTGTAGCCCCGCTGAGGATGTCAATGTGCTTAGCGTTGCCAGGCTGAGGTGTTCAGTAGAGGTGTAGTAGAACAGGTAAGCTGCTGCCAGAATGCTGAATGTGAGTGCACTCTTGATCCATTTCAGCCAGCTGTAGATATTGGCTTTATCCAGTGGTCGGTAAATTGGCAGAATGATATGGTTCAGGGAAATAGAGGAGAGTGCCAAAGTGGTAACAATAATCAGTGCGCTCGCTGCAGAGAGGCCCCCAATATAAGCGATTACCGCAATCACCGGCGAGTTCGTGGTGATTGTGATTCCGAGGGTAAAGTAATCCGGGATAGTTGGAGAGCCCGTTTTGATTGCGGCCCATAGAATCGGGGGGATTGGCAGACTGATCAGAAATAGATAAAGCGGAACACCCCAGCTTGCTTTATAAAGTGAACGCGGCGAGAGATTTTCTTTGAATGTCATATGGAACATGTGGGGTGCAACAATCGCGGAGGCGAAGAAAATCAGCAGCAAGGCGCGCCAGGGGCCGTCATCCAGATGTCGTTCGAACGCACTGACCCGTTTGCCATGGGCGTCAAGCCACTCATTCATCTCGGTAAAACCGCCGAAGATTTCATAAATAGCAAAGAAACCGATGGCAAGGAAGGCGACCAGTTTGACGATAGACTCAAATGCAATTGCAACAATAAGTCCCTCGCTTTTCTCGTTTTCACTGGTGCGCGTAGCACCAAACATGATCGCAAACGCAACCATGATGAAGCAGAAGAGAATGCCCAGGGTGTTTTTCGATGAGTGCGGCGCGAGGATTTTAATCGTGGATGTGACAATTTGAATTTGTAGCGCAATGAGGATTATGCCGGATACCAGGATAACCAGGGCGCTGGTTGTGCCCACCCAGGCACTTCGGTACCGGAAGGCCAATAAGTCTGCAAGTGAAGATAATTGAAATGTACGGGTGATCCGCAGTATGGGAACCAATAACACCGGAGCGAGCAGAAATGCACCACAGACACCTAGATAATAGGCAAGAAAGCCGAACCCGTTCTCATAGGCAAGTCCAACCGATCCGAACAGTGCCCAGGCACTGGCGTAGACGCCTAGCGATAAAATATAGGTTGCGGGATGGTTAACCCACTGACGGGGAACCCAGCCTGCTGTTGTTGCGTAAGCAACACCAAATAAAACGGAGAGGTAAGCGAGGCCAATCAACAACAGTTGTAACAGGTTAAAGCTCATGTTTATCCCGTCGTTGTTCCAGCCAGTATGACAGGCCAATTATGAATAGCCAGATCAGATAGGGGCGATACCATGAGCTGCCGGGGTCGATCCACCAGTCCATAATTACCGGAGAGAAAACGTAAATACTCAAAATGAGCAAAAATACTAAGCGGTATAAGTACATTGCTGGCTGTTATTTACCATCTACATATATTCCCAAACCTGCCATGAGCACGATTGATTAAAGCACATTTACAATGATTGGCTTTAGCACCACTCGTATCAGGGGCTCATGTGCCTGAAACGAGTGATGTTATCACATTTGTCCGGGAGCCTACATCTTCTGGATTAATAAAATCACAGTATTGCGGTATTTGATCACATACCGGAAAAAGGGGGTGTTGACATTTACGTTTAACGATTACGGGTGTTGCGCGCAAGGGTATTAAGCCATTGTGTCGCTGCCCAGGACAGGAGTGTTTCCGGATCACATGGCTGCATTGTTTCTGGCACTGGAAGTCCCAAAAATTCGAGTGCGTAGCGGAGGTTTTCCCGTACTTTGGTGTTTTCGAGTTCGGGGGCTTTGTTCTGCTTGCTTAACTTTTGGCCGTTTTGACCGCAGACCAATGGCGTGTGGTGGTAAAAAGGGGGGGGCGTGCTTAAGGTGTCATAGAGACTCAGCTGCATCGGGGTGGAGTCCAGCAAATCCTGGCCCCGCACGATGTGGGTTATTTCCTGGTCGATATCATCAATCACTACAGCAAGTTGATAGGCATAATACCCCTCTTTTCGTTTGACGACAAAGTCATCACTGATCGTAGTGGTATGGAATTTTTGCGTTCCACAGCCTGCATCCTGCCAAGTCCAGTCGGTCGTGGCCTGATTAAATTTCAGTGCGCTCTCAGCAGGGGCGGGAGTGTCGTGTGCAGCATTGAAGATGGTTGGGCAGTCATATTGGTGTCGGCCGTTATGCCGAGCCAGCATTTTGCGGCTACAGGGGCACCAATAAAGCTTTTCTGCCGCCGCAAGTCTGGATAATCCTGCTTCATAGTGTTCGGAACGTTTGGACTGGTAGAGCACTGGCTGATCCCAGTAAAGCGCGTGTCGCTCCAGGCTTTCGAGTATGGCGTCTGTGGCCCCCGGTTGCTCCCGTAAAGGGTCGATATCTTCGATTCGGACGAGCCATTCACCGTGATGTGCGCGGGCATCAAGATAGCTGGCCACTGCAGCAACCAGTGATCCCATATGGAGTTTACCGGTTGGTGATGGTGCGAATCGACCTCGATACATTAGTTTGGCCGTGGGCTGGCGGGGAATGGGGGATTAAGAGGCGTATTCACCGGTTCCCCTGAATCAGAAAACCGGTGTGCCAAGATGTTCCGCTGTGACGTAAGTGCAGGAATTTTTGGCAGTAGAGAAAACACAGAACATGCGCCGGCTATCCGTTAGATTCCGGTTTGTTTCTCTTTTATTTCGGCCACGGTTTTACACTCGATGCACAGCGTTGCTGTAGGTCGGGCCTCAAGACGGCGGATACCGATTTCGATACCACAGGAATCGCAGAAGCCGTAATCATCTTTGTCGATTCGATCGATAGTTTTGTCTATCTTTTTAATCAGTTTTCGTTCGCGATCCCGGGTACGCAACTCCAGGCTAAATTCTTCTTCCTGTGTAGCGCGATCTGCAGGGTCAGCATAGTTGGCGGCATCTTCCTGCATGTGATGCATGGTACGGTCAACTTCTTCCATGAGCTCCTGTTTCCAGGCCATTAGAATATGCCGGAAGTGCTTCAGCTGCCCATCACTCATGTATTCTTCACCGTCCTGGGGTTGGTAGGGGGTGAAATTGGTGAAGCCGTCAGTAGATTTTGGTAATTCAGTTTTATTTTCTGGCATAGTGCTGCCTCGTACTCACTGTCTGGAAGATCCGGCCGAGTCGGCCTCTTCTTTACTGCCCATTGTTCAAAATTTCAAGTGGACTGGATTCAACACCATTTCAATTCGGTCTGAATGCTCTACCACCGGTGCCTTTCATGTTCCTGGGGGTCAAAACCTTTAATCTCAGACCGCCCTGTTGTCCGAGCTTGCGAAAAATAGCAGATTCGTTTTTGAAGTGCCAATATTTTCGAAGTCATTTTAGTGATTTATACAGATTAGCATCTTTTTGGCGTATTGTTGACTTCCCCGGTTTCACTGAGTCTTTTGATTCGATGGTTTTGCACTGTATTAGGGCGAAATTTGTGTTTTAAAGTGCGGTTGTCCGGCGCAGTACGTTAAGATAGCCTTGTGTCAAAACGATGAATTTTATTTGGGAACTTGTGTTATGCGTTATGAAGAGCCGCTGTTGGAGGCGGTATTGATAAAACGATACAAACGTTTTTTGGCCGATGTAGAACTGCAACAGAGTGGCGAGAAAAAGGTTGTAACTGTTCATTGTCCCAACACTGGATCGATGAAAAACTGTCTGTATCCCGGCAGCCGGGTATGGTTGTGGGACTCAAGGAATGCCAAACGTAAGTTACCCTTGACCTGGGAGTTGGCTGAGTTACCAAATGGCGCAACGGTTTGTGTTAATACTGCCCGGCCGAATCAGCTCGTTGAAGAGGCGATCAAAAATGGCGTTATTTCCGAATTGAGCGGCTATCAGACGATTCGCAGGGAAGTGAAGTATGGCTCGGAAAATAGCCGCATTGACATACTCCTTGAGAATCATGCAGATGATGTGCGTAAGTGTTACGTCGAGGTTAAGAATGTGACGTTGCAGGAAGACGACGGATTCGGTTATTTCCCCGATGCAGTGAGTACCCGAGGGCAGAAGCATTTACGGGAGTTGATGGAAATGGTGCAGGCTGGGCATCGGGCAGTTTTGTTCTTCTGTGTTTCCCATACGACCATGGCAACCGTCTCCGCGGCGGCGCATATTGATCCTGAATATGCAAAAAACCTCTCCGAGGCCGTGAACCAGGGGGTAGAAGTGTATGCTTACCGTACTCGTATTTCCCAAGAGGAGATATATCTCCATGATCCTGTGGTCGTTCAGGTTGTCAAAGACTAAATCAGGTCCGGGTTTGCATAAATCAAATTGTTTTCAATGGCTACGGGTATCTTTTGCAAGTGCCGACCTTGACAGGGGCCGGCAATGCATAATCCATTGTTTATCTTGAAAAGCGCGCCGTGAACCGAGCACTGGATATACTCTTTCTCCAAGTCCATAAATCGATCTGGCATCCAGTTCAGCTCAACCCCGGTGTGAGGGCATTGGTTCAGATAGGCGTACACTTGCGTTTCGTGGCGCACGACCAATATGGATTGTCCTTGAATCTCAAACCCTCTGGCGTTGTTCGGTTCGATCTCATCAATTGAACAAAGTAAAGTGCGTTGAGTGTTTGGTGGCATACTGAGTGTCCTGTGCTTGAATAGTTGATGCCCTCTGTTTGCTAGATGCTCTGTGCCTGCCAGAGGCGCTCAAATAGCGCTATTCCGTACTCATACTCATCCTATCTTTTTAAGGCGGCGCGCTCAATTATTCCGGTGCAATCCACCCCTTTTGGCAGGGTGCCATAATGGTGGGCACCGGTTTGGGATAGACGGGCAAGACAGTAACTGTCGGCGATGTTGGTATTTCCCGCTTGAATTAACAGTGATGCCTGTAATGCGACGGCCATCTGGTCAACCAGTGTTCTGGCATTGTACTCAAATTGGCTGGTATCCTGTAGCGCGCGATACAGTTGGTCTATGCACGTATCAAGGTATTTGTTTTCACCCCGACTGCGTTGCACTTCCTGAAAGTAAGCATTCAGTGTTGAAGGTTCTTTATACATTGCGCGAAGCACATCAAGGCATTGCACGTTGCCGCTACCTTCCCAGATTGCATTGACTGGTGACTCCCGGAACAGGCGTGGCATGAGTGAATCCTCCATGACACCACTTCCACCAATGCATTCCATTGCCTCATAGGCGTGATTGGGGGTTCGTTTGCAAATCCAGTATTTGCCAATCGCCGTTGCAATCCGGATCAAATTAGAGTCGTGTTCTTGGTCACCGTTGTCGAGTGCATTGGCAAGCCGCATCGTGAGTGTTAGCGCTGCTTCTGACTCAAGTGCAAGATCAGCAAGAACATTCTGCATTAGTGGTTGATCAATCAGTCTTTTACCGAATGCGCTCCGATGTTGGCAATGATGGAGTGCCTGGTTTATTGCGGCACGCATACCCGCAGAGGAGCCCATCATGCAATCGAAGCGGGTGAGCGAGACCATTTCGATGATTGTTTTTACGCCTTTACCTTCTTCACCGACCATCCAGGCCAGTGCCCCACGCAGCTCAGTTTCCGATGAAGCATTAGCGACATTGCCCATCTTGTTTTTCAGGCGCTGAATCTGTAGCGGGTTTTTGCTGCCATCGGGCCGCCAACGGGGCAGTAAGAAACAGGATAAACCCTTCTCGGTCTGAGCCAGAACCAAAAATGCGTCACACATTGGGGCGGACACAAAGAACTTGTGGCCAACCAGTTCATAGAGTTCGCCCGGGCCTGGAGATCCGATGGGATAGGCCTTTGTGCTATTGGCTCGAACGTCAGAGCCACCCTGCTTCTCGGTCATCGCCATGCCAATCGTCACCCCTTTTTTTGCCAATGCCGGTATGTTGGCCGGATCGTAGTGTCGTGAGGTGATTAGCGGTTCCCAGACCGCCGCCAGCTCGGGTTGATTGCGCAAGCTGGGTATCGCGGCGAAGGTCATGGTGATCGGGCAGCCGTGTGCAGCCTCAATTTGGCTCTGCATATAGCATTTTGCGGTACGTACAACATGGGCACCGGTTCTGGGCTGGCTCCAGGGAGATGAGTGCAAACCGTGATTGATCGATGTTTCCATGAGACGATGGTAAGCAGGATGAAACTTTACCAGATCGATCCGATGGCCAAAGCGATCATGGGTGTGAAGTGCCGGCTTGTTTTCATTTGCCAGATAGCCCAGCTCAATATAATCCCGTTGCCCCGTCAGCGCGCCAAAATCGTTCAGCTCTTGAAGGCCCCAGCTTCCGCCTTCCCGGGCAACGCTCTCCTGCAGTGCTGTATCTGTGCTGAACAGGTTGTAATCGACCAGCTCCGTAGGTTGATTCTGAACTTCGTGGGTCGTTGCCAGGCATTTTTCTGCCATCGGGTAACGGCTTTGTTGAGTATGTGTTGTCATTATTTTTGCTCCTGTTCGTTTGGGCCCGGCAACGTTGTATCGCGGCGGCAAGGTGGTGGGTGACCTGATATAGCTGTATGACAAAACCGGCTGATTTCTCGGATCAGCGCTGATTCATCGAGTGTCAGAGTTTCGTCGACTGACAGGGTTTCATCTTGATTGATATTGGCATTGAAGACTGGGGAATTCGGTGAATTTGGAGAAAGTGGGCCGACCAGGGTTTCAGCCAAGGCACCAACCAGTGCTGCAGCGCTCACCGATGGCACTTGAGTCGGAAGCTCGCCTTTGTCGACCCCTTCGGCAATAAGATTGGCGAATAGAGCGGCGTATTTTTTCCGGTAATTCAATCGATCCAAATCCACTTCCGGGTCAACCGGTTCTGCGATCAGTGACCAGGCGAGGTGGTTGGCTTTGATTGCTCGATGGCAAAAGCAGTTCACGGCCTGCTCCAGCCGCTCAGATATGGTGCCTTCCTGATTGATCGCCTCTGCAACTTTGTCGACTTCAATCTGAGTTGCCCGACGGAAGACTTCTGAAAACAGAACGGATTTAGATTTGAAATATTTATACACCGTGCCTGTCGCAATGTCTGCACGCTGTGCCACCGACTGAATGGATGCGTTTCGAAAACCACCCTCAGATACCAGCTGTTGTGCCGCATTTAATATTTTTTCCCTGAGTTCCGCTTTTCTCGCAGCGATTTCGGGGGATTCTCGATAAGCCATAGTTGTACCGTGAATGTCTTCAGTGAGCGTGATAGTGTGAACACAAATTCACATTATGTGTTTAGTGAATCATGATTCACACCTTGAGTCAATTCAAATGAAGTGTTATCGACCTGTTCTTGGTTAGGTCGCAGGAGGGCGGGGCAAATCGTGTTTAACCGGAAGGTTCAGATTGTAAAAGCGTCAGCGCTACAACAGCGGTTCTGACAAGCAGCCAAAGGACTTGAGCAAAGCAATCGTTCAGAGCGGGGAAATAAAAAGAGGCAGTAATTACTGCCTCGAAACAGATATAACAACTAGGAAAGGAAAACTAATGAGGACAGCAAGCGCTACCCTGGGTTTCCACTCAGCAGAACTGCAGTGTTCTCCACTGAATATTCACAGCATAGTAGCTGTTTTCCGAATTTGCCTCTAAAAATTGCAATATCGTAAAAATAATCATAAAACGGTAACAATACCGTGTTTTGCAGGTCTTCCTTGGTTGCGCGTAATGGTCGATAATGTCCGCCATTTTAAGTAGTTGGGTTTCGAGACAAATGACTGAATATCGTGTTGAAAACAAGCAATGGATGCCCCCTGAGTGGCATGTTCATCGTCGCTGCTGGATGGCCTGGCCCAGTGATGATGATCAATGGCCCTGTGGCCTTGAGCGTGCGGCTATCGCATTCGCCGAAATTACCCGTGCCATAGCGCGATTCGAGCCTGTTATTGTCGTGGTGAATCCGGATCAGATTGAGTCTGCGAAATTGCATTTAGGGTTGTCGAGTAGGCCTGCATCAGCCGTATCGGCAGTGGATGACCCTATACTGTATCACCCGGACAGGGTTACTGATTTGGATGCTGCACCGGGAATTCAGCTTATGCCAATGGCGTTGAATGACAGTTGGATGCGGGATATCGGTCCTACATTCGTCTTTGCAGGCAGACAATTGGCGGGGGTTGACTGGGGGTTCAATGGTTGGGGCAAGTTTCCCCATGAGCTTGATGCGCTTGTGGCGAAAAACGTTCTGGCGGCCATCGGTATCGAGCGAATCGAGAGTCCGATTATCAACGAGGGTGGAGGAATCCATGTTGATGGACAGGGCACGGTATTGTTGACCGAGTCAGTCCAATTGAATCCTAATCGTAATCCCGGTTTTTCCAAAGCGGATATTGAGGCCGAATTGCGTCGTCAACTGGGCGTACAACAATGTATCTGGTTGCCGCGAGGCGTGGTGGACGATGATACGGATGGACACATTGATGAGCTGGCCTGCTTTGTGGCGCCCGGGAAAATTCTCGCACTGATTAGTGATGATCCTGAAGATGCAAATTACGACATCCTGCAAACCAATTTGGACATTTTGCAGCAGGCGAAAGATGTAAATGGGCAACCTTTCGAAGTGATCACCATTCGACAACCGCCCGCTCGTTACCTCGATGGCACTCGATTGTCGATGTCCTATGTAAACTTCTACATCGCTAATGGCGGAATAGTGATGCCCTCATACGGAGAGGCTGAATATGATGCTGAAGCAAAAGAGATGATGCAGCGCTGTTTCCCGGAGTATGAAATTATTCAGGTTAATTGCCTGGATATCGTAGTGGGTGGCGGTAATATTCACTGTATCACGCAGCAGGAACCCCAAACTGAGGAGTTAACGTGAGAAACATCACTGTAGCGGCTACGCAAATGGCGTGTAGTTGGGACTTGCCCGAAAATATGGCTCGAGCGGAAAAACTTATCCGAGCATCGGCGGAGCAAGGAGCCAACATTATTTTGATTCAAGAGTTGTTTGAAACGCCTTATTTCTGTATTGATCAGGGCGAGGCTCATTATCAGTTGGCGCGATCCAGAGAGGGGCATCCCGCGATTGAGCTGTTCTCCGCGTTGGCAAAAGAACTTAATGTTGTACTGCCGTGTAGTTACTTTGAAAAAGCGGGTAATACGTTTTTCAACTCGCTCGTGGTGGTCGATGCTGATGGTGCAATCCTGCAAAATTATCGAAAGAGCCATATTCCGAATGGTCCAGGTTACCAGGAAAAGCATTTTTTCTCTCCTGGAGATACTGGGTTTCAGGTTTGGGATACGGCGTTTGGTTGTATAGGCGTGGGAATCTGTTGGGATCAGTGGTTCCCGGAAGCAGCCCGCGTTATGGCCTTAAAAGGAGCCGAATTATTGTTCTATCCAACGGCCATAGGCTCTGAGCCGCACGACCCTTCGATTGATTCCAAGCGTCATTGGCAAGTCACAATGCAAGGACACAGCGCTGCAAACCTATTGCCGGTTATCGCTTCAAACCGTATTGGTGTTGAGCAAGGCGAGGGTGCAGAAATTACATTCTATGGCTCTTCCTTCATCACTGATAATACCGGTCAGATTTTGCAGGAGGCGGACCGGGTGACAGAGGGTATTTTGTTGCAGTCCTTTGATTTGGATGAGCTGGCACAAGCCCGGGCTGCCTGGGGCCTGTTTCGGGATCGTCGCCCGGAGTTGTATGGTACGCTCCTTACGTTGGACGGCGAAGACTGAAGTCACATGAAGGCTGATCAGGTCAGCCTTCATTCCTTTGGCATTCAGGGAAGGGAATCCAGAATTCCATCTGCAGAGACATAAGGATAACCAAGGCTTTCGGCGACAGCCTTGTATGTAATTTGGTTTTGATGCACGTTCAAACCATTCAGTAAGTGAGGGTCGTCCGTCAGAGCGGCTTTCACCCCTTTGTTAGCAAGTACCTCCACAAAGGGTAACGTAGCGTTGTTTAATGCCAGAGTTGCGGTTTTGGCAACGGCACCCGGCATGTTCGCAACGCAATAATGAACGATACCATCAATGCAGTATATCGGATCTTGATGTGTTGTGGCTTTTGATGTTTCAAAACAGCCACCCTGATCAATCGATACGTCAACGATAACGGCCCCGGCTTTCATGAGCTTCAAGTCTGATCGGGTAACCACCTTTGGCGCCGCAGCTCCGGGAATTAACACCGCACCGATCACCACATCTGCTTTTGGCAAACAGCTTTCGATATTTGCTTTGGTTGAATACTGTGTCCGGATACGTCCTGAGAATAGTTCATCAATGTAGCGCAAACGGGCCAGTGACTTGTCGAAGATGATCACTTCAGCACCCATGCCAGCCGCGATTCTGGCGGCATTCAAGCCAACCACGCCACCACCAATTACGAGCACGTTTCCGGGAGGTACGCCTGCAACACCAGAGAGCAAGACGCCTTCACCACCCTGAGCTTTTTCCAGGCTATGTGCCGCGGCCTGAATGGACATTCTGCCGGCCACTTCGCTCATGGGGGCGAGCAGGGGGAGTGGGCTTAATGTGCCGGTTACGGTTTCATAGGCGATACAGGTCGCCCCGGATTCGAGTAGACCTTTCGCTTGAGCCGGATCCGGTGCGAGGTGGAGATAGGTGAAAAGAGTCTGTCCCTTCGATAGCATTTTGCATTCTGATGCCTGGGGTTCTTTGACCTTAACGATGAGCTTGGCCTGCTCGAACACGGCGTCTGCAGTTGTCAGGATAGTTGCGCCCGATGCTTCATAATCTTGGTCAGGAAAGCCGATATCAAGAGCTGCATTTCGTTCTACGAGCACTTTGTGGCCCTGCCGTGTAAGTTCTTTTACGCTGGCAGGGGTCAATCCTACTCTGTATTCATGATTCTTGATTTCTTTTGGTACGCCAATAATCATACATCACCTCAGCTTGTTCGGGGTCAGCAAGGTTGACTACTGCGCCAGCGTTTATTTTCGGGAAATGCACTCGAATTTCATTATGTGTTGTCAGGACGATCCCGGGTCAGAACATATGAGTATTAGGC
Source organism: Oleiphilus messinensis (assembly GCF_002162375.1). GTDB lineage: Bacteria > Pseudomonadota > Gammaproteobacteria > Pseudomonadales > Oleiphilaceae > Oleiphilus > Oleiphilus messinensis. The sequence goes on along the minus strand of NZ_CP021425.1, from coordinate 5,222,913 downwards.
GCAGGTCTTCTCCAATGTTTGGTCATTATGCGCCATATCTTCGTTCAACAGCAATGAGGTTGAGTGAATTGAGGTTGGCGTTAAGGTGGCGCTTGATGCAATCAATTCATAGGGGACATCTGTAAACGTACCATAATCATGCAGTGGCTCGGTGAGGAGGCGGTCCTGTTGTTCCATTGAGCCGCTAAGCAAAACCGTTTTCCATTTGCCTTCCAGTAGCAAGTCTGCGTAACCGGTTAAATTTGCACTCATAAGTGCGTCAGGATGATCCGGGGAGGTGAGTTCTATCAAGCCCAGCTTCGCCGGGATATTGAAGAATCGAGCCAGAGTAACAAGCAATATCGCCTTTTGAATACCATTTCCCTGTCCTTTGTACAGTACATAGCTGGCGCTATAGCTTGCCGGATCGAGAGAGATGCCAGTGGTGCTGGCCCGGATGTCGCTTTTGACAAACTTGATAATGGCTTTAGCGATGCCTACACGTTCATAGCGTTTGTTTAGAGGGATGCTGCCGATGAGCTTTTTGGCCGCTTGAACAACTTCAACAGAGTCACAGTCCATAAACAGAGTCGCATACAACAACTCTTCCCTTGAGTTTTCCATTACTACAAAACCTCGGTCATTAAACATAATTAAGAAGATAGTTTGAATGTGGAGTATTGCAAAAACAGCTCTGTTCGAGGGACTTGAAAATAGTGATGCTGACTCTTAAGTACGTTCTTTAACTGCTTGTTACAATGAGAAAAAGTGTGGATACAAAAATATACAAAATAGTCTCTAAAAAAGCTGGAATCGTCACCGAAACATTCTATAAATATCGGAAAATATTTTTGAGATGAACTTGTACGTCTCGCTTAAGTTCGAGGTGCGCAAGTTGAGGTCAAAGGTTGACGTCCTATAACAGTATTCGGCAGATGCCGGCAGTATTGATCAATCAGGTGGTTTGGTATGAGCAATAGAGTCGATTTTGAAGAGCAAAACACGATTTCCGCAAGCGCGGGTCAAAATGACGATTTCAGTGAGCAGAAAAAGCGGGAAATGCGCGAGCAGCTCCAATCTGATGTCGAGAGCTTTTTGCAGCAAGGCGGACAAGTGCAGAAAATTGAAGATAACGTTCGTGCGGATCCGCCACGAAAACCAACGATTAATTATGGTGCTGCACCCATTTAGGGGATTGTGATCAGCATTAGAGGGGTTACGGGGATATGATGAGTCTGTTCAGATTCTCATGAACTGCTTAACAGTTTGAAACAAAAGTTTACATAGCGTGACGTTCGGGGTGCTTGATGCACCCTTTTTTATTGTAATATGCACGGGAGTACAAAATTAGAGCAAGGCCTGAGCAAATTTTGCGAAGCTATGGAATACAAGTTTTGTAGGGGTTGCGGGGTTGGAGACAGATATGAAAGCACGGATTGGATCAGCATTGCTGATTGTGTTCTTCGGTGTTACCGGAACCTACCTTGTGTTGTCATCAACACACTCTTCGAGAAATAACCTTCAGGCTGAGACCCCAACTGTTTGGCCCCCGGAAGTGTCAACTTCGGATCGGGATAATTTATCTGCTTTACCTGCGGAAACACGACCCGAGCCAGCAAGTAACCCTACACCAGATCAACCCCTTGCAGGAACGGGGATCGCCATGCCGGACTCCCTGCGCGGGACGGATGTCGATGGCGGGCTTAGAGTTGATCCAGCGGGTAATTTAATTGTTGATAAGTCTGTTAAGCGCCTGTTTGATTACTTCCTGGGCACCGTCGGCGAGTGGTCCGTAGCGGATATTCGTAACAACCTTCAAGCCCTTGTTGACCAGACATTGGTCGAACCTGCACGAACTCAGGCGTTGGATCTACTGGATAATTATCTTCAGTTGAAAAAAGCAATTCATGAGTATGAACAACAAGTGGGTGAAACGGATTTGTTGAGCCTGCAACCTCACCAGCTAGCCAGCATGGGAGATCGGCTCCAATATTTAGAAGATCTACGTCGATCCTATTTGGGCGATTCCGCAGCAAATGCTTTCTATTCAGATGCAGAAGCTGTTGATCGCTTTACGCTGACCAAACTGAATGTGCTGAACAACCCTGAGCTTTCTGAGACTGAAAAGCGGGCAATCGTGGCTCAAGCCGAGGCTGACCTCCCGGTCGGCGTGAAAGCTGTTCGTGCAAAAAATCACTTGCACGAAAAATTGGCAGAGGCGGAGGCAGAATTGCACTCCAGTGGTGCGGGTCCACAACAAATTCAAAGCCTTCGTGAAGACGTGTTAGGCGTTGAGTCTGCCAAGGCACTGGCTCAAGTTGAACACAATCAAGCTGCTTTTCGTAAAAAACTGGCCGAATATCGACGTGTTAAAGCGCAAATTCTGGATTCTCCACTCGGTTCGATAGAACAGGAACAAGAGTTGCACAGGATTCGTGAATCGCTCTTTTCGGGTAAAGATCTCAGCAGAGTTGAAGCGATGGAGCGAGTAGCAGTCGCAAATACGCGTTCCTGAGAACTCCAATTTTTTTGCAGTACCGGGCGCTTCCTTGCCCAAATCAAAATGTGAAAATTTTATGTGATCTTTGTCACATGGATTGATTGGCGAATGTCAAAGAAATATACTAGCGCTGTTTACCCGTCATTACACCCTGGCGATTGAACATCTCAAATCTAATAACAAACGAAAGGTGTAAAACAATGGATGTTTTTCTGTTTATCATGGGAGCTACTCTGTTTGTCGCTGGCTGGTTTCTGTTCTGGGACTATGTCCGGTGCCTGTCCAGTGTCTATCGAGTAAAAGGTTCCATCGTTGCCTTTGAGTCCGCGTTCAGCAAGCTGGCTCGTGGCTCTGTAAATTATTTTCCAGTGATTCAATACCGTTGGCGTGGTGAAGCTGTGCGATTTACCTCCATATGTTCTCATGTGGATGAATTGCGTTTAGGGGATCCCGTTGATATGCGTTTCTCGTTGTCTCGACGCCGCCGAACCCGGCTGGGACGTTCCAGTATTACCCTTATGCTCATGTTGGCATTGTTATGTGCTGTATTTTTCACCGGGGCTGTGCTTGCCAATGTATCGATCAGTGTGTACCACGTTGGACTGGCGTCGTTGATTGTTACGTTTTGTCTGTTTGTTATTTCGCTTTATCTTAAAGAACAGGATGAGAGCGGAACCGACATTACTGAGTCTCAATCAGATTACAGTCTTTCCCTTTTTGAGCCTTCCGCATTCAAGCATTGGACGAATCTAAGCGGAGATGCACATAAAAAAGTGAGCGTTTTCGGTGCCCGACTGTTTGGTGCAATGTGTTTTTCTGTTGGCTTAACGTTAGCTGCAGGGTCGTTTTTAGTGGTAGAAGGCCCTGTCGCAAAGTCTGTAGCCACTCACTACCCGTTCTTGCGATTGGAGCAGGTCGGGGGAATTATTCAGCGTTAAGGTAAATATTTCCCCTCTCACCAGTCTGGCAAGAGGGGATTTGCTTAAGGCATTAAGGCAAAGGCCTCAGTTAATCGCTTATTGATCTCCCCTGAAGTGCGGATTGGTTATGCTCAACTGGTGTGTGTCGTTTCCATGCATGATATTTTTCAACCCACTGTAAAACTTTTGCTGAAACATGGGCTCGTTTCCATTCTCCCGCCGCATATTTATTTGACTCCGTAAGCGTTGGATAAATATGAATGGTGCCCAGTATTTTGTTCAGTCCAAGGTTGTATTTCATGGCGGTGACGTACTCGGCGATCAGTTCCCCGGCGTGATGTCCGACAATCGTGACCCCCAGAATTTTATCCTTTCCAGGTACAGTCAACACTTTGACGAATCCGTGGGCCTCGCTGTCAGCAATGGCTCTGTCCAGGTCATCAATACCGTATCGAGTAACCTCATACGCAATGTTTTGTGCTTTTGCTTCCGTTTCACTCAAGCCCACACGAGCCACTTCCGGGTCGGTAAATGTGGTCCATGGAATAACGCGGTAGTCCACTTTAAATTTCTTGAAACTGCCAAAGAGACTGTTTACCGAGGCATACCAGGCTTGGTGGGCTGCAGTGTGAGTAAACTGATATGGGCCCGCCACGTCACCACAGGCATACACGTTGGGTAGTGATGTTTGTAAAAAGTCATTCACCCGAATCGTGCCATTCTCATTGGTTGCAATGTTCAGATTCTCCAGTCCAAAGCCCTGCGTGTTTGCCTTTCTGCCAACGGCGAGCAGTAAGGTGTCAAAGGCAATGGTTTCTTCACGACCGTCTTTTTCACAAATCAGCGTATATTGTCCATTCTCTGCGGTAAAGGCTTTGGCGTTATAACCTAACTTAAGCGTTACACCTTCTTTTTGGAATTGTTGTTCGACCAGTGTGGATGCATCCTCGTCTTCGCGAGGCATGAGTCGGGTGGATTTATCGACCTGCGTCACTGCGACACCCAAACGGCTGAAGGCTTGAGTCAGCTCACAGCCAATAGGGCCACCGCCCAGAATCAACAGTCGTTTGGGCGCATCCTTGATATCCCAGATGGTGTCCGAAGTGTAGTATTTGACCTGTTCAATTCCGGGGATCGGTGGCACAAAGGGGCGTGCACCTGTGGCAATCACGATATTACGTGTCGTAATGATTTGACCATTTACCTGGACACGATAAGGGTCGATAATTGTTGCTTCCCCCTCGATACAGTGAACCCCTAATTGTGTGTATCGTTCTATCGAGTCATGGGGCTCGATAGCACGTATAACATTGTGTACGCGTGCCATGACGGCCGGGAAATCAACTTTCGGTTGTTCCATTTTTAACCCGAACTCATCTGCACGGCGGGCGTATTGTGCCATTTTTGCCGAGCGTAACAGGGCTTTACTGGGAACGCAGCCGGTATTTAAACAATCACCACCCATTTTATGTTTTTCGATCAGCGTAACTTTTGCTTTGGTTGCGGCTGCAATATAAGACGTGACCAGTCCTGCGGCACCTGCGCCGATCACCACCAGATTGTTATCGAATGACGTGGGTTTATTGAATGCAGCCAGTGCTTTGCGCGATTTCAGGATATCCATAATGCGTTTTGCCACGATCGGGAAGAGTCCGAGTAGTACAAATGAAAATATAAGCCCTGGCGAGAGAATACCTGAAAGTGAATCGATTTGAGCAAGTTGAGTTCCGGCATTCACATAGACAATAGTGCCCGGTAACATCCCGATTTGAGACACAATAAAAAAGGTGGCGGCTCTTATGGGAGTGAGACCCATGACCAGATTAATCACGAAAAATGGAAATAATGGTACTAAACGAAGGCCGAATAAATAAAAGGCACCTTCGGCTTCAACGCCTTTGTTAATTGTTTTGAGCGAATCTCCGAAGCGTGTCTGCACCGCGTTCTGGAAAAGAATGCGGGAAGCGAGGAAAGCGAGTGTGGCGCCGATTGTGCTGGCAAACGAGACCAGTATGGCCCCCTGGAGTAAACCAAATATTGCGCCTCCAGCCAGTGTCATGACAGCTGCGCCTGGTAAAGACAGCCCCGTGACAGCGATGTAGATGAGCACAAATATGATGGCCGTTTGCCAGGGGTTATCTTGCTGATAGGCGGTAATAGCATCTTTTTGTTCAGTGAGATAGCTCAAGCTCAAATACTGTCCAAGATCAAATATCCAGAAGCAGGCAACGAGGCTGACAATCAGGAGCAGTATGATTTTTTTGCGTTTATCCATAGTGGTTTCCAATCTGGCGTTAGCGGAAAATGACTAATTTCGTGTCATCAGAGGCCCCGTTTTAAAGCTTGTTCCGGAGCCTTATTTGCTGAATAAGACTGACAGCAGGTGACAAAGTTCAAAGCAATAGTCTTGTCTGGCGGAATTGACGTTGTTCACAGTTAAGGGCACCATAGCGTCAATTATCGACTGGTTATACAGGAGTATAGTGTGCCTTTTTCTCCCTTTTCACAAAGATATCCCGCAACACGTATGCGTAGAATGCGTAAAGATGATTTCTCCAGACGTTTGATGCGAGAAAGCCGTCTGAGTGTTGATGACCTGATTTACCCCGTATTTGTGTTAGGGGGGGAGAACCGCTCTGAAGCTGTTCCTTCCATGCCGGGGGTTGCGCGAAAGAGTATTGATTTGCTGCTCCGTGAAGCCGAAGAGTTGGTTCAGCTTGGTATACCCGCTGTCGCCCTGTTCCCGGTTACACCCCAGGAAGCGAAAAGTCTCGATGCGGCAGAAGCCTGGAATCCTGAAGGCATTGCGCAGCGTGCCGTAAGGGCGTTGAAAAAGAATTTCCCGGAGTTGGGTGTCATTACCGATGTGGCGCTGGATCCGTTTACCACTCACGGACAAGACGGGATTATTGATGAATCCGGTTATGTTTTGAATGATGAAACAATTGATGCCTTGGTCAAGCAGGCGGTATCTCATGCAGAAGCCGGGGCGGATATTGTTGCGCCCTCGGATATGATGGATGGACGGGTTGGGGCAATTCGCTCGGCTTTGGAGGCGCGTGAGTTGATTTATACCCGGATTTTGGCCTATTCAGCGAAATATGCATCCAGCTATTATGGGCCGTTTCGGGATGCAGTGGGGTCTTCCGGTAACTTGGGTAAAGGTAATAAGTTTACCTACCAGATGGATCCGGGGAATACTGATGAGGCCATTCATGAAGTTACGCTGGATCTGGCCGAAGGGGCTGATATGGTGATGGTCAAGCCCGGCATGCCTTACCTGGACATTGTTCGTCGGGTTAAGTCCGAACTTCAGGTGCCAACATTTGTGTATCAAGTGAGCGGAGAGTATGCCATGCACGTGGCTGCGGCTCAGAATGGCTGGTTAGATCGTGATTCCGTAATGATGGAATCGCTACTGTGTATGAAAAGAGCGGGAGCGGACGGGATTTTAACGTACTTCGCCAAAGATGCCGCAAAATTACTGAAACACGGTTGAGTTAGTCTGCAGTGTCAGAATATGGGTTGGTACTGCGCTGACCGGATTGGCTGTACATTTTATTGACCCTGTTTTTTGACCTATTCAATAATCTATTTGGAATGCCTGATTTACTATGAATGATCTCGTCGTGGAAACACCCCAAGAGAATCTCGATATTAACGCCCATGCTAATTATTTGAATCGGGAGCTGAGTCATCTGCAGTTCAACTACCGGGTACTTCGTCAGGCACTTGATGAGACACACCCGGTTTTAAATCGTATGTTGTTTTGCTGCATATTCAGCAGCAACATGGATGAATTCTTTGAAATTCGAGTGGCTGGATTACGCCAGCAAATAAAGTACGGGCGTGAGTCGATCGGACCTGACGGGCTTTCTCCGAGTGAAGTTTTGCAGGAAGTGGATCGCATTGTTCATCAGTTTGTTGAAGAGCAGTACAAGATTCTCAACGAGGTATTGATTCCGGAGCTGGAGAAAAACAATATCCGCTTTGTGCGCCGTATGGATTGGACTGAAAAGCAGTCGGAGTGGGTGGCAAAATACTTCGAAGAAGAGATTGTTCCGGTCATCAATCCCATTGGCCTGGATCCCTCACATCCGTTTCCCAGGTTGGTGAATAAGAGTTTAAACTTCATCGTCTCTCTGGAGGGCAAGGATGCGTTCGGGCGTGAAACCGGTATGGCAATTGTACCTGCACCCCGATCTTTGCCTCGTTTGGTCCGTTTTCCAGATGATGTCTGTGAAGGGGGGGATAACATTGTATTCCTGTCCTCCATGATTCATGCCCATGTTGAAGAGCTCTTCCCGGGCATGCAGGTCAAAGGCTGTTACCAGTTCAGACTTACCCGTAACGCGGACCTTGAGCTTGAAGACGATGATATGGTCGATTTGGCTTCAACCCTTCGTGGGGAATTGCTCAGTCGCCGCTTTGGTGATGCGGTGCGATTGGAGGTTGTCGATAACTGCCCCCAGGAGCTGGTTAGTTTTCTTCTGAGAGAGTTTAATTTGACCGATTCCGAGTTGTACCGGGTTGATGGGCCAGTGAATTTGACCCGACTCATGGCTCTCGGGCGCTTGGTAAACCGCTCTGATCTCGAGTATCCGGCATTTACGCCAGGGCTTCCCAAGGCACTCAAAAGTAAAGAAAAAATACTGGATGCAATCAAGGAAAAAGACTGCTTGCTTTTGCACCCGTATGAGTCGTTTACGCCCGTAATCGATTTGTTACGGCAGGCGGCTAAAGATCCTAACGTCATTGCAATCAAGCAGACGCTGTACCGAACTGGAGCGGACTCGGAGATTGTGGCGGCGTTGGTGGATGCGGCCCGTCGCGGCAAAGAGGTGACTGCTGTCATTGAGTTACGCGCCCGCTTTGATGAGGAAGAGAATCTGGAGCTGGCCAGCAGATTGCAGGAGGCCGGTGTTGTTGTGGTCTACGGTGTGGTTGGCTTTAAGACCCATGCGAAAATGATCATGGTGGTTCGCCGTGAAGAGTCTGGCTTGCGTCGATACGTTCATTTGGGAACGGGGAACTACCATGCTGGTAATGCGCGCCTCTATTCGGACTACAGCTTCCTGACCTGTGACGATGCTATAACCAATGATGTGCACAGAATCTTCCAGCAATTAACAGGAATGGGTAAGGCGCTCAAAATTAAAAAGCTGTTCCATGCTCCGTTCACCTTGCATGATAAAATGCTGGAACTGGTAGACCGGGAAATCACCCATGTGCAGAACGGCAACTCGGGCTATATTTTAATTAAAGTGAATGCGTTAACCGAACCGAAAGTAATGAAAGCGCTCATCAAAGCCTCGCAAGCGGGTGTTAAGGTCGATTTGGTGATTCGGGGAATTTGTTGCTTGCGACCCGGTATTCCCGGACTGACGGAAAACATTCGAGTGCGCTCCATCATTGGGCGCTTTCTTGAACATACCCGCGTTTTTTTGTTCAACAATAACGACCAGCGCGAAGTCTATTGTGCCAGTGCTGACTGGATGACCCGCAATTTGGTCAACCGGGTTGAGACCTGTTTCCCGGTTGAAAATAAAAAACTGGCGAATCGGGTTGCCGAAGAGCTCGAGTGGTATATGCAGGATAATTGCATGAGTTGGGCGATGAACCCGGATGGTAGCTATACTCAGCTTCAACCCGGTGAAGGAGAAGAGCGCTTCAGCGTTCAGTCCGCGCTACTGGAGAAGTTAGCTGCCAAATAAAACTTTATTAAGGACAGTGGAGTATTAATCGAGTGGATAATTCGGGGTTTTCGGCTGGATCAAGATACATTCTGGTGCTTGCCGCATTTGTAATCGTAGTCGCTGGTATAAAAGCCGCCGAATCGATACTTGTTATGTTTCTGTTGTCTGGCTTTTTCGCCATCATTTGTGCACCTCCATTTTTGATCCTTAAAAATAGAGGTGTGCCCAGTTGGCTGTCGTTGATGCTGGTTGTGGTCGGGATTACCGGCATTCAATTTATATTTGTCTCGATTGTCGGCTCCTCAGTCGCCGAATTTACCGGTGACCTTCCGCGTTATCAACAACGGGTGCAGCAACTCACGACCAAATTCGTCACGTTTCTGGCGGAATATGGTATAGATGTACCGCAAGATGTTTTCCGGCAGTACTTTGACCCCTCCATGGCGCTGAAACTGGCTGCTAACGCATTGGGGGGGCTCGGGGGTGTACTTTCCAATGTCTTCCTTATCATTCTAACGGTAATCTTCATGTTGTTTGAAGGTGTCAGCTTGCCGAATAAACTTCATTATGCTTTTGGTGAAGGAAAAACCGTTGCCCATATCGATACTTTTTTGAATGACGTAAAGCGATACATGAGCTTGAAAACCGTCATTAGCCTGATTACCGGAACCCTGATTTATATTTGGTTAATGATTTTGGGGGTTGATTATCCGCTCCTTTGGGCATTGGTTGCCTTCCTGTTCAATTTTGTCCCCAATATCGGGTCAATTATCGCTGCTGTACCGGCAGTATTGCTTGCTTTAGTTCAGCTGGATCCTCTGCACGCGCTACTCACTGCGGTGGGCTACGTGGTGGTAAATACTGTTATGGGTAATATTGTTGAACCACGATTTATGGGGAAAGGGCTGGGTCTTTCAACATTGGTGGTATTTTTGTCATTGGTTTTTTGGGGCTGGGTGTTGGGCCCCGTCGGTATGTTACTGTCGATCCCGTTAACGATAATGCTGAAAATGGCGCTGGAAAATAATCCGGAAACTCGCTGGATCTCCATTTTGATGGGGGGGGATGTGGACATCCCGAAAGAGCAGATTATGGGGGATTTCAAGTTGGCAAAGGCGTCCCATCCTGAAGCGGAGGAGGGCGAGTCTGATACCGATCAGCGCCAGTAATCGTATCAATGTCTGACGAACGCCTGTCCTGAACCCCGAGGGTCAGAGCCTGCTTCAAGGGTGTCATCGCGCTTGTTCCAGGTCACAGCTTGAAGGTTCCCGAAGTCGTAGCTGAGTTCCTCGAGTTGGTAGTGTTGTCCTTTTAGTTGTTGTAATAATGCTCTGGAAAAAGCGTGGCGCTCGAACTGAATGACTGTGCGCTCATCCCTGTGGTACCGTTGCTCCGCCAACCAGTCTGGAAAGGCGTGGTTATTGAGTTGATTCTGAGTGCCAAGCAATAATGTGGTGGCTGTTTTTTTACCGCCACTTGTACTCATTGCCAAAGCGCGATCTGCAGTTTCAACAAAAGTGGGCGCCAGATAGGTCGTTGGTCGTTGTTGGGGAGCGGGTCTTGGTGCGGTTTTCCCCTGTTTATCTGTAAAGCGTTCAAGGTGGTTATTGAGTACTATGCCGGTTTGCCTGGATACCAGGCCCGATCCAAAAGGTGCGTTCAAGCTGATCGCGACAGACACCCGGTTGCCATCGCCGTCAATGATGCTAATGTGAGAACTGTGTTCCGACAAAACGTCCTGTGTGCCGGGTTTTGTGACGTCACCGGTTGGCAAATCATCAATATTTGCAGTATTGACGCGTGTGGCCGTAAGGTCTGCCAGATAGCTCAGGTAGGATGGTGCGCTCAGGCGTTCGGCAGAGACTGTGTTAATCTCCGGATCTCCGATATAAGTTTCCAGATCCTCAAATGCAAGCTTCATTGATTCCAGGTTGAGGACGGTTTGTTGTAATAGGTTATGCTCGCTTTCCTCCACCCGTGCAACGATACCGAGCATTCGCTGTAATGCGACGCCAGTAACGGATGGAGGCGGGGCTGTATGGATGACGGCATTACGATAGGTAAACCGAATAGGCGTACGATGCATCGCCCGGTATTGTGTCAGGTCATCGGTAGCCCATTTTCCACCGGCAGTCTGAACGTCGGCGAGCAGCTGTGTTGCGATTGGCCCGACATAAAACGTGTTTGCGCCACCGGAGCCGATGGCTCTCAACGTATCTGCCAGTTGAGGTTGCTTTATCAGGTTCCCTGGCTGGAGCGTCGATTGTGCGAATAGTGGGTGGTTATTGCCGTAACGCTCAAGCTTCTGGCGCTGACTTTGGGCAATATTTATGTATTGGCGGTTTATGCGAAAGCCATTTTCCGCGATTTGAATGGCGTCACGCAACGTTGCCGCGATTGGCATAATGCCGAACTCGCGATTTACCGTTGTTAATGCCGTGACATGCCCGGGAATGGCTGCTGACAAGGCTCCCTCGGTCGAGACCTGGTCGAAACTAGAGCGCGGTGCGGTCGGTAATGCATCAAGCAGAACTGGAGCATCGTCTTTGCTCTGTATCAGCCACAGACTGCCACCCCCGAGGCTGGCACTGTATGGTTCTACAACGGCGAGTGTTGCGGCTGCCGCGACCGCCGCATCAAATGCATTCCCACCTCTGTCCAGTGCCCGAAATGCCGCTTGTGTGGCCAGTGGATGCGTGGTTGCGACAGCGCCATTTTTGGGCGTGGACGGGGTGTTGGCACAGCCAAATAGTAGCAAACTGGAGAAGAGCGTAAACAAAACTAGGCGGTTCAGTGAACATCGTTGCATTTTATCTGCGCCCTTCAGAGGTTATGTCTGGATTAGAGACCCGTGAGCTTATGGTATTTTTCCATTAGCTGTTCGTTGGTTTCATTATGCTCCGGGTCGAGTGGAATGCAATCGACAGGGCAAACCTGTTGGCACTGTGGTTCATCATAGTGACCAACACATTCGGTGCACTTTCCCGGATCAATTTCGTAAATCTCCTCTCCTGGAGAAATCGCTTCATTCGGACATTCCGGTTCACAAACATCGCAGTTAATGCAGTCGTCTGTAATCATCAGTGCCATGGGGTTTTACCTCTCAATACTGCCCAATCGGGTGTGCTTTCAGGCGCGGAGCGCTGAAATTACTGATTTAATCGTAATGCTGCATTTTAATCGTAAGTGCAGCTGAATTAATCGTACAACAGAAATAAATTGTACTTCTATTGATCGTGTCGGTTTAATGTTTCGTGATCTGCGTTTTTTTGGCTCTATGCTTTGTTGGATCTACGTTTTATTGGATCTAGGTCGCTTAGCCCGGGTTCTCGTTATTCAACTCCGATAACGCCTGGGCAACAATATCGGGTACAAACTCGGTAATATCTCCACCCAGCAAGGCGATTTCCCGAATCAAGGTTGAGGAAATAAAGGATAGGTTATTCGCCGGTGTTAAAAAAATGCTCTCTACACCGGGGGCAAGTTTCCGGTTCATATCTGCGAGTTGGAATTCATATTCGAAATCAGATACCGCTCTCAAGCCACGAAGAATAACATTAATGTTATTTTGCTGGACGAACTCCGCCAGTAAGTTGTCAAAGCCAACAACTTCGACATTGGGGAGGTGCTGCAGTGACTTTTGGGCCAGTTCGACACGTTTTTCCAATTCAAACAACGGGCGTTTTTTAGGGCTGGCGGCTACCGCGACGATAATATGATCAAAAAGACGGCTCGCACGTTCGACCAGATCGGTATGGCCTTTGGTTATTGGATCGAAAGTTCCAGGGTAAACGACTCGTTTCATATCAAGAATCCTTGATGAGCTGGGATATGCGGCGAAATGGTATCGAAAAAAGCGCGGTGGCTCAATTGGTAATCGCAGAACTGCGACGATTCCACATATGTTTTATCAAATCTTTGATCTGGAAGTGATCTGGGAGACAGTACAGAGCAAGAGGGCTGGTGTAAGCGAAAGCCCGGGCTGAACAGAATGTGTTCAACTCGGGCTGGCGGGCAGATTAGCGCACAAAAACGGAGTAGATGAGTTTGTGTATTGCGGTCCCGTAAGGCGGGAAAATCAGCTTGCCGGTATTGAATTTTTGCTTGCTGTAGACACCACGGTGGTTGGTAAACGTCAGGAAGCCTTCATGACCATGGTAGTGACCCATACCGGAGTCTCCTACACCGCCGAACGGGAGGTCATCCTGGGCAACGTGAACCAGGGTGTCATTGATACATGCGCCACCGGAGTGGGTGTGATCCAGTAAGTACTGTTGTGCCTTTTTGTCATAGCCGAAGTAATACATCGCCAGAGGGCGAGGGCGATCGTTGATATAATCAATGGCATCGTCCAATTGCTCGTAAGCGATTACCGGCAGGATCGGGCCAAAAATTTCTTCCTGCATCACCAGCATGTTATCCGTAGGATTGATGATCAGGTGAATCGGCATTTTGCGAGTGTCGGATTGCATGTCTTCGTTTGCAGGATTAACCGCAATGACTGTGGCACCTTTTTTCTGTGCATCGTCAATGTATTTTTGCAGGCGAGCATGTTGACGCTCATCAACGATACTCGTGAAATCGTTGTTGTGTTTCAGGGTGCTGAACATTTCGCCAAACTTGCGTTGGAACGACTCAACAAACTGCTCGACGCGATCCTTAGGACAAAGTACGTAGTCCGGTGCAACACAGGTTTGACCGGCGTTGAAAGCCTTGCCGAATACCAGTCGTTCTGCGGCATCGTCCATTGGCACAGTGGAGGCGATAACTGCAGGCGATTTACCACCCAGCTCTAGAGTGACTGGCGTAAGGTTTTCCGCTGCGGCACGCATTACATGGCGTCCTACTGCCGTAGAACCGGTGAAGAGCATGTGGTCGAACTTAACTCTGGAGAATTCAACAGCCACATCAGCATCACCATTGATTACGCTGACCATATTTTCCGGGAAGCATTCCGCAATAATATTGGCAAACAGAGTAGAAGTATGTGGCGTGTACTCGGACATTTTGATCATGACCCGGTTGCCTGCTGCCAGCGCGGCGACCAGAGGGCCAACAGCCAGGTAAAGTGGGTAGTTCCAGGGTACGATAACGCCTACCACGCCCAGTGGCTGGTAGTAAACCGTATTTTTAGCCGGTTGGAATAGCAAGCCGACATGACGTTTTGAAGGCTTCATCCACTTCGCAACGTTCTTCAGTGTGTAGTTGATACCTTCGATGGACGGCATTATTTCTGCCAGCATCGTTTCATCTTCAGCCCGACAACTGAAATCCTGATTTATAGCTTCGATCAGCCGGCTCTGATTGCGCAATAAGGCCTTTTTAAGGCGCTTCAGGTTATCTTTCCGCTCTTCACAGGTAGGCATTGGATTGCTACGGAAAGCCGCTTTCTGGCTGGCAAAGACGCGGTTGATTTGTTGGATGTGTTTCTTGCTGTCAGTTAGCTGAACGACGCTGGCGACCATAATCGAACTCCTGTATCTGAGGCGGGCTGGTAAAAGTGGTGCCCTTGTTTTATTTTCTATTTTTAGAGTATATGCTCTAGATGTCAAGAGTTTTTGCTCTAAAGATGATAGACTGTTCTCGAAAATACAGAAAAAGGGGGCAGGGAAGCATACCAATTCATCGGTTTGCTTCTATAATGCCGGTCTCCCCCTTGGGTGAGATCGAAAAGTCATTACTTAGATAACTAGCGGATACCAGAAAAATAGAGGCATGAAGACAAGAGATCGAATCATACTGGCGAGTTTAGAGCTTTTTAACGCGCAGGGAGAACGCAATGTAACCACTAACCACATTGCCGCACACCTGAATATTTCACCTGGAAATCTGTATTATCATTTTCGCAATAAAACCGACATTGTTTACGAAATCTTTCTCAAATATCAGGATTTGGTGACGAATTACCTGAAAATACCGGAGGATCGTGGTCTTACCGTTGCGGATGAATTCTTTTATCTGGAGTCGGTCTTTGAAGGGTTGTGGGCGTATCGCTTTTTTCACCGGGATCTTGAGTATCTGCTGGAGTGTGATCCTCGTTTACGTCGGGACTATCGCAAGTTCACGATAAAATCACTTCATAATATCAAGTTGATTTTAAGCGGGTTGGAAAATGGCGGGGTTCTGGCTGATTTTGAGGATCAGCATCTTGACTCTATGGCGCTCAATGTCTGGTTGGTTATCACCAACTGGATGGCATTTTTGAAAACAGCCCATGCAGGCGAGGAAAACAACGCAATTACCAAAGAGATGCTAAAGCACGGGATTTATCAGGTTGTAACACTACAGTTACCTTACTTGACCCAAGACTATATCGATTCCGTCAAAGAGATTCGAGAAAAGTTCAAGCCTTTGCCGTTTTCAGATGCAGATTCACCATTGTGATGCATTAAGTATCGCAATGGTTTCGTCTGGAGGGGCGTCACCCGCAGTTACACGGAGTGTGTTCAGGAAGCTGTCTGAGGGGCGTTGTCATTAAGGTCGTCATTCTCAGGCAGGTCAGAATCGACAACGCTCAGCCATTCAATGATTTGTTTACTGGCTTCCGGAACGCCTGTTCGTTTCAATGATGAAAACAAAACGATGTCTTTCACGCATTTGATATCACTGAGTTCTTTTTTGACTTTGAGTTGAATATTCTTGGCCGCACCGTATTTAAACTTATCGGCTTTGGTGAGCAGAACCAATACGGGCAAAGAAGATAGGTCACACCAATTCAACATCATTTGGTCAAACTCCGTTAGTGGTGTGCGAATATCCATGACCAGAACCAGACCCTGAAGCGCCTGACGGTTTCTCAGGTAGTCGTCCAGATGCCGCTGCCAGTCTTCTTTAACCTGGGTCGCAACTTTGGCATAACCGTAGCCCGGTAAATCGACCAGTTTGCTGTCTGGCTTGTTTAAGCCAAAAAAGTTGATCAGCTGGGTACGTCCCGGGGTTTTACTGGTTCTGGCAAGTTTTTTCTGCTGCGTCAATGTGTTGATGGCGCTTGACTTGCCCGCATTGGAGCGACCAGCAAAAGCAACCTCTGCGCCGATATCAGGAGGACAGTTACTCAGTTTGCTACCACTACTGAGGAAACTTGCCGAATGAAGACTTAATGACTTTTTGGGACGAGTGTCAGACATAGGAAAACAACATGCTTCGCGATTTAAGTTTGAATTTAATTGTGTATAATACCAGACCGTTTAATTCCCCGTAACTTTTATGTGTGTTTACGGCGTGCTTTGGCAACCAATCATTGATTGAGTGCATCGTTCAAAAGCAAGGTCGCGAGTATAAAATGCTAAGCAAGTTAAAAATGCTAAGTATGTTAAAACACATCAACAAGACTGGGATCGGCTATAGGTTATCCTGGCCGGGGAATCGAGGCTCGAATGAAAAATCAGACCGGAATGGCTTTTTCAGGGTTCCGGAGTGAATTGTGCAAGATGTGCCTTTCATGCTGGAAGGCACCTGTCATACAAAAGCTTTGTTAATTTGAGAGCGAGAAGACTGAAATGAAAAGACTGTTATCCGGCCTGGTGTTTTTGTTTGGCCTTGTAAGTTTTGCCCAGGCGGCGGGGGATGCTGCGGCGGGTGCTGAAAAAGTAGCGGTGTGTGCAGGCTGTCACGGTGCAGATGGAAATAGTGCAGTTGCCAACTTTCCGAAACTGGCGGGACAGGGTGAAAAGTACTTGATCAAACAACTGCGTGATATTAAATCAGGTGCCCGAGGCGTTGTTGAAATGACCGGTTTGCTTGATAATCTGACTGAGCAGGACTTTGAAAATATTGCTGCATTTTACGCCGGTAAGGCGACCTCTGGTGCTGCCGCAGATCCGGAGCTGGTTAAAAAGGGACAGGCGATTTATCGGGCCGGTAACATGGCTACATCTGTTGCGGCATGTACAGCATGTCATGCTCCAACGGGTGCGGGCATTGCATTGGCTGGATTCCCGAAATTGGCAGGACAACATGCGGCATACATCGAAGCCCAGTTGGCTAAGTTCCGCTCTGGTGAGCGTACCAACGATGGTGATGCGCGTATCATGCGGGATATCGCAGCGAAGCTGACCGATGCAGAAATTAAAGCGGTAGCGAGTTATATTTCCGGTTTGCGTTAAGCCACCGGTTGATTCGAAAAAGCGGCGAAAGCCGCTTTTTTTTTGCCAGCGTGCCTGATCTATTACTAAATCGTAATTCTGGGGATGCGTGAATCGTGATACAACAGGCGCTTTATTTTTGAGAACAAGTTAAAAGTACCTGGACTACACTGGTCTAAACAGGAGGTGTGTTGTGTTAAAAAAAGTGGTTTGGCTTTGGGCTGTAATTTTGTTTCTGCCTGTGTCCCTGGCAAATGCGGCGGAAGAACAATGGGTAGCTGGTCAGCACTATGATGTGTTGCCCTACCCGGTGCGAACCCGGGACAGTAGTAAAATAGAGGTTGTGGAATTGTTTTGGTATGGCTGTCCTCACTGTGACAAGCTGAACCCGTTGATTACCGCCTGGGAGAAAAAGCTGCCGGATGATGTTGATTTCTGGTTTTCTCCCGCAATATTTGGTAAATCCTGGAAAATTCATGCTCAGGCTTTTTATGCGGCAGAAGCGCTAGGTGTGCAAGGGAAACTGCATGACAAGTTTTTTGATGCCTTGCACCGTGAACGGCTAAAATTAAACACCGAAGACCAACTTGCCAGCTTTTTTGTACGCAATGGTGTTAAGGAAGAAGACTTCCGCAAGGCGTTTAATTCCTTCAGTGTGAAAAAGTCGAAACTGGATCAGGCTGAATCTCGAGGTAAAAGCTACCGGGCAACAGGGGTGCCGGCGTTAATCGTTAACGGTAAATATCGCATTGCTGCGACCAAAGCGGGCAGCCACCAGAACATGATTAAAGTGGCCGAGTTTTTGATCGAGAAAGAGCGCGCTGCAATGGCTGTCAAGTAAGACCCCATGACTCGCCGCTTGGTTGCGTGAGGCTTTTGAGTTTTTTGAGATGTATGAGAAATTGAAGCAGAAGTTGAGCCAAGTGGCGGAAACGCTAGCAGGGTCAGCCGGTCGGGAAGCTCCGTTAGCGGGGTTTCCGCTTTATCATGACCGGGAATCGGAGTTATCCAGTCACAATCATATTCGCTTGCTGACCTTCAATATTCAGGTTGGAATATCGACCTCTGCGTATCGCCACTATGTAACCCGAAGTTGGCAGCACGTGTTGCCTCACTCCCGCCGGATCGAAAACCTCGATAAAATCGCAATTCTACTACGGCAATTCGACGTGGTCGCATTGCAAGAGGTGGATGGTGGCAGTTTGCGCAGTGGGTTTGTGAATCAGGTCAAGTATCTTGCAGAGTCGGGTGGTTTTCCATACTGGCATCAGCAGCTTAATCGAAATCTTGGGCGAATTGCCCAACACAGCAATGGTTTGCTCAGCCGATTCAAGCCGTTGGAGATCGAAGAGCACCGTCTGCCGGGATTGATTCCGGGGCGAGGGGCGATTCTGGTCAAATATGGGAATCCGGAAAATCCATTGGTGCTGGTTGTGATGCACTTGTCGCTCGGGGAGAAGGCACAGCAAACACAGTTAGGTTACATTGCGGACCTGATTTCACACTATCAGCATGTGGTGCTAATGGGGGATATGAATAACCATGCGGAAAAACTGCTTGAGGGCACACCGTTACGACATGCAGATCTGGTGCCTTTACCGGGTACTGTAAATACTTTTCCCAGCTGGCGTCCTGAGAAGGCGCTAGATCATATTATGGTTAGTTCTTCGCTGCAGGTGCGTCGGGCGGGGGTTGTTGCGTTTCCGGTTTCGGATCATCTGCCCATTGCGATGGATGTGCTAATACCCGAGGATTGTTGTTAAGTTGAGGCAACAAAAAACCCGGCAAGCCGGGTTTTTCGGTTGGAAGCCGAAAGAAGGTTTACTTGATTTTGGCTTCTTTGTAGATCACGTGCTTGCGAACAACCGGATCAAACTTTTTGATTTCCATTTTTTCTGGCATGGTACGCTTGTTTTTGGTCGTCGTGTAGAAGTGACCTGTACCCGCAGAAGATACTAATCTGATTTTATCTCTCATCTCTTATCTCCTTACACTTTCTCGCCACGGCTACGAAGATCGGACAGTACCTGCTCGATCCCCTTCTTATCAATGATACGCATACCTTTGGTAGATACACGCAGTTTTACAAAGCGTTTTTCACCTTCAACCCAAAAACGGTGTGTTTGCAGGTTGGGAAGAAAGCGACGCTTGGTTTTGTTGTTTGCGTGAGAAACGTTATTTCCAGTTACTGGTTTTTTTCCAGTAACCTGACAAACTTTAGACATTTTTAACCTCGCCTCCAACCGTTGCGTTGGCTAATTCATTACGTATTAATTCTGGCCCGGGGTTCTATAGTGAACCGCTTCTGTCGCCTCGGAATTTTGACCGCAGCGTCGGGGGCCCCTAAACAAAGAGCGCAACTTTATACCAGAAAGACCTTGGAATAGCAAAAAAATGTGCATTTTTTTAGCGATTCTCCCTGAAATCGAACTGGATTTAGCAATATCCTCGTTCTGCAAGAGAAACCATTTGGGTTTGGGCAATAATAATGTGATCGAGTACACGAATTTCCAGCAAAGCGAGTGCAGACTTTAACCGCTCGGTAATTTCAATATCGGCACGGCTGGGTTCCGGATTGCCGGAGGGATGATTGTGTACCAGTATGACCGATTTGGCAGATGCTTCCAGTGCGCGGACAGCCACTTCTCTGGGATAGACCGCTGCAGAATCCAGGGTACCGGAAAACAGTTCTTCGAATTCGATAATTTGATTCTGGGTATTGAGATACAGACAACCGAATACCTCAACTCGCAGTGCCCGAAAATGCTGGATCAGAAATTTTCGGACTTTATCGGGAGAGGTCAGGGCGTCGGGTTGACGGACTTCCTCCAGCAAATAGCGCCGTGACATTTCAAGTACGGCCTGTAGTTGAGCGAATTTCGCTGTGCCGAGACCATGGCCACGACAAAATTCGGTTTGGGAGGCAGTTAATAGATTTCCGAGGCTACCGAACTGGTTGATGAGTTCCTGAGCGACTTGTACTGCGGATTTCCCGCTGACTCCGGTTCTTAGAAAAATCGCAAGCAATTCGCTATCAGACAGGCTATTTGGGCCTTGTTGCAATAGTTTTTCTCGCGGACGCTGTTGTTCCGGCCAATTTCGAATCGACATTCCCTATCCTTAATCTAGTATCTTCGTCCATGTTCGGCCTCTATTTTAAAAATCGTACGCACCACGTCAATTATTTGGTTCGAATTAATTGCTTTGTGGATTCGAGTGATAATTGAGGTGAAGGGTTTTACGATTCGTCCGGGCTGAAATTTATCGGCTTGGATGCTATCTTAGCGGGATATTCACGGATCGCTTTCTGTGCCGGTGCTTTATACCCTTAGAGAGTCAGAGCTGTGGACCATTATTCGTCGATTCATAGAGAAAACGACCATGCAAGGGAAAAAAATTGTTGTTGGTGTGACTGGCGGAATTGCAGCCTATAAATCTGCAGAGCTGGTGCGCAATTTGGTTAAGCTGGGGGCGCAGGTTCAGGTTGTAATGACGGAGGGTGCCCTGGCATTTATTCAGCCTATGACATTCCAGGCGTTATCGGGCAGGCCTGTTCGCTCCAGTTTGCTTGATGCGGAAGCTGAGGCCGGTATGGGTCATATTGAGTTGGCCAAATGGGCTGACCTGGTCTTGATTGCGCCCGCTACGGCAAACTTCATCGCTCGATACAGTCACGGATTGGCCGATGATTTACTCACAACACTCTGTCTTGCGACTTCGGCTCAGGTGGTACTCGTGCCTGCGATGAACCAGGCGATGTGGAAGCACGCAGCGACACAACGAAATATCGGGCTGATTGCGGAGCTTGGGACCGCATTGGTCTGGGGGCCAGATGAGGGCGCGCAAGCATGTGGTGATACAGGTCCTGGCCGTATGTTGGAACCGGAAGTCATCACGGATAAAACTGTCAAGCTATGCTCAGGACAATTGACCCCGAAGCAGAGTGCAGAGCCAGTGGGTACGAAGCTTATCGGTAAACATGTTGTGTTAACGGCGGGGCCGACTCGGGAAGCTCTCGACCCGGTTCGTTTCATCAGCAACCACAGTTCCGGAAAAATGGGTTATGCATTAGCTGAAGCCGCTGCTGCGGCGGGCGCTAAAGTGACCTTGATCTCCGGTCCTGTGCACTTGGCTTGTCCGGCAGGTGTTAGCCGGGTTGGTGTTAGCTCTGCGCAACAAATGTATGATGCCGTGATGTCTGCGGTACAAAAACAATGTGATATCTTTATCGCGACAGCGGCTGTTGCTGATTATCGACCTGAATCCGTCGCGGATCAGAAAATCAAAAAGAACAATGACGAAATGATCGTACGATTGACCCGTAATCCGGATATTGTTGCCGCTGTTGCCGCCTTACCGGAGAAACCGTTTACTGTTGGCTTTGCCGCAGAAACGAATGATGTCCTGAACTATGCGAAAGGGAAGCTTGCCCGTAAAAACCTCGACATGATTGTTGCCAACGACGTTTCCGATTTAAGTATTGGCTTCAATAGTGACAGTAATCGGGTCAGTGTGCTTTGGAAGGACGGGCAACATGATTTTGGCAAGCGCCCTAAAACCCAATTGGCTCAAGACTTGATCGATTTCATTGCGGATATTGACGGGCGGCATTTGGGGGCTATCGGTCAATCGGTATTGAAATAACCGGGAAGTCGCCGGTTCATTAGTCACAATAAAACCTGGCCTGACCGACAGGCATTAATTGATACAGTATTTAGAGGTACTATGAAACAACTTCAAGTTAAGATTCTCGATAGTCGAATCGGGCAGGAAATCCCGCTTCCTGAATATGCTACCGATGGTTCTGCCGGTTTGGATTTGCGTGCATGTCTCGAACAGGATGTGGAGCTGGCACCGGGAGAGACGTTGCTGGTACCTACCGGGCTGGCAATTTATATTGGCGATCCGGGCTATGCTGCCATGTTATTACCGCGTTCTGGATTGGGCCACAAACACGGGATCGTGCTGGGGAATCTGGTGGGTTTGATTGACTCCGATTATCAGGGACAGTTGATGGTGTCTTGCTGGAATCGAGGTGATACCGCATTTGAATTGAAAGTCGGTGAACGCATCGCGCAAATGGTCATTGTCCCAGTACTTCAGACGGAACTTGAAATCGTCAAGGAGTTTGAAACGACGGATCGGGGGCAGGGTGGCTTTGGTTCAACCGGACGACACTGATTGCCGAACGGTACAAGGGATTTCAAAAAAGGGGGAGCGCCCTCTTTTTCACTTTTCTGTGTAAGCAGCCTGATTCTTCACTACACTTGATCAGATAGATTAATCTTCAGGTGGTCTGGCCATCTGGGGCGAGGATCATGCCCGGACCCGTGACGGCCAGGGCTCAACAGTAAAGCGCAGGTATTATGCTCAGGAAAAAAGATCAGGCTGAAACAGCCAATGCAAAGGATGTCAAAAAAGGAAAAACCGGCAAAAAGGGAAAAGCGCCTCAATCAACAACTGAAGATGCGAAACATGCGAATGTTAACGCTTATCTGATTAAAATGATTGTCAGTGCCGTGTTGGGCTTTGCTGCATGCGTATCGCTCCTCGAATTTCTGGTTATTCAACCTACTGAGCAGGCTAGCGCGGCGACGATCAATCAGCGCTCCACCGATCTTTTGGTCAACAGTATTAATCAAAATGTCAAATTGCTCCGGTCGCAAGTTAAAGAAGCCTCGGAAACTCAGCTGATCAAGAATTCTACCGCTCAAGGTGCGAATGAAATCGCGGTCACTTCGGATTTAAGCCAGATCATTCCGTTTGCAGAGAAAGTTTATCTGTTTCCCAAAGGGGGGATAACCCGTAAAGCCGGGGATGGTACCCGATTGGGGTTTGCCAATCTGGATCTGTTGCGGCGTACGGAAAAGGGCGAAGATACACACCCTGAGGCTTTTCTGCTGGAAAATACCTGGAAGCTTCAGATTTCCTCCCCGGTTGCCCTTTCGTCCGGTGAACTCATCGGCACGCTTCTGGTGGTATTCAATCCTTCAATCTTCTCGGATTTGGTTGCAAACGTTAAAGGTGGGGTACACCTGTTGCAACGGCGCGGTGATAAAGAGTCTGCTTTTTTAACATCGGGGCAGCTATCAGAAGTCGTCGTCAACAAGAATACCTCTGTTCCGGGCTGGGTTCTGCAGTATAGCCCGGAAGAGCAACTGCAAATAATTGATCGTACCATGCTCTATTTGAGTTTTGTGATCGGGACGGTTGTTTCCATTTTACTGCTCTCTCTGTTGTGGAATGATTTTATACGCAAATTGCGCAAAGACTTGATCGCCATGACAGCACACATTTCTCAAAATTTGGAAGGCAGCAATAAAAAGCGGCTGGTGGTTCAGTTTGGCCTGATTTATTCTGTTGCGAATAAACTGGAATTGCTGACCCGTGGTCAAACCAAAAAAGCCTCCCCGCCGGCTGCCGATGCCCCCTCACAATCCACAGCGCCAGCCCAGTCGGATGAGGCGAAAACATCCTTGGAGAAAACAACCCCGGAAACCACTGGAGATATTGGAGTCGATCTGATCGCCGATGATGAGGATGTTCTGGGGATGTCCAGTTCGGAAACCGTTCTGGAAGAAGATAGCGATGGCGCTTTGTTTGATGGGGTTGATCTTGATGACCTTTCTGAACTGGATGGTGTTGATCTGCAGGAAACCCAGCAAATTGCCATCGCACCGGAAATTTTCCGAGCCTATGATATCCGGGGTATTGTTGGCGAGACACTGACCTCTGACGTCATAACCTACATCGGCCGGGCAATCGGTAGTGAAGCAATCAAGCGGGGGCTGGATCAGGTTTGTGTTGGTTACGATGGTCGGGCCTCCAGTCCTGATTTTGCACAGTCGCTTATCGCGGGTCTTACTGATACCGGGTGCAACGTGATCAGCGTAGGTCTGGTTCCGACACCGGTTCTTTATTTTGCGGCTCACACACTGTCTGGCGGATCGGGGGTGATGATCACCGGTAGTCATAATCCGCCCCAGTATAACGGGATAAAAACCATGTTAGGGGGCGAAACACTTGCTGAAGACGCTATCCAGCGCTTGTACGCCCGAATTACCCATCAGGAGTTTGTTCAGGGCTCTGGCACGGTAAGTGAGCAGGACGTCCAGCGAGAGTATGTTGATACCATATTGAATGATATCGCCGTTGCAGCACCGTTGAGGGTTGTCGTGGATGCCGGAAACGGTGTGGCAGGGAATTTGGCGCCGATGCTGCTCGAGGAACTCGGGTGTGAAGTGGTGCCTTTGCATTGTGAAGTGGATGGTAATTTCCCGAATCATCATCCGGATCCCAGTCGCCCGGAAAATCTTGCAGATCTAATCGCTGCGGTAGAGTCTGAAGCTGCAGACCTGGGAATCGCTTTCGATGGTGATGGTGATCGCATCGGCGTAGTAACCAATGAAGGAAAAATTATCTGGCCGGATCGCCTGCTCATGCTCTTTGCAAAAGATGTTGTCTCACGTAACCCCGGCGCAGACATTATTTTTGATGTGAAGTGTTCCAGGCGTTTGATCAATCTGGTTGGCGAGTATGGCGGGCGACCGATTATGTGGAAAACGGGCCATTCTCTGATTAAAGCTAAAATGGCGGAAACCGGTGCGTTGTTAGCGGGTGAAATGTCCGGCCATATTTTCTTCAAAGAGCGTTGGTTCGGTTTTGATGACGGGCTTTATAGTGCGGCCCGATTGCTGGAGATTCTGGGACTGGACGAACGGGATTGTCATGAGGTATTCGATGCCTTCCCGGAGGATGTGAGTACACCGGAAATCAACGTTGCGGTCGCGGAAGACAAGAAATTTGCTATTGTCGAGAAACTTAGTCAAAGTAATCACTTTGGCGAAGGCAGTGTATCGACCATTGATGGTGTCCGTGTCGATTACCCGGATGGTTGGGGGCTGTGTCGGGCGTCAAATACGAGTCCGGTTCTGGTGCTGCGGTTTGAGGCTGATTCGGATGATGCTTTGCAACGCATCATCGCGCTATTCAAGAACCTGCTGAGCCAGATTGATAGTACTCTGGAACTGAATTTTTAATACCGGCTCTGGTTAAATGTTAGAGCGGGCTTGAGAAACTATGCGAAGTTGGAAAGAGAAGGAAATGACCCTAGATCGAGAATCGGCCATTCAGGTCGCCTCTGTACTCAGCAAGGCTTTACCCTATATACAACGGTTTTCCGGGAAAACCATTGTGATTAAATATGGTGGTAATGCCATGGAAAATGAAGAGCTCAAGAATAGTTTTGCCCGGGACGTGGTCTTGATGAAACTGGTGGGAATCAATCCTATCATTGTTCACGGTGGTGGCCCGCAAATTGGTGAACTGCTGGACAAGCTGAGTATACCCACCCGATTTGTAGACGGTATGCGAGTAACCGATAGCGCGACCATGGATGTGGTGGAAATGGTTTTAGGCGGATTGGTCAACAAAGACATTGTTGCATTGATCAATCGGAATGGCGGAACGGCCCTGGGTTTGACCGGTAAAGACGGTAACTTTATCAAAGCCCGTAAGCTTGAAATCAAGGATTCGATGCCGGAGATGCGTAAATCCGAGATTATCGATATCGGTCATGTCGGTGAAGTCGAGAAAATTCGTAAAAGCGTGATCACAATGTTGACCAATAGCAATGTGATTCCCGTTATTGCGCCTATTGGCGTCGATGAGAATGGTGTCTCCTATAATATTAACGCTGATCTCGTCGCCGGCAAGGTTG
Source organism: Oleiphilus messinensis (assembly GCF_002162375.1). GTDB lineage: Bacteria > Pseudomonadota > Gammaproteobacteria > Pseudomonadales > Oleiphilaceae > Oleiphilus > Oleiphilus messinensis. The sequence goes on along the minus strand of NZ_CP021425.1, from coordinate 5,197,015 downwards.
CAGAAGAGCTGGATGCGGAAAAGTTAATTTTGTTGACCAATATTGCCGGATTACAGGACAAGGGCGGAAATATTCTGACGGGACTCAATGGTGAGCAAGTCGAGGGGCTCATTGAGGATGGCACAATTTATGGCGGGATGTTACCCAAAATACGTTGTGCGCTGGATGCGGTAAACAACGGTGTGACAAGTGCCCACATCATTGATGGTCGAGTCGCCCATGCCACCCTATTGGAGATATTTACCGATGAAGGCGTCGGTACATTGATAACCAATAAGCCTTAATCATCGTTACGTTAGAAAACGGTGCTGATAGATTTCTCACCGATAACCTGGTTACGGCCCTGCCGTTTTGCCGCATAAAGGCACTCGTCGGCTCTGTGTACCAGGTTGTCCGTTGATTCGGTTCCCCTGAACCGGGCTACACCTATGGAAATCGTTATCGAGCCCAGGGTTTTGTTATCCTGGCTGTCCGTAAGGTTTTGCTTGGCGATCCGTTGACGCACTTTTTCGGCGATAATCAGGGCATCATCGTATTCTGTTTCAGGTAGAATGACGGCGAATTCCTCCCCTCCGAATCGGGCAACCGTATCTTTGCCTTTGAAATGCTTTTTGATGATAGTCGCAACGAACTTCAGCACTTTGTCGCCCGTCAAGTGGCCATGTTCATCATTGAAATTCTTGAAGTGATCGATATCCAGAATCAAAAGGGAGAGTGGCAAGTGATTGCGATGACAGTGGGTGCAGGCGTTTATCAATTCGTCATCAAAAAAACGGCGATTGGCCACTTTGGTCAAACCGTCCGTGGTTGCCGTCATATTCAGTTTTTCCACTTCACCTTTGAGGGACTGAATTTCTTCTGCCATCTTTTGCAGACTGCTCTGCATGTCCCGGGTGCGTTGTTCCTGTTCTTTGGTCTGGTTAACCAGTTCGGTTACCAGAAATCGGATGCTGTCTACATCGTCCGCGGATTCAATATTCTCGGAAAAACGCTCCAGAACTTCACCGTATCCGGCGAGTCCATCGCTACTGCTGGAAAATTGCTGCAGCAAATCGTTAATGATCTTCCTGACTTCGGTACGAATCGAGTCGACTGCAGAGAGGCTGTTTCCTTCAATGTGTTTTTGATAGAGCGATGAATTGATTTTCCCCGAGAAATCAGCGCCTTTTTTAATCAGCGAATCAATTTCTTTACGCAGCGCTCCATTGTTGCCTGCGATATATTCATACCAGACAGCATAGTTTTGCGGCGTCGTCGGGATATTGCGTTTGCTCATTTCTGGCAAAGCAAGTTTGAGATAATGGATCGCCTGGGTTAGTTCGCCTTGTGATTTCATTGGCCAAATCGGTTTGATCTAATTGGAATTCTGTTGTTTCGAAACTTCACAAGCGCAGATATCTGTCTCAAGTGCTGGTTCGGTTTTATTTGCCGAGACTGTTTTAATTATTATAGGTTCGATTTCAATTATTATAGGTTCAATCTCAATTATTATGAGTGTAAACCGGCTTTTCGCCGACTTTAGCACAAAATCTCGTTGCGTTAGCGCAGTCCTTGATAATAATAGTTAAAAATACGTACAAAGTAGTATTTTATTAAAAAAATTATCCCTATATTGCGGTCTTTCGACAGGTTTCGAGATCATTGGCACCAGCGGTTGTATACTTGAAAGCATACGTGTTATACAGACCCTAAAGTTTTGCTCAACTCCACGACAATTAAGGCAATAAATAACAACATGGGCTTTCTTAAAAAGTTATTCGCGACACTCATACTGGCCGCCATTGTAGTATTTGGGGCGTTTAAAGGTGGGATGTGGTACCTGGTATCCCAGCAGCTCAATCAAATGAAAGAAGCATTCACACCCTACGGTGTGATCAATTGGAAGTGGATATCAACGTCGTTTGATGGCGATATTGTGGTTGAGCGCCTCTCGATTAATTCGTTTGCACTGAAAAACGAAATTGTGGTTCAACGCCTCCAGTTGCAGTTCGACGGTATCAAACCAATGCTTGAATTTGCATGGGGGGTACATCAGGGCTGGTATCCCGATGAGCTGACTATCAACGCGGAGCATGTGGTTTTACAGTTGTCACCGAGTTCGTTTAATTCGCTGCTACCGAATGATGCCCGTTTTTCCGCTTTTTCGCCTTTCCGCCTTTATGACTGTGGGGATAACGAATACCTCACGGGTCGTCAGCTACAAGCAATGGGGTACGAAAAGCTGGACTACAATGTCAGGCTTAATTATGTTTACGCACCCGCTGAAGGAGCCTTGTCTGCTCGCTTGAACGTCGAGGGGGCGGGCATGGGACGAGGTTTACTTGATGTCGTCCTTGACTATGATGCGGATCGCGTACGGCCGACAACATTGTTCGCAGGCTGGCCGAGCCTGAAAAAGGCATCGCTTAACGTTAAAGATGAGGGGTATTTCCGACGCATCGGGTTCTATTGCAGTCGCATCAGTAATGCCAGTGAACAGGAATTTGTTGCGGGCTATTTACAGAATCGTCTTGCCGCCTTACAGGAAAACGGGGTTTACCTTTCCCCTGTTTTTGCCGATGCCTGGAAACAGTATATGACACAAGGAAAAGCCCTGGCTGTAGGTGCGAGTCCTACCCAATCGTTTTCCCTGGATGACTGGAATGATACAGAAATGCCTTTGGGCGAAAAAACAGCTGAAATTCTTGAGCACGTTAAAATCCAGTTACTCCTGGGTGGACAACCTTTAGGGGCAGAGCTCATCCGGATCGACCGAGACCAGTTAAACCAGCTTGATTTCACGCCGGAGGCGCTTGAGCAAATGCGCCAGGAAGCCTTAGCTCGCCAGGCCGAAGCATCGAAAACCGTATACGTCGCGAAATACAGAGGGGTTCCGGTTGAAAATATGGATAATTACGCTAATCGTCCCGTTAAGTTGCAGTTGGATGATGGCCGCCTGGTTGAAGGCGTGCTGGTCGCCATCGAGGAGTTTCGAGTGGAAGTGGAGAGCCAGGTTAAAGGCGGAACTGTTTCTTATTTCATTGAGAAGAAACAAATCGAATCTGCCGAGATATATTATTGAGCCAAAGTGACATCATATTTGACTAACCTCTTTTAAGAAAGCTAATAGAACCAAGAGAGCCAAGAGAGAGCCCGTGCTGATGCAAAAAATACCGAATCTGCCAACCATGTTGTCAGAGTTGATTGCCCGTCCTTCCGTTAGCTGTTCTTCGCCACAATGGGATCAAAGCAATGAATCAGTCATCCTGTTATTGGCGGAATGGCTGGAGCGGCTTGGATTTCGGGTTGCGGTTACTGCAGTTCCAGGATTTCCGGGAAAGTTTAATCTCCAGGCTGATATTGGGCCGGTAAACGATAACAGCGTTCGTCGAGGATTGGTGCTATCCGGCCACAGTGACACGGTACCCTGCGATACATCACTTTGGCAGACAGATCCGTTCAAAATGGTCGAACGGGATGGGCGTTACTATGGCTTGGGCAGTTGCGATATGAAAGGTTTTTTTCCGATCGTATTGAGTGCGCTGGAGCGCGTTGAGCTGGGTAATTTGCAGCACCCTTTGACCGTATTGGCGACGGCTGATGAAGAAAGCTCCATGTGTGGTGCCCGTTCGTTCAAGCACCAGGATTTTCCTTTTGCCCGGGCTGCAATTATTGGTGAACCGACGAATTTACAACCAATCCGGATGCACAAAGGCATTATGATGGAGGCTATTCGACTCGTTGGCCAAAGTGGGCATTCTTCTAATCCTGAATTGGGTAATAATGCATTGGATTGCATGCACAGCGTGTTGGGTGCGTTGTTGACCTACCGGCGTGAGATGCAGGCGAAGTATCGCGATTCGGGGTTCGAGGTTTCCGTTCCGACTTTGAATCTCGGTCATATCCACGGTGGTGACAACCCTAACAGGATCTGTGGTGCTTGTGAATTACAGTTTGATTTGCGCCCGTTACCGGGTATGAAACTGGATGATTTGCGTCAGGAAATCCATGATCTGGTGCAACCTATTGCCGAACGTGACGGGATTCGATTTACCATGGACTCCTTGTTTCCCGGCGTAGATGCATTTGAAACCCGTGCTGATGCGGAAATTGTCCAATTGTGTGAACAATATACTGCCCGTGCCGCGGGGAGTGTGGCGTTTGCAACTGAAGGACCCTTTCTTCAAGCAATGGGGCTGGAAACGGTAATTTTAGGTGCAGGGTCAATCGATCAGGCACACCAGCCAAATGAATATTTGTCTCTTGATCAACTCAATCCGGCAATATCTACGATTGAGAAGTTGATTCATCACTATTGTTTTTGATGTTTTCTCCCAGGGCGGGCAGGTCTAATCGAGGTACATAGACGTTGAGTAGTTCGGAAAGAGAGAGTGCGGGTATCAGCAGTCGTTCCCGTTTTGAGCATACAGCCGAAGATTCGGGTAACCCAAAAAGAAACGCTGACCTGAGTGTGGAGAATCAAAACTGGATCAGGTGGTTTCGCCAGACTTCACCCTATATCAATGCTAACCGGGGTAAACGGCTAGTTATCGCACTAAGTGGCGATGCATTAGATCACGAAAACCTGATTGATATTGTTCATGATGTGGCAATGCTGAACAGTCTCGGCGTTAAGATCGTGCTGGTTTTTGGTGCCCGCCCGCAAATCAACCGGGCACTTCATCAGGCTGGAATTGATGACCAAGTCTGTGGCAAGCTCCGGGTTACTTCAGCCCGCGCAATGCCTCATGTGTTACAGGCCGCAGGTGGCTTGCGTTGTCAGCTTGAAGCGTTACTTTCCGCAGGAATGGCCAATTCGCCCATGCATGGTGCCAGTATCAAGGTGATCAGTGGTAATTTTGTCATGTCCCGCCCGGTGGGTGTATTAGACGGTGTAGATTATGGATTCACAGGGCGTGTGCGTAAAGTTGATGCCCATGCGATTCAGCAGTTTCTCGATCAACAAGCAATCGTACTCCTGCCATCCATCGGCTATTCGTTAACGGGAGAGGCTTTCAATCTCAGCTATGAGGATGTCGCCGCGTCAGTTGCCAGCGCAATTGGAGCCCATAAACTGATCATGTTTTCCGAACAGGGCGGTATTCTTGATGGCAATGGTGACCTGATTCGGGAGCTTTCTCTGGCCCGCGCGCAACGGTTATTAGCCCAGGTTGAAGGTGTGTCTCCACAAGATGCACTTGACCCGGAGTGTCGGGATTTACTGGCGTTTATCTGTACGGCATGTCATCAGGGCGTCGATCGTTCCTATGTTTTGAGTTTCCAGCATGAAGGGGCACTATTGCAGGAAATGTTCACGCGTGACGGGTTGGGAACCATGATCTCCGCCCAGGACTATGAACAAATCCGGCCGGCCAAACTAACGGATATCGGCGGCATCAGCGAGTTACTCCGGCCGCTTGAAGAGCAGGGTATATTGATCCGGCGCTCGAGAGAACTGCTGGAAATGGAAATTGACAAGTTCACCGTTGATGAGCGTGATGGCGGTATCATTGGTTGTGCCGCGCTGTATCCATATCCATCGGAAAGGATCGGTGAGCTGGCTTGTTTTGCTGTATCTTCACGCTATCGACGCCACGGGCGTGGTGATACCCTGCTACAGATTATTGAAGACAAAGCGCGAAGATTGAAACTGAACCGAATATTTGCATTGACCACGCAAACAGAACACTGGTTCCGGGAGCGTGGTTTTGTGCCTGCGAGCATCAATGAACTGCCTGAGTCCAAGCGGGCGGCGTACAACAATCAGCGAAATTCCAAATTGTTTATCAAAATGCTGTGATGAGCTGTGTTCAAGTGTGGTAACGCGCGCTGGCACTTTGTATTACAGTGTTTGCTATTTCCCGGCTCGGTATTGTGCTGCGAGGCGCTGCAAGGTTAGATTGCGCGCTTCCGGTGCCTCACTACCCAATTGCTCGACAGCTTGATAAAACTGCGTAAAGTCACCTTCGTTGTTGTCCAAAAGTTGTAGGAAGCCATCCACATGATTGTAATAATTGGCTACTGACATCAGTTTTGCGTTGTTGATTTCGCTGGAAAACCAGTAACTGTATCCCGGTGGCAATTCCTTTGCTGCGACTTTATCTGCGAAACGAGCTCTAAGCGTCTCAATCAGCTGTTTTTTATCCGCACGTTTTTGAGCATCGGGTAGATCTTTTTGATACAGGCTGGTCAGCTCTGCATTCGTTTGTAAAATCAGATTTATAAACGTCAGTTTGGCTTGAAATCGCTGTTGATAGCGCTGGTATGCGGTGTTGTTGTGTTGTTTTAGCCAAATTTGAATGGCAGCCAGTTCAACGGCTGTTGCAAAGCTTTCGTTGAATGCTGTATCACCGGCGATATAGATGACACGATGAGCCAGTTCGTGGAACAAGAGTGCGGCCAGCGAGGTATTGTCCCGTTTCAGGAATGTACTCAATACCGGGTCATCAAACCAGCCCAGCGTTGAGTAAGCCTCGACACCGCCGACCCAGACATCAAGCCCTTCTTTCCGGAGGTTTTCGCCGAATTGCTCGGCATCCTGTTGGTCGAAATAGCCGCGGTAGGTTTGGCACCCTACGATGGGATAACACCATTGTTTTCCATCCAGTGAAAATTCATCGGCAGCGCTGACATTCCAAATAACATAAGGTGCACCAACCTCAACATAATCGGCATAGGCGTCTCCGACAGGAAGTACGAGTGCTGTTTCAGCAAAGGTTCTTACACCCTGAATGAATTGAAGCCGGTTTTTGACCGCTGCAGATGTGGTGGACTCTGGAGTAACCAGCTTATCGATTGGTTCTCTTGCTGCGAGTAAACCCAATTGCCCTTGTGTGGCTTGAAAATAGTAGGTAAGTTCACTGCATGCCGAAAGCATCAAGAGCAGTACAATACCCACTAAGCTGTTGATATAGGTCGCGATGCGCTTGGGGCGGGACAAGGTTCTCGTATTTTTCCGGGTATTTAAGCTGCTCATATAGGCGTGGTAGGGCTCTTAAACAGTTAGATAAATGAAATGTCCACAGGCCCGAATCTTCGGGCGCATGAAAATTGATTGGTTTTTATGATGCCAGGCCGGTGTTGGCCTTAACCTTGGCTATAATAGCAAAGGGATCACTGCAAATGTATTGAAGGAATCAGGATGGAAAGGCGCTCAAGCCCCCGAAGACCCATTCATCTCAACGCGACACTCTGCTGGCGGAACAAAACATCTTGGGCCTGCACGATAGAGGACTTCTGCGCTGAAGGGTTATTTCTCAAATATTCCAGCGATATTGCAGACCGGCTGCATTTTATCGAGCAGCGACAAAGTGATTTTGAATTCAATGTTGATTTTTCGGTGTCGGGGCAGTCGTTTTCGCTGCTGGTGAAACCAGTACGGGTTATCGACGGTGCGATGGGAGTCATGTTTCTGGAGTCGAATCCAAATGCATTCTCGGCCATGCTCAGAGCCTGTAGTGGCATCGCTGATCAGGCGAATGTGTCATCGAATTCAAGCAAGGCAAAGTTCATTGTCCGGCAATGTTCCAAAGCCATTCTGGCCCATATCGGTCCGTTGCTGGATGAGTTCTTCTCGGCGGTTGATCAAGGGCTCAAAGCTTCCGCCAATAGTGCGGCATCGAATCAGTTGGGCAATGAAATCATGGATGCGGCCATGCACGTGGCGAATCGCAAGAAGAACGCCATTGAAGAGGTCTTGCAACGGGTCTCTTCACCGCTGCGTCAACACGGTATAGCCGATTCGGCCAATGGCCATGGGGAAGACCATTTGAGTTTGGTGGATAAGTCGGAGTTTGAAGACTGGCTGACGGTTAAAGTCATGATCACCAAAGCGGAAACCCTGTATCGTGGGCCGCTGCTGGAATTGAAAATGCGGCTCGATAACGTGGGCATCGTGAATGATACTGGCTATCAAAACCCGCTGGGGCCAGCATTAATCTGCTATGCCTTTAAAAAGGCTTCTGATCAGCTTGATTTGCCTAAACCGGCTGAGAAGACTTATTTTCGCACCTTTGAATACGAGGTTTTGCGAAAGCTCGAGCCACTCTATCAGGAATTAAACCAGATCATGATTCGGCAGGGTATTCTGCCTGATTTGGATCTCAGCAAGTATCTGCTTAATCGCAAGTCCAAACCCGCCGATATTGAAAAAGCGGTAAAAGAAGAGGCGAAGCGACTGGCCTCAGCACAGGTTTCAGCACAACGGGTTTCCGCAGATGAGGTCAGTGCCGGAAAAACATACGGGTCTGATAAATTTTCCGGAGCTGATCAAAAACTCAGTGCTGAAGAATTACATCAATCCGAAAATATGGGCGCTTCGCTTGCTTCGGTCAATGCGATCAAACCCACACCCACGGACAAAACCGAATCCGGGACGGATTCAGCCGCTGCGACTGGAGCTCGTGCGTATCCCTGGATGAATAAAAAGGTTCCAGAACTGTCCCGTGAGGACGCAGAACGGGCATTGACGCCTCCGTTTATGGCCGCTGACTACCGTGAGGTCGTGGCGAATTACAAAGCCCATGCCAATGAAGCCGAGCAGGTCTTCAAGACGGTTCAAAACCTCTTTTCCGTATTGGAAAAAACTCGACACGGTACCTTATCTTCGCAGCAATCGACTGTACGTCAGTTGCAGGATGTTCCGAAGTGGAGTCCCGACGAGCTGAATCAGAGTTTGCAACGATTGCAACAGCTCTCTGTAGGTACCAGTGTGCTGCCGGATGGCGATGACCTTTCTGCAAAAGTCAGAGAGGTCTTGAAGGAGGAGCATCCTGTTGAAAAAGCATTTTCGCCGCAACAGGAAGAAACACTGGATGTTGTGGATCGTTTTTTCGAAAGTTTACGGGATAACCATAAGCTCACCGAACAGGCAAAACTTCAAATCAAGCAATTGCAAATCCCGGTATTGCGTGCACTTTTGCAAGATAAAAAGTTCTTCGAGGACAAAAATTCGCCTGTCCGTGTTGTCATTAACCGGATCGGACAACTGGGTGTGAAAGGCGGACGTCCGAGCCCCGCTCATCAACAGAAAATTGAACAACTCATCGACCGTATTAATCGCGAATATGAGCAGGATAACAGTGTTTTTGATGAAGTGGTTGCTGATCTGGATGAAATGGTAGAACGGCAGAACTTGCTTTATCGACGTAATGTCGAGCGGGTAATGGCAGCCGCTGAGGGCGCCCAGAAAGTCGAACTGGCCAAAAAAATCGTAAACAAGGAAATAGAAAAGCGTATCGCCGGGCGTAAGGTGCCCAAAGCCATTATCAGTTTGATTAATGGTGGTTGGCGGGATCTGTTGTCCCTGGTTTACATTCGGCAGGGTGGGGAAAGTCAAACCTGGCAGGACTACCTGAGCGTATTGGATACCTTGTTGTCTTATGGCGATAACCCCCATATGGATCTTAACTTGCCGGAATTACTGAAGCTGATTCAGGAGGGACTGGCATCGATTTCGTCCAGTCACATCCCCTCAGGCCATATTCGAGATGAGTTAAAACGGTTTATTGTGGGGAGCAGAGAACATGCTCCTGAAGTGATTGAGATTCCTGAAAGCCGTGAAGAAAGTGAAGCTGCTGATGTGACGATGGTGGCGGAGAATCGGCACAAGAATTTAAATCGCTGGATCTCCAGAGCGCAGAATTTACGGCCAGGTGATTGGTTAAAGTCACTCCAGAACCCGGAAACGCCTCAACATATGCGGCTGGTTTGGGTGGGGCACAATTTTTCCCGGTTTGTCTTTGTTAACCATCAGGGCATGAAGGTGGTTGAGTTGAATTTAAACCAGCTGGCTGCTCAGCTCCAGAAGGCGTTATTGGTGCTCGACCCGGATTACGAAGTGCCTATCGTAGACGAGAGTCTCGATAATATGGTCAAACAAGTCTATGAACAGCTTTCGTTCGCCACAACACATGATGAAATTACCGGTCTTGCCAACCGTAAAGAAGTTGAACGAACGGTGGAAAATCTGCTGATCCAGCAGGCGGAAGGTGAGGAGTGCACCCTGATCCATATTGATCTGCGGCAGTTCAAGATTATTAACGACACGGCTGGATATGATGCCGGAGACCAATTATTGAAAGAGGTGGCTGATATACTCAAAGCCTATGCCCCGCCCGGAGCCATTCTGGCAAGATTGGGGGGGAATGAGTTTGCCGTGGTGGTCACCCGTCAGAATGTCGAGATGATCGCCAGACAATTCATCAAAGCGATCCATGAGCATGTATTCAGCTGGGATGGCAGTGAATATTCAATATCAGTCAGTGTTGGGGTCGCCTCAACAAATCAATTCGTGACCAATACCGAAAAGCTGATGTCTGCCGCAGAAAGTGCCTGTCGCAATTCCAAGAAACTGGGACAAAATCGGTTGTACACCTATTCGTTTGATGAGACAAATTTGTCCCAGCAAGAGCAAATTGTGGCCAAGGTTGCTGGCTTTAAAGACCTGGATAAAGAACGTATTCTCCTGCGTTGTCAAAAGATCATTCCCCTGCAATCGTCCGCATCATTGGGTACACAGCACGAAATTCTCTTGAGTATATACGATGACAAAGGCCATTTGATTCCTGCTACGGAATTTGTGCGTACAGCAGAGCACTATAATCGTATGCAGGCAGTTGATCGTTGGGTGGTCGGGCATATGCTGGACTGGATGGATAATAACCCTGCTGCATTAAAAAGTATGGGGCAGGTATGCATTAACCTTTCCGGTAACTCGCTGAACGATGAAGAGCTGCTTGAATTTGTCTTCGACCGGTTGAGTGAACGTAATTCACCCATGGAAAAAGTCTGTTTTGAAATTACAGAAGCTGCGGCCATATCAAATATCAGCGATGTTGTTGATTTCATGAACGAGCTTAAAGAAACCGGATGTCAATTTTGTCTTGGAAACTTCGGGGCGGGCATGTCTTCTTACCACTACTTGAAGAGCCTGCCGGTTGACCGGATTAAAATTGACGGAAGTTTTATCAAAGACCTGGCCAAAACGGAAAGTGATCAGGCCATGGTGCGTTCGATGACAGAAATGGTTCACTTTATGGGGAAAGAAGTGATAGCATCACAAGTGGAAGATCGCCAAAGTCTTGAGCTGCTGACTGCCATGGGGGTGGATTATGCCCAAGGGTACTGCATCGAAAAACCCCGTCTGATTACGTCGTTTTGATCCGTGAGTTATTTTGATCCTGGCGGCGTAACCTCGCCATTGGCTATCATTGCACTTTACCCAGTCTGAGGCATGGAATGTCATCGAAGTATCCTATCATTGCGGTTACCGGTTCATCCGGCGCGGGCACAACCACAGCAGCGGAAATATTTGAGAAAATTTTTTCTGAAGAGAAGATTGATGCAGCCATAGTGCATGGTGACAGCTTTCACAAATATACCCGTGAACAAATGGCCAAGCTTGCTGCCAAAGGGCAGCATGGGGAAAAAAACCATTTTTCACTGAACGCCAATCATATCGATAAACTGGAAGCCCTTTTTCAGGATTACGGCACCACCGGAACCGGACAATACCGTCATTATGTTCATGATGATAGCGATGAACTGGTACGGGCCGGTTTTCTGCCGGGAACCTTCACGCCTTGGGCATCCTTACCCGGTAACTCCGATTTACTGTTCTATGAAGGATTGCACGGCGGCGTTGTTACCGACAAATACAATATCGTTCAGCATGTGGATTTATTGATTGGAATGGCACCGATTGTCAACCTGGAATGGATTCAGAAAATCTATCGTGACACCCGTTTTCGGGGCTACAGTGAAGATGCAGTGGTCAATACGATCATCAAGCGAATGGAAGACTATGTCAGGCACATCGTGCCGCAATTCTCCAATACTGATATTAACTTTCAGCGCGTGCCGCTTGTAGATACGTCCAACCCCTTTGTGATGCGGGATGTGCCCTCGGATGCGGAGAGTATGGTGCTGATCCGCTTCAAACACTTTCGTGATGTTAACTTCCCTTATTTACTGCAAATGTTGCCAGGGTCATTTGTCTCCCGCCACGATACCTTGGTCATCCCCGGACACAAAATGTCACTCGCAGTTGATTTGATCCTGCGGCCGATGGTGTTGAATATTTTGCAGAACAAGGCGTTTATTTAACGGGAACCCGCTGTAATGAGGCAATGCAGAACATAGCGAGCGGCAATGGTACACGGATTGGTGTCGGTACGGGGGCATTGCCGCGATTGGCTTAATGAGGCTCAGGAAAGGTTACGGCTGTAGAATATCTCCAGCATTTCCTTGCGCAGACGTTCTTCTATATGAATGCGTTCTTCTGGATTGATCTCATCGGTACCTGCACCGAACAGATAATTGTCCAGATCAAAATCTTTCAAAAGCATTTTGGTGTGGAACAGGTTTTCCTGATACACGTTTACATCTATCATTTGATAGCTGTCTTGCGTATCTTCACTCAGGTAGTTCTGGATTGAGTTTATTTTGTGATCGATATAATGCTTGTTGCCATCCACATCCCGGGTAAAACCGCGTACACGATAGTCGACTGCGACAATATCGGAGTCGAAGCTGTGAATCAGGTAGTTCAGTGCTTTTAGAGGAGAAATCAAACCACAGGTCGAAACGTCGATATCTGCTCTGAAGGTACTGATACCATCATCGGGGTGGCTTTCCGGATAGGTATGAACCGTTACGTGGCTCTTGTCCAGGTGCGCAACAACCGCTTCAGGCAACGGGCCTGGGCTCTCTTGCTCGTATTCGTCCACAGATGGAATGATTTCGTGCTCTGCAATCAGCATGGTCACGCTCGCACCGTGGGGATCATAATCCTGACGGGCAACATTCAGGATATTGGCTCCGATGATTTTCACAACATCCGTCAGAATTTGAGTGAGTCGCTCCGCATTGTACATTTCATCGATATAGGCGATATATTCCTGCTTATGCTTCTCGGTTTTGGCATAGCAAATATCGTAGATGTTAAAGCTGAGCGATTTGGTGAGGTTGTTAAACCCGTGAAGTTTGAGTCTATCCATTAGTAATCTCGCAAAGGATAAAGGTTTCAAACCGCCTGACCCGGATTCAATCCCAACTTTGCGCCCTGTTTGCGACAAAAAAGGGGGTAGTGAAACTGAATTGCTGGCGGAGCCGAAGGGTGCGTATTATGCACACAAATCGGCAGAATGGTAAGCAAAAAAATGGAGCTTAATCTACAGCCACAATTTCGTAATCGTGGGTAATTTTTACCCCGCCTTTTTCCAGCATAATTGAAGCAGAGCAATACTTCTCCGCAGAAAGCTGAACGGCACGTTTCACCAGATTCTCCTTCAGGTTTCTGCCGGAAATGGTGAAGTGCACGTGAATGTCGGTAAACACACTGGGTACGGTATCTGCTCGCTGGGCCTCCAGAGTGGCGACGCAATCGACGACATCCTGGCGGGACTTCTTCAAAATACTCATGACATCAAATGAGGTGCAGCCACCCAGTCCCATAAGCATCATTTCCATGGGGCGCGGGCCCTGATTCTTACCGCCATGATCGGGAGGACCATCCAGCGTGACCTGGTGACCGGAACCGGATTCTGCGTCAAAACGGGCATCGCCAGCCCAAGTGATTTTGGCCTTCATGAAATTTGTGTATTCCTCTCAAAATTAAGCATCTGACATGCACTGACCCAACTGGACTGGCAAGCCTACCATATTCAGGGCGCTTGGTCTGCTATTCATTGATTTGCAACAGACTCTCACGGCCAGGCAGGCGTTTTTTCATAACTGATCTATACTAATTTCAAGGATAGAGAGGATTGCTCTGGAACCTTGTGACAATATATTGTAACCTGCTGAATTTTAAGGGATGACCAAAGGCGTTATAAATACCATTTCGGGGCCTGCTGATATTTTTCGGTGGCACCCTCAGGGTTCCAGTCAACAGAAAAGAAAAATAAAGCGCAATGTTTGACCAGGCAGGGTATTTTGCGTCGTTTTCATACGGGACTATAGAACATGGCTTCAATCGTTAAACCGGTAGAAAGCAAAACAAAACATCTGGATTTTTTTCTTTCGCAATGTCACCGTCGCCGTTACCCGGCAAAAAGTACGATTATTTATGCGGGTGACAAAAGCGATTCACTGTTTTATATCATCAAGGGATCTGTCACGGTCATTATTGAAGATGACGATGGCCGGGAAATGATTATGGCCTATCTTAATGCAGGCGACTTTTTTGGTGAAATGGGTCTGTTTGACAATATGGATTCCCGAAGCGCCTGGGTTAAAGCCAAGTCAGAGTGTGAAGTCGCGGAAATCAGCTATACCAAGTTCCGGGAAATTTCCCAGGAAGATCCGCGAATTCTGTACTTTATCGGCGAGCAAATGGCTTCCCGCTTGCGTCAGACAACCCGCAAAGTGGGCGATCTGGCCTTTCTTGATGTGACAGGGCGTGTTGCACGAACGTTATTGGATTTGTGTAAGGAGCCCGACGCCATGACTCACCCTGACGGCATGCAAATCAAAATCACCCGTCAGGAAATCGGACGTATCGTGGGGTGCTCCCGCGAAATGGTCGGCCGGGTTTTGAAAACGCTGGAAGATCAGGGGCTGGTGCAGGTCAAAGGCAAAACCATGGTCGTATTCGGCACGCGTTAGACCGGTTTTATTCAGGACGATCTGCCATACCGCAGGTCGTCTGTTCCAGTGCAGCATTCCCGAGTGCCTGTACTCTTCACCATTTCCGTACTTTATGACGCGACAGCCAATCCTACAGGTGGCTTGATGACGACTCGATTCCGTCCGCCACGTTTGCCATCGTAAAGCGCTTTATCGGCTCGGTCTATCGACTCCATCAGTTCCATTTCCCCGCCATGCAGTGTGACACCGCAGGTAATAGTTACGTTCACCATTTGGTCTTTGTAGGGGATGTGCAGGTTTCCGATAGCTTCACACAACTTTTCGGCCACACACTTTGATGCATTCAGGTTGGCATCCGGCAACATGATTAGAAATTCTTCTCCGCCCCAACGGGCAATATAATCATGTTTGCGTAACGTGTTTTTTAAACTCTGTGCAACCTGCCTCAACACCACATCACCAGCATCATGTCCAAGGCTGTCATTAATGGCTTTGAAAAAATCGATATCACAAATAATCAGCCCGAATCCACCTTGTTTCCGTTTGCAGCGGGCCTCTTCCAAAACCAGAATTTCGGATATATGGCGGCGATTGTACAAATCAGTTAATGGGTCTCGCTGTGAAAGGCGTTGCAGCTCACGGAGCATTAACGCCCGCTGCTGGGAAAAGCGGTTGGCGGTCTGGCCCAGAGTGTACAGTTCTTTTATATCCAGGCGTGAAGTGTCGATGGGTTTATTGTCCAATGCAAACGTTCGCATATCATCCAGGAACAGGTTTAGCTGGCCGCTGATTTTACGCACGATAAAGTAACTGACCAACGCCGCAAGACCCAACACTCCAATCAATAACCCCAACAGTAGCGTAATGCGTTGATTAATAATCGGATCCGCTCCGGCACTGCCCAGGGGAATATTCTGGTGTGACATCTCCGTGGCGATCAATACACCACCTACCACGAAAACAATTGTCGTGCTCACGATTAGCAGTGCAGCAAAGATAATTACGGGCAGGCTACGATGTTTTTTCATGAAAAACTGAAACGCGAAGATTGAGTGATCAGTGAATGCGTCAAATTTACGACTGTATTTCGGAAGATAATAAATTTGGTGCGCTAATAGGTTGATGCGTCTTCGATTATTGTTCTTTTTTAAACCAGAGATATTGTCTATCGTATTGCCATGCGCGTCAACCGCTGCTGTACTTTTTTTCAACAGTTGCGACTCAGTACAGTCCACTTTCTTGTGCTTTGTTGACTTACATAATCAACTGTTTGATGTGTATTGATCTATTTGATCAAATCGCTGTCGTCTAGCCCGGTTTTATAGCGGTATTAGCACAAATGGTTGTTTAGGATGTGTCAAAACCGTCTGAATTTGTCAAAACTATCTGAAAGTGTCAAAACCGTCTGAATGTGCCAAACTAGCGGTTTTTTCCCAGCAAAAGCAGGAGATCGTCTCTTATGTCCGTACCCGAATTACTTCAGGCTGTGGAGTCGGCGTGGCACCGTCGTTCAAGTTTTATGGCAAGGTGCGCCCAAGAGCAAACAAGCTGTTATCGACTGTTTCACGGCAGTGCAGAGGGCGGGGCGGGCGTGACGATTGACCGTTATGCTGAAACCGTGCTGGTGCAAACTTTTCACCAGAGTTTGACCGATGCGGAACTGGAAGGACTTGAACTGTTTTACAAGGGGGAATTGCCCTTGTGCACCCTGATTTATAACGACCGAAGCGCAACAAATTCCCGTTATCAGAACACCTTGTCACCGTCACTTGAGACTTTTGCCAAAACCCGGCAAGTCGGACTGGAGTTGGGGATGAAAGTTGCGTGTCAGGCCCGTCATCAGGGGCAGGACCCGCTGCTGTTTCTGGATCTTCGTGTGGTTCGCCGTTATTTGCAAGCAAGCAGTGCGGGTAAATCGGTGTTGAATACGTTCGCCTATACTTGTGGGGCGGGAGTGGCTGCAGCGCTAGGGGGTGCGAAGCAGGTCATCAATGTCGATTTTGCTGAATCCAGTCTTGCAGTAGGCAAAGAAAATGCGGCTCTGAATGATCTATCCACTGATGTGATCAAGTTTGTACAGGATGACTACTTTGCCGTCGTCCGCCAGTTTGCCGGGCTCAATGTCGGTGGAAGGCGAGGTCAAAATCGGGGCAAAATTCGAAAACGGCCTGTGCAGCAATTCGATCTGGTCTTGCTGGATCCGCCGCGTTGGGCGAAGAGTCCATTCGGCGTGGTGGATCTTGTCAATGATTATGCCTCGGTGTTCAAGCCAGCGCTGCTCAGCACTGCTGAAGGTGGCGTGCTGATCTGTACCAATAATGTCGCCAAAGTGGCTTCCGGGCAATGGCTTGAGCAATTACAACGCGCCGCCCAAAAAGCCGGTCGTCCTGCAAAACAACTGCAATTGCTCACCCCGGAAGAAGATTTTCCCAGTTTTGATGACCAGCCACCTTTGAAAGTTGCGGTTCTGGAAGTGTGACTTTAACCCGGAAACCTAGCGATACAACGGCAAGGTGATCGTTACGGTTAATCCAGAAGCCGGTGCCTCCTCGAAACCAAGCGTCCCACCCGCCTGAGCGATGGCTTGATGCGCAATGGCCAGGCCGATACCAAAGCCTTTTGCGCCATTGGGGTTGGCACCCCGTTTGAAGGGCTGGATCAGATTCTCCGGCCGTTCGCCCTGTAATCCCGGCCCTTCATCCGTGATACTGATTTTCACATGACCGGTTTGCAACGCTGTGCCAACTTGAATGCCGGAACCTTCGGGGCTGAATTTAATGGCATTACGGAGCAGGTTTTCCAGGCCGCGCTGTAAGGATTCCCGCTCAGCTCTCACGGTTGCCGTTACGTTGAGCGCGGCATTCAGGTGTTGCTGCTTGCTTTCGATCTCCGCTCGGTTTTGCTGAATAATCTCGGCGACAAGCGTACTGATATCAAAAACCTCGGGTGCCGATTTTGATGGGGTGAGCGTCGCTTTGGACAGGGTTAATACCTGTTCAATCAATTGGTTCATGGCGTCGTTTTGTGCCGCGAGTTTGTCCAGGGTTTCTTCACTCAGGCCTTTTCGTCGTGCCAGCTCGATCTGCAGTTGCTGACGGGTGAGGGGGGTGCGCAGTTCATGGGATATATCCCGAAATAATTGTTGTTGCTGCGTGACCAGATGCTCCACCTGTTCTGCCATGTGATCAAAGTCTTCCGCCATGTCCCCCAGTTCGTCTTTTCGGGCACCAATCTCCGGAAGTACTCTGACACTTAAATCCCCTTCTGCCATTTTCCGGCTGGCTCTGGAAAGTGCTTTGATGGGTCTGCCCAAGTGTCGGCTCAGCAACCATGATGCGGTCGCAATAATAATGAAAGAAACCAGAAAGCGAATCCAGCGGTAGTATTCCGGCGCAGAGAACAGTGCCCGCGTGAACCGGGAAGGCAGTAGAATAAAGTGATAGTCCTGCCCTTGCGCAGAGGTTACCGGAATATCAATTGGTTTGGCCGGGTGACTGAAGTTTCGGGGTGACCAGCGTTGCCAGGGGCGGGGCTCTTTGTCCTCTTCCGTGATTCGGTCATGATCCCGCGTGTGGTCAAGCTCTGGTGGCGTCGCCGGTTCAATACGTCGACCCTGGGCATCATGCAGAGCGGCACGGAGTCCAAGCAAGCGCTTCTGCCGGTGTAGCCAGTGCTCCAGCGCACTCATACCTCCGGTTTCGTATACACTCACCGCATCGGCAGCGAGTTCACTAATGCGGGTCTCTTTAATCTTCTTTTCCAATTCGATTTGTGCAATTTGATGAGTCAGCAGGGCATTGCTGGCAATGGTCAGGAATATTGCGCCCCAAAAAATCATTAGAATTTTGAAAAACAGTCTGCGTGATCCCCGGTCATGACCTGAATCGGGTTCCCGGCAGCGGTGAGGTTTCATGGTTAGGCCCTCAATCCGTTATCAGCTGTCAATTTATACCCTATGCCTCGAATGGTGTGGATTACCGGGCTGGTTGCACCCGCTTGACTTAACTTTTTGCGTAAATTACTGATGTGAACGTCGATGGCGCGATCATAGAGGGTCAGCTTGCGGTGCAGTGTCTGTTCGCACAGGTCGGCTTTATGCAAAACCTCGTCAGGCTGCCCCGCCAGAATGGTCAGCAGCTCGAATTCAACCTGGGTGAGGGAGAGTAGGGTATTGTGGGCAAAGACTTGTCTGGATTTCGTTGTGATTTTCAGGTCGCCAATTTGGATATCCCCGTTGTTGGCGCTTGCTTCAGTTTTCTGGTCCATGGCGACCCTGCGAATCAGCGCTTTGAGACGCGCAATCAATTCTCTCGGATTAAACGGTTTTGGCAGGTAATCATCCGCACCCATTTCAAATCCGATGATGCGATCCAACTCTTCACCGCGAGCCGTCAACATCATGATGGGGGTGGTCTGGGTGCTGCGAATCTGGCGTAAAACCTCCAGACCATCGATACCCGGTAGCATGATGTCCAGAATGACTGCGGAAAAAGCAGTGTGCTGCAAATCGCGCAAGCCGTCTTCCCCACTGGTCGCAAGGGTGACATCAAATTGCTCTGTCTCCAGGAGTTCTTTTAGCAACGACCCCAGTTCAGGGTCATCCTCAATTGCCAGAATCGCTTTCCGGTCTTGCATGTACAGCCTATTCGTTCGGAGTTGATCTTTGATGATTCGAGTTTAACACAGCCTCATCGATACGGATTTTGGCTTTACAGGAACTTTACATTGGCTTGACCCTACTTAACAAAAATCCCCGTACACTGAAATCATACCGAATCGATTCGCGTACTTTGAGTATTGCTGGTTTGTACCCGCTACCGTTTTCTATCAACGACAGTTTTACCAATTAACGTATGTTGTAAATACAGGAGTTTCACATGTTTAAATCCAGAAGATCACATCGAATCAAAACTGCTTTTATCGCCTGTTCACTGGCGACCGCCATTGCTGCCGGAAGTGCCTATGGGGAGGGTTGGGGCAAGCGTGGCCATCATGACCGTGCCTATGGTGGCCTGCATAAAATTTCGAAAATGGTCAAACACCTTGATCTGACCGACACTCAGGAAACACAGGTGGAAGCCATTATCACCAATGCCAAGGCGCAACTGGGTGAACCCGGTGAACATCGCCAGATGGTGCGGACTTTTATGTTCGAGACCAAACCTGATGCCGCAGATTATCAGGAAAAATTAACGGAAGTTGCGGATCAAATGGCGGAAAAAGTTCGTGCGCAAATTCTGGTGATTGGGCAGGTGCGAAAAGATGTGTACGCCCTGTTAACAGATGAGCAGCGGGCAGAGCTGGAAGAAAAAATAAATTCTCGTATGGCGCGTCATCGGGATGATGATTAAGCAAATGCCAGGCTGACATACTCATGTCATCACTCGCACGGTAAACTCGCTGAATTCAGCTACACTTGAAGATTTGGGGCCCGCCCCGGTCTTCTCTTCCAACAGTGAGTCTAAATCCGTTGTATGAATATTAAGGACCTAATCCTTCGACCACACAGTTTACCTGCCTTTTCACCCGTTTCAGACGCCATGCGTTCCCCTGAACATGCGCGTCTGGTCCGGACTTATATCGAAGAGTTACCGCAACTGGAACGTATGCTGAAAGCCATGCCGTATTTTATGGAAAGCACGGTGGAAACCACGGTTACAGTTGATTCGCTGGAATTACCGGTGTATTCGATCAGTGCCGGTAATCCGGATAAATCCGCACCGGCATTGTTAATCGTCGGGGGCGTTCACGGCATTGAAAGGATCGGCTCCCATGTTGTGATGTCTATGTTGCACAGCTTTATTGAAAAGTCCCGTTGGGATAAAGGCCTCGAGAAACTGCTGGAGAAATTTCGCATCGTGGTCGTGCCGATTTTGAATCCTGGCGGCATGTACCTAAACTTGCGTTGTAATCCGGGGGGCGTTGATTTAATGCGTAATTCCCCCATTGAAGCAACGGACAAAATAGCCTTTCTGGTCGGAGGGCAGCGTTTTTCCAAGCGCTTTGCATGGTATCGTGGTGAACCGGAGCGGGGCATGGAGCCGGAAAATATAGCGCTGGAAAACCTGATTGACCGTGAATTAAAGGGACGGCCTTTTTCACTGGTACTGGATTGCCACTCCGGTTTTGGTTTCCATGACCGGATCTGGTTTCCTTATGCCTACCGTCGCCGACCCGTGCGTAAAATTGATACCATCATGGCGATGAAGCTGCTCTGGGAAAGTACCTACCCCTACCACGACTATATCTTTGAGCCCCAATCCAATCATTATCTTACCCATGGTGACTTGTGGGACTACTTCTATAAAAAGCTGAATAAAAATCAGGCGGGTACCTTTTTGCCGTTTACTCTGGAAATGGGATCCTGGAAGTGGGTTAAAAAAAGGCCTCGTCAGCTGTTTACAATAAAAGGATTATTCAACCCGGAAGTGCCGCACCGTCAGGATCGCGTGATGCGCCGACACTTGGTGCTTTTCGATTTTTTGATGAATGCCGCCGTGAATTATCAGCAATGGATGCCGACGCCATCGGAGGTTCCTCGCTTGCGGCAGATGGCGCTTACACATTGGTATGATGGTGCGGTAATCAAATGAACTGGATTTTATTGAGAGGCTTGTCCCGGGAAAGTGCCCACTGGGGTAATTTTGTTGAGTATTTTACCGAGGCAATGGGGCAGGATAATGTCTATTGCGTGGACCTGCCAGGAACCGGACTTCGCCTGCACGAAGCATCGCCCCATTCTGTAGCGGAAATTGCCGAGTCGGTGATTGAACAAATTGGGGGGTTACAGGGTCCAAAGGGACTGGTGGCATTGTCATTGGGTGGTATGGTCGCCATTGATATCATGCAGAAGCAATCATTGCCGGATCTCAGCCGTGTGGTATTGATGAATACCAGTACGGCTTTCAGTCCGTTTTGGCAGCGCATGCGCCCGGATAACTACCCACGACTGATGAAAGTGGCGGTAGCTCGGGGGCTACGTGATCGTGAGCGTGCAATTTTGCAAATGACCAGCAATAAAATGGGGTCTAGCATTGCAGTTTTGCAAGACTGGGTCGAAATTCAGGAAGAGCGGGGCATTTCCCGTATAAACACCCTGCGCCAACTCTGGGCAGCGGCACGGTATCGGCCGGAACAGCAAACGCCAACCGTACCCTGTCTGTTGTTATCCAGCAAGGGGGATCGTATGGTCAGTTATCGGTGCAGTGAAACACTGGCAAAACGCTGGGGCGCATCGATCCAGATACATCCAAGCGCAGGCCACGACTTACCACTGGATGACCCGGCCTGGGTCATCTCACAGATCCAGACCTGGTGCCAATCGTCGTAAAAAAACGAACCTATGGTTTGAACAGTAGAAACTGATTTGATGCGGCAAGATTCAAGGCCTTAGCCGCTTTCCTCTGCTGCATTAACAAGTCCCTCAAGGAGTGTGTACCATGATTGAGTTACTCACAGCGGCCACACCCAATGGCCACAAAATCAGTATTGCGCTCGAAGAAATGGGGCTGCCTTATACTGTGACCTCCGTGAACCTGGGTACAGGGGAGCAGAAGACCCCCGAGTTTCTGGCACTGAATCCGAACGGTCGTATTCCCGTGATCATCGATCATGATAATGATGATTTTGTGGTGTTTGAGTCCGGAGCTATCCTCATGTATCTGGCAGAAAAATCTGGCCAGCTGTTGCCGCAGGAAGCGAAGGCAAAATCACAGGTACTGCAATGGGTCATGTTTCAAATGGGCGGCATCGGCCCCATGATGGGACAGGCGAATGTATTCTACCGCTATTTTCCGGAAAAGATTCAACCGGCCATTGATCGCTATCAACATGAAGTCAAACGCCTCTTCACGGTGCTGGATGGTCATTTACAGGGTCGTGATTACCTGGTTGAAGACTACAGCATTGCCGATATCGCCAACTATGCCTGGGTGCGTACGTTCAACTGGTCCGGCGTGCCAATTGATGATCTGGACAATCTGAAAAAATGGTTGGAGCGTATAGGAGAGCGACCCGCCGTGCAGCGTGGTATAGAAATTCCGCTTCGGGCCAAACCCGAAGATGTGGTCAAAGGCGCACAGAAAATGGTCGTGACCTGAGACTCGAGCTTTGAACTCTTACGAACTCCGATCTCACTTCGCCCTGATCATTGCCATGGTGCTCTGGGGCAGTTCGTTTATTGCCTTGAAAGTTGCCGTGACAGAGATGAATCCGATGGTCGTCGTGTTTATCCGAATGGCCATCGGGGCAATGGCGTTTGCTGTTGTCTGGCCCTGGCTCCGGCAGCAGTTTCGTTATCAATCCGGGGACTGGAAATACCTTCTGGGGATGGCTTTGTTTGAGCCTTGTCTGTATTTTATTTTCGAAGCCCAGGCCCTGAAATACACCAGTGCCGGTCAAGCCGGTATGGTCACCGCAATGTTGCCACTGATGGTGGCAATCGCAGCCTTTTTCTTTTTAAAGGAATCCAACAGCAAACGCCAATGGTTCGGGTTTATGCTGGCGGTGGTTGGGGTCGTGATCATGACATTAACGGGTGAGGACAGTACCCAGGCACCCAATGCGATTCTGGGTAACGTGCTGGAATTCCTGGCGATGTGCAGTGCGGTGGGCTACACCTTGCTGGTGAAGCATTTGGTCAGCCGTTATCCTGCATTTTTACTGACCGCATTGCAAAGTTTTGTCGGCACCGCATTTTTCCTGCCGTTTGCCCTCTTTGCCGACTGGCCGGAGTCAATCTCGCTGGAGTTGATGTCTGTTTTGATTTATCTGGGACTGGTCATTTCGCTGGGCGCTTACGGCCTATACAATTTTTCGCTGACCCACCTCAAAGCTTCCACGGCGGCAGGTTACACCAATCTATTACCGGTATTTTCACTGGCGTTCTCGGTCGTGTTGCTGGATGAACACATCGTACTCGCCCAGTGGGGAGCGATCGTACTGGTATTTGCGGGTGTCGCCCTCACTGGTGAGCGCCCCCGTAAAACTGCAGAAGTGCCACCAGCAGTAACAGGGTAGCGGCGGCTGTTTTAACTGCGGTCTTGAAACACGCTGCTGCTGAAATTACGTCGAAAAAACAACCAAAGTCTTATTGTGTCACGGCCTGCGCTGTGGTCTCATGTGAGCAAATTTTGAACTGCCTGTTAGCCTTGGAACTGTCTGTTAGATTGGGAACAATACCATGACCTTTGAAAGTGCCGTGACTTTTTTCATAGCGATTTTTATCTTCGGCATTACACCAGGGCCGGGCGTACTGGCTATCCTCGCGAAAGGTATGGCCAATGGCTGGCGTTCCTGCCTGTCGATGATCATCGGCATGGCCAGCAGTGACGTGGTCTATCTCATACTGGCCTGCCTGGGCCTGGCCGCTATTGCGCAAAACTGGGGTGAAGTATTCACCGTTATTCGTTGGGTCGGTGCGGCGTACCTTGTCTACCTGGGTTACAAACTCTGGACTACACCGGTCGAAGTGGGTACGGGCACGGAATCTGAAACCACCCCGAAAAAATTCTGGCCGGGCTTTGTGCAGGGCTTTCTTATTTCTGCATCCAACCCGAAAGTGATTCTGTTCTATATCGCCTTCCTGCCAACCTTCCTGGATGTGACCGCGCTGTCTGCTCAGGACATGGTCCTCGCATCGGTATTGACCATGGCTGGCTTGCTACTGGGGCTGGTGCTCATTGCCTACTTCGCCGGATCAATTCGTCGTTACTTCACTAGTGCTGCAGGTGTAAAGCGATTGAATAAAACCGCAGGCTCGGTAATGATCGGGGCGGGGTCGGTTTTGGTGATGAAGGGGTGACCACTGTCTGGTCTCAGGGGGGGGGATGGAATCCTTCTATATTTTGCGAAAATAAAAATTATGCGGCTTGATCCAAATATTAACCACTTTTACTCACTATTGGTTTCTAGTGATGTTATTGGTAGTATCCTTTAATTCTCATAGGTTTAAACTCTCTTCTATCAGTTGGTTTTTCGACAGGCCAACTTCTCCGAATCTTAAATATTTACCCGGCTTGTTAAATTCTCGAATGGACGAGTAAGCGTGACTTTACTTTAATCTAAGTGAATCAATTGATATGTAGTGGTGTGTCTATGTCTTCAGATTTTTGTTCTGATGAAGGGCTCATACGTGAACTTTCACATGGAGAGGCCGTATTCGCAAAGTTGGGCGTTGGAGTTGTTAGTCGATGTGTTCTATACGGGGAGTTACCCATACAGGTTCTTAGAAAGGCATTCAAAATGATTGTTTCGAGGGATCCGTTGTTAAGCTCCGAAGTTGTTTCGATTAACGACACGCTATTCTTTAAAAAGCCCGATAAGGTTACTTTGCCTATTGAAGAAATCAAAGACCGAACAAAAACAGAGCTTAGGGACGCTTTTTTAGAAGAAAAGGTGAATCAAAAACTTGATATCAACGAGGGAGTGTTAAAGGTCTATGTAATTTATGAAGCGGCGAAAGATAGTAAGCAAGGCGTGGCCAGAATGGATATTGTTACAGTTATTTCCCATGCGGTCGCAGACGCACTTAGTTGTATTCGAATGTATAAGGCTTTTTTCGATTTGTGTAAGGCGTTGATGTGTAATGAGCATAAAATTATAGATTATTACCAAACGACTAGACTGAATGATTTGCCGTATATAGAGAAGTTATTACCTGAACGAGGTGATAAATCTGTCGATGAAATTGTCACAGCCAGAAAAGACAAGCTTGCATTGTTCCGGAATGAATACCGCGCTTGTGAGCTAACGAATGAGGCGGGGCCACCTCGGATAAGAATTCTTACCCATAGATTCTCGAAAGGTGCGACTACTCGTATTCTTGACATCGCGAGAAGTAATCAGATTACTGTAAATAGTTTACTTTGTGCTAGTTTCTTATTGGCTTCTCATGAAATTTTGGGGGGAGATGAGAAGTTCAGAGATCCATCTGCGAAGTGCCGATACTTATACCGTACCGTCGTGGACTTACGCCGTAGAGTCAAAGCTGATCTGTCAAATCATGGGACGCTAACTGGGGCATCAAGCTTCCTTAATTCGTATGAACTGGGCGAAGACGTAAATATTATTGACCTGGCAAAACTTGTGGATTTGCATACAAAGAAAAAGATTGAAGATATGGTTTACAAAGAAAACCATATGAGTGCTAAAGAAATTGCCGCGCTCCCAGACTTGCCGTTGACCTTCCATTTTTCGAACTTGGGAAATATAGACTTACCGAGTGATTATGATGGTTTTAAGTTGCAGGAAGTCTTTGTTATTCCTGCGCCACAGCACTTTAAGACAATCCCTATCATGGTATTGACATTTGATGGGCGATTACAGTTCAAAGTGCATTATACGGAGAACTTTATATCTCCCTATTTTATTAATAGATTTGTCATGGCAACCGTTGATATTTTGCAGCAAGCATTTGTTTATCGGAAAAGTGGAATTAGAGCTGATTTGTCGCAAAGAGTTGTCAAGCGGTTTGAGCATCGGGGCTGGCTATTCAAATTCTTACGTTTTAGATTTGGCTCCCCTTAAGTTTTGATTACTACATTTTGATGGTTGAGGATTTTAGTTTGCAGGTTGGTTAGAACATACACTCAGTGCTTAACTGTTGCTTGTTTTTCTTTTAGTTTGTGCACAAGGGTCTATACTTTTCCGATAGTTACGGTAATTTTGCTGGTGTTGGTATAACTAGTAGGTAATATAAATTGGTAGCGTTTGGGGACACGGATTTTGATAGGAGTAGAGACTGATTTCAAAAACAAAGAATTGTTGTATACCAGTGTAACTACCAATGTGAGCCGGTGTCAGGATGAAAATGGCCGTTCTTTAATTATCAAATCCTTGAATGAGCCATTTCCAACAGTTGAGCAGGTTGCCAGGTTTACTTTTGCCTTTGATATACAAAAAAAGTTCAAACATGAAAACATCGTTGAGATAGAGTCACTCATTAAGGTTGGAAACACCCCGACTGTTGTGATGCTTGACGAGGGATTGGTTTCACTTCACGAGTATTTGGATGAGTTACCTCATCACTGTTTGCCAATCGAAACTTTTCTCCCTTTTGCCCTCCAGCTCTGTAGAGCTATCGGTGAAATCCATCATCGAAAGATCATTCACAAAGATTTGCATGCCGGAAATGTCCTGATTCACCCCACTACACTTCACGTTAAAATTACCGACTTCGGATTAGCCTCAATGCTACCTCGTGAGCAACCTTCACTCAAACCCCCTGATCAGATCGAGGGTATTCTGGCTTACATTTCGCCGGAGCAGACCGGGAGGATGAACCGGGCACTGGATTACCGGACAGATTTTTATTCGATGGGGGTGTTGTTTTATTTTGCTTTAACGGGCCGCCTTCCCTTTCAGTCTGATGATGGAATCGGGATGGTGCATGCCCATATTGCGCACATCGCAAAGCCGGTTTGTCAGATTAACCCTGCAGTACCGAAAGTGGTGTCAGATATTGTAGCGAAGCTCATGGCGAAAAACGCAGAGGATCGTTACCAAAGTTCCGAAGGTGTGCATTCTGATCTAATTCGCTGCCAGAAGATCTGGCAAACCGCGGGAGAGGTTCCAGAGTTTGCATTAGCTGAGCAGGATATTTCCGATCATTTTTCGATTCCGCAAAAGCTATATGGTCGGGAACAGGAAATTGAAGAGCTTTGGGCTGCTTTTCGGCGTGCATGTGAAGGCCGTCCGGTCATGTTAAGTCTTTCGGGGTATTCCGGGGTTGGCAAATCCGCCTTGATTCACGAGGTTCATAAACCGATTGCGGCAGATGATGCTTTGTTTATTTCCGGGAAGTTCGATCAACTTCAACATAATATTCCATATTCAGCGCTATTGAGAGCGTTGTCAGAGTGGGTACAACAAGTCCTGACGGAAAGTGAAAGCCGTTTGCAACACCTCAAGCAAATCCTGCTGCAACGACTGGGGCAGAATGCTAGGGTTTTGATCGACTTTCTTCAGGAGATGGAACTTGTACTGGGTGCATTACCGCCTGTTGCAGAGTTGGGGGCTGAAGAAACACGTAACAGGTTTCACCACACGTTTTCAAAATTCATGCAGTGTGCTTCTGAAGCGAAACCTTTGGTTGTTTTTATTGATGATGTGCAATGGGCCGATTTAGGGACATTGCAGCTTCTAAAAGCGATCATGATGAATGGAGAGGGGCGCATTTTATTATTGTTGGCGTACCGGGATAATGAGGTTGATGCAAACCACGCTTTGAATGAGGTTTTTACGTCAGTTTCGCGGTTGCATGGAGGCAACCTTTGTCAATTGCGTTTAAAGCCGCTTTCATTCACCCACTTACAGAAATTACTCAAAGAAACGCTAGATACAGATAAAGGGGTCTCGGAGTTAGCCTCGCTTATTTTGACCAAAACCGAGGGTAATCCATTTTTCGTTAATGAGTTCTTAAAATCCCTCTATACGGAAAGTCTCATTGATTTTGATCAAACCAATCGCTGCTGGTATTGGGATCTGGAACAAATTCGAGCAAAGGGGATAACAGACAATGTTGTTGAGCTTATGCTCGATAAAATGAAAAAAATGCCTGTTGCGACACAACAAATGTTGCAGAAAGCCGCGTGTATTGGAAGTCGTTTTGACATTCAAACTTTGGCAGTGATCACTGAGCTTGATGGACAAACAGTAAGCCAACTTTTATGGCCGGCCTTGACGGCAGGGTTGCTTGTTCAGGAGGGTGGAGACTGGTTGCCAGGTATTGTAAGTGAGCGCCAGAGTGAAAAATGTGTGAGTACTTACCTCCCTGCAAATGTTCCCTCCTGCAGGTTTTTGCATGACAGGATGTTGCAAGCTGCTTATTCATCCTTGAGTGAAAAGGAAAAAAGCTTCACCCACCTGTCAATCGGTAGACTTTTACACTCTCATAATCCATCCCCTAAGGGTACAGAAGTTTTTTCTCAAGCAGAGCAGTTTAATGCAGGAAAAGCACTAATTTTGCCTCAACAAGAGAAGTGTTTGGTTGCAGAGTTGAATTATCAAGCTGCCATGAATGCCAAGCAAGCCAGTGTCTGGAGAGCGGCTTTCCAGTTTGTAAGTACAGCACTGAGTTTATTACCATTACGTGCTTGGGAATTGCAATATGAGCTCACAAAGAAAGTTACTGTGTTGTTTGTTGAGTGTGCGTATCTTGATTCGAAGCCGGCCTTAGCTTTTGAGTTTGCAGAATATGCTTTAAATCAACTTAAGGAAAATGAAGATAAAGCTCAGCTGTGTCTACTGACTCTGACTCATGGTGGAAGGTTTCAGAATATGGGTGGAATCATCGACAAAGGAATAGAGGGGTTAAAGTACTGTGGAATTGAGATTCCGCGTTCTAATGACGATATTATAGAGTTAGTAAATATTTTTGAGACAGAAATTCAGCATTACTTTGATTGTAGAGCTGGCTCTCTCCTTGCGGAAATGGATGGGGATATTAACCAACAGCAAGACTTTCAACTTTCATTGATGTCCTCTCTTTCAGGAGTGTGCTACGTTGCAAAGCAGCCTCTTCTCAATAAATTATTTTCTCTCTATGCAATGAAGTTATTGCTTGAATTTGGGGGAGGTTCTCAATCTCCTGTTATTCTCGCTCGTTATGCTTTGGTGAGCTCTCACGATCGGCTTGACTTGGCTACGAAACTTTCTCAAAAAGCGCTGGATATCCTCGATCAACAACCAGGGCACCCTGAGCTTTCTAACGCGAGTATAACCATCGGTTCAATGGTTTGGCACTTTACCCATCCATATTCTGAAACACTCTCGATTTTGAGTAATGGTTTCAGAGAAGGCTTAGCAAATGGTTCAATTCTCATGGGGGTTGGCTGTTTTTCAAATTCCATTATTCTTCGTTTCAGTAGAGGAGAGTCTCTCTCATCAATAAATCGCGAGCTAGAACGACTGAAGGAGTTGCTTCTCAAATATCAACAACCAATTTCTGCAGGAATTCAATATCAGAGACTTCTTGATATGCTGAGGGGAAATACTAAGGCTAATACTCTCTCTGAAGCTGAATTTTTGCCTGCTGAGTGGACCTTTGTAAAAGAGTCTTCAATCTATGCATTTATCTTACATTTGCGATTACTGTGGTTGTTTTGGTCTGATCCGTCAAGAATAAATTGGGCGGAGGTCGAACGCGCACAAGACGCATTACTTACCATACCCGGAATGTTGCCAAATATTGACCATTTCTTTATCAAAGGGTTGCTTATATCACGTTTTTCAAGTGAGTTTTCAGAAAGTGAGAGCGATAAGCGGATCCATGAACTCTATAAGATTGTCGAGAAATTTTCATATTTGAGTTCGCAGTGTGCAGAGAACTTCAAACATAAATTAGTTTTGCTCCAAGCCGAATATACGAGAGTGGTGAAACCTGAATTGTCTATGTTTGAGCTTTATAAACAGGCTATTAACTTGGCAGTGCAAGGTGACTTTTTGCAAGATGCGGCGTTAGCATATGAGCTTTATGGTGAATGCGCGATGGTCTACGGGTTCGCTGAAACTGGATGGGCGAGTATACAGCAGGCACATTATATGTATGGTCAGTGGGGAGCTGTTATTCGGCAAAAACGACTTGAAGAAAAGTACCCGAATATTTTTCAGAGTACTGTTTCTGCAAGGGTTTTGACAAGTGCGAGTTCACATCGTGTATCTGGTAGTGGCCGGATTGCTGATTCTCTGGATATTGAGACCATTCTTAAGTCATCCCAAACTATTTCCAGTGAAATTATACTAGATCAGTTAATGGCAAAAATCATGGAGATTATTTTGGAGAACGCGGGGGCGCAATCCGGTGTGATGTTGCTGGAGTCCAATAGTGTGTTTGCAGTCGAGTTTGTCGCGACGACTACCATTTCAGGGAACTATGTGGAAAGTGGGTCACTGAGGCCTCCTGTTCCATTGGATGAATTTGATCAATTGCCGCATGAATTGATTCGTCTCGTACTGCGAACGGATAAGAGTGTTGTACTGCAGAATGTTGAGCATGACCCCAAGTGGAGTCAGGATGCATACTTTGAACAAAAATCACCGAAATCAGTGTTATGTACTCCGATTCATTACCGAGAGAAGCTTACAGGTGTTCTGTATTTGGAAAACATGTTGACTGTAGACGCTTTTACATCTGAGCGTTTGAGTGTTTTGGAAATGTTATTAGTCCAAGTGGCAATTTCTTTGGAGAATGCGCGCCTCTTTGATGAAGTGCAAACTTTGAACTTAAGTCTCGAAGATAAAGTTGAACAGCGCACTTCTGAGTTAAAAGCGGTTAACAAAGAGTTGGAGGCTTTTAGTTATTCGGTTTCTCACGACTTGCGGGCTCCATTGAGAAGTATCAAAGGATTTGCGGAAGCGTTGCTTGAAGACTACGAAGATAAACTCGACGGAATGGGTCAGGATATGTTGCGTAGAGTTTGTGCCGGTGCGGAAAAAATGAGTGACCTCATTCATGGGTTGCTGGAACTATCTCGCTTAACACGTAGCGAACTTATTCTAAGTGAAGTTTGCTTGTCTGATTTGGTGAATGAGATTGCCATAGAATTACGTGAGCGTTTCCCACAGCAGAATGTGCAGTTATTGGTAGGCCCGGATATTGTCGTTCAGGGTGACAAGCGGATGCTGTACTCGGTGATAGAAAACCTGATCAGCAATGCATGGAAGTATTCATCAAAAAAAGAGGTTTCAGAAATTGAATTTGGTGTGATTTCTGAAAAAAACCAGCCGACTTATTTTATACGGGATAATGGCGCTGGTTTTGACATGAAGTATGCGCATAAGCTTTTTGATAGCTTTCAAAGGTTACACACTAATAGAGAGTTCGAAGGTACCGGTGTTGGCTTGGCTACTGTGCAGCGTATCGTTCATCGCCACCATGGCGAGATTTGGGCGAAATCCGAGCTCGGAGTTGGAGCAACTTTTTATTTCACTCTCGGTTGCTAGCATCCTGTAAGCAATTTGGTCTGTAGATTCTCAGCTCCACTCATTAAATTGAGCAGAACTTATAGGTTTTGACTATACTTCGGGCTGTTCTAGCATATCTTTAGTTAACTTGAGTCGTACTAAAATGCCTTCTTCATGTCAGCCTATCGTGGAAATTGAACTTACACCGGGTCAACATGCCATATGGATGGTGCATATTCTTCACCCGAATACGGGAATATATAACAGCCACTTCGTCTTTGATGTTCCTGAATCTTTAGATATCGTTATCCTGAAGCGTGCCTTGGAAGCTGTAGTAAAAAAACATCCACCTTTAAGGACTCTTTACAAACAAAATGCACATGGAGCCATTGTTCAAGTAGTTTATGACGACTGGCCATTACAGTTTGAGGAAATTGATGTAGGAGATGCATCTGACATTTTTGTCGATGACCTTTTGAATCAGTATTTACAGCAGCCCTTTGAGTTGGAGCGTGAAGTTGCAATGCGATGGGTCTACATAAAGCGAAATAACCGCCAAAATGTGTTGGCCCATTACGTGCACCATATCAATATGGATCTCTGGGCCTGCATGGTACTATTCAATGATTTAAAAAAGGCGTATTCATCAATTTTAGTTGGCAATGAGCCAAATACAGAGATATCAAAGCCGTGTTTCTATGACTTTGTTGAGAATCAAAATCAAACTTTAAGTACGAGTAAAACAGTTGATTTGCGGAAGTTCTGGCATGAGCATCTCAAAAATATGCCTCAAGTCTTGGAAATCCCACCAGTTAAACCAAGACCGCCCATTCATTCGTGCAATAAAGAATATTTTAGGTTTAGATTTCATGAGCCCGTTATCACAGCTTTTAATGCTCTGGCTGCATCAAAGGGACACTCACTTTTTTCACAATATTTAACTTTATTTCAGTTATTGTGTTACCGATACACTGGACAAACAGATTTGGGAATAGGGTGCCCGACTGCAGGGCGAGATTCTACCTACCAAGGCGTCTATGGTTACTTTACAAACGCTGTGATATTTCGAGCAGTAATTAATCCCGATTCCACATTTGATGAGCTGATGGAACAGCAGAACTCGTGGGCGCAACAGTCCATCGATATGCAAGAGTACCCATTTCCCTATTTGGCCCGAGAGCAAATTGAGCAAAGAGATTCATCACGTTCACCATTGGTTCAAATATCATTTGTCTGGGAAAATATTAATCGTTTTGAAAACCGTCAAAACCCCTTGGTTTTTCAAGATTCTGACTCGCTACAGGCAATATGGGATATGGGGGATATGGGGTGTTGGAATAGACATATTCGATTGCAACAACTGGATGATTTCGATCTCACATTTAAGATTTATAAGTATCAAGACGATTTTATTGGTGGTATAGAGTACAACACTGACCTGTATTCACTAGCAACTATTCAGGCGATAGCAGGGCACTATCAAGAATTGATGGAGTCAGTAACCCGGTGTCCTGATTTGCCCGTAAAACAATTGTCGATGTTATCCTGCGGTGAAAGAAATCGAATTTTTAATTTGTGGAACCAAGCATCGGTAGTCCCTAAAAGAGAACGATTTTTAACTGAATATGTTCGTGATCTTGCAAAAAAGTACCCCAACAACATGGCTGTACTTTGTGGTAAGCAAGGTGTTACTTATGCGGAGTTGGAATTTCAGTCTTCTAAAATAGCGAATTTTCTGCTGTCGAAAGGACTTCAGCGGGGTGATGTAGTCGGTGTCTATCTTGAGCGAAGAGTCGAGGTTGTTAGCTGCTTTTTGGGAATTCTTAAGGCAAATGCGGCTTATTTACCATTAGATGTTGAATATCCGAGGGAAAGGCTTCGATTTATCATTGATGATGCTAAACCTAAGTTTATTCTGACATTATCAAAATTATGTAGTAATCCTGAATTGAGTGAAACTCAAACTGCTGTCGCAATAGACGCTCCAGACTTTTATACAAGTGAGATAAAAACTGAGCTTGTGCCTGCAATGCCTAACCAGCTTGCTTACGTGATCTATACATCAGGTTCTACTGGTTTACCTAAGGGGGTATTGATTGAACATCGCGGCTTAAATAATCTAATTTATGCCAAGCGAGAAGTTTATCAATTGTCCAAAAAAGATCGGGTGCTGCAATTTGCAACATTAAACTTTGATGCGAGTATTTCCGAAATAGTACTCTCTTTAAGTGTTGGCGCAACACTTGTGATGGCGGAAAAGAAAGATGTACTTGGTGAAAAGTTACTGTCTTTTTTGTATTCGAATCGAATTACGTGTGCAATTTTACCTCCAGCCACATTAGCAGTAATTGAACCCGATTTCGACCGTATAAAAAGCTTACATACATTGATCGTGGCTGGGGATGTTTGCTCGGCGGAGCTTGCCAGGAAATGGTCAAAAGGACGTCGTTTCATTAACGCTTATGGACCGACAGAATCAACGGTTTGGGCTACTTTTGCAGAAGTGGATGGTTCTTGTATTCCATCCATTGGTGTGCCAATTCCAAATACCCAGGTATACATTCTTGATGCTGAAATGAATCCAGTGCCTGTCGGAGTGCCTGGTGAGATATTTATCGGCGGGCTTGGTGTGAGTCGGGGCTATTTGAATAGACCTGATTTGACGAAAGAAAAATTTATTTCCAACCCTAATGGTCGTTACGGTGGAATACTATACAGGACAGGAGATTTAGCTCGATATTCGGTGACTGGATCCATTGATTATCTAGGTAGACTAGATCATCAAGTCAAGATTCGTGGGTTTCGAGTTGAATTAGGAGAAATTGAGGCGGTTTGTAGTACATATCCAAATGTCCACGATGTTTTGGTTCTCGTACGGACCCGAAAGCACGAAAGTGCAAATTCACAAGATCTTATAGCCTACATAGTCCGAAAAGCCGGAACTAAGCTCGATGAAAATGATATTAGAGCGCATTTAACTAAGCGCTTGCCTGATTATATGGTGCCATCCGCGTTTGTAGTTTTGGATGCTTTTCCCTTAACAGCGAATGAAAAGATTGATAGAAACGCTTTGCCGCCACCAAAGTTTGAAGATGATAAACTCATTGTGAGTCATTTAAACGATTCATACCGGAGCCCGACAGAATCAATACTCGAGAAAGCTTGGAAAGATGTTTTACAGGTCGACTCGTTAAGTAAGTCTGATAATTTCTTTGAGCTTGGTGGCCACTCATTGTTAATGGCTAAATTGTATAATCTGCTACCAGATGGGATAAAAGAGAGCGTCGCTTTACATGAATTGTTTCAATATCCCACGATCGAATCTCTAGCCTATTTTATCGACCATGATGACCAAGAGTCGGCGTTTATCGAAGACGATGCTCACATTGAACGGTTCCGGTTAAAGCGTAGATTGTTAGAACACCTGGTGGGAGCGAAGATCGCAATTGTGGGGATGGCTGGGCGATTTCCTGGTGCAGATGATGTGGAACAGTTCTGGGATAACATATGTAATAAGCGGGAAAGCATACGATTTTATAGCAACAAAGAGCTAGAAAAGGCTGGAGTACCTGAGTCTTTATTGAAGAAGCCAAATTATGTGAGAGCTAAGGGCGCCCTCAATGATATCAAGAGCTTTGATGCGAAATTCTTTAACATGTCTCCACGGGAAGCTCAAATCACAGATCCCCAGCATCGGCTCTTTCTAGAGGTGGCATGGGAGGCTCTCGAAAATTCAAACTGTGTGCCTGGTGATACCGATGCGGCAATCGGGATCTATGGTGGGAGCGGAATGAATGAGTATCTCAGAAACCATATCGGAGATGATACAGGGATACTGGAAGCCGTGGGGGATTATCCCATTGCAATTGGCAATGATAAAGATTTTCTTTGTACCCGAGTTTCCTACAAACTGAATCTTAATGGCCCTGCAATGGTATTGCAGACAGCCTGTTCTACTTCTCTGGTTGCTGTTCATAATGCCTGTCAAGCATTGAACCAACATGAATGTGATGTCGCCCTCGCAGGTGGTGTGTCTCTAGGCAAGCTGGAAAGTTCGGGTTATTTGTATCAAGAGGGCATGATCATGTCTCCCGATGGGCACTGCCGACCATTCGATGAAGAGGCTGCGGGTACTGTATCAGGCCAAGGGGCAGGCGTTGTTGTACTCAAACGTCTCCAAGATGCTTTAGATAGTCATGATTATATATATGGCATTATTGAAGGGTCTGCCGTAAATAATGATGGCTCAATGAAAGTTGGGTATACCACCCCCTCGGTTGAGGGCCAGGCAAAAGCAATAGCATTGGCATTGGCAAGTGCAAACGTAGATCCTACACGGATTGGCTATGTCGAAGCTCATGGGACGGGAACAAAAGTAGGGGATCCGATAGAAGTGAGGGCACTGTCCAAAGCCTTTGGTTTAAAAGGTGAAAAAGGCCAGTTTTGTGCGCTTGGATCTGTAAAAGCGAATGTAGGTCACTTAGACGCTGCATCAGGTATAGCCGGTTTAATTTCTGCTGTGAAAGCCGTGCAAACGGGGAAAATTCCGCCCTTATTAAATTACAAAAATTCAAACTTGGCCATCAATTTCAGACTTACGCCATTCTATGTCAATACAGAGTTAAAGGATTGGCCTGAACAGCAAGGGGATCGTTTTGCAGCAGTGAGTTCTTTTGGTATTGGTGGGACTAACGCTCACGTAGTTGTGCGTCAGCCTCCACAAATACACCATGGAGAGGCCGCACGTCGTCAGCAAATTTTGACGCTAAGTGCTAAATCGCCGAGTGCATTGGAGCAAATGACAAATGAGTTTAAGGCCTATCTGAAGGAAAATGAGAGATCCTTGAATTTTGCAGATATATGTTATTCGCTTCAGGTTGGGCGTACTCGTTTTCCTTACCGACGTTATCTTTTGTGTTCTGGTTTTAAAGATGCGCAGCAAAAATTGGCGCAATTAGACCCTGCTTTTGTCATTACGGAAAAATACAAACCTATCCGAAGAAAAATCGCATTTATGTTTTCTGGCCAGGGCTCGCAGTACGTTGGCATGGGAAAGCAATTGTTTGAGGTTGAAATCCAGTTTCGGGAGACGATCGAGAAGTGTCGATTGTTATTGATGGATCGTTTTGTTTACACCTTTGACCGTCTTGAAGACAAAGATCTCAGGGCCCAGTCAGATAAAATACATGAAACAAATATCACTCAACCTGCATTGTTCATTTTTGAATTCGCACTCGCTAAAATGCTTATGTCCTGGGGCATTGAGCCTGACTTG
The DNA here is from genome assembly GCF_002162375.1 of Oleiphilus messinensis. Classification (GTDB taxonomy): domain Bacteria; phylum Pseudomonadota; class Gammaproteobacteria; order Pseudomonadales; family Oleiphilaceae; genus Oleiphilus; species Oleiphilus messinensis. The sequence continues at coordinate 5,160,270 of NZ_CP021425.1, read as the reverse complement.
ATGATTGGTCATAGTATCGGTGAGTATGTTGCAGCGCATCTGGCTGGAGTATTTTCATTAGAAGATGCACTGGAGCTGGTGGCGATTCGAGGTCAACTTATAGTAGATGAATTGAAAGAAAAGAAAGGTTGTATGCTGTCAGTACAAACCTCGGAAGATTCGCTAAAGTCGTTGATCCAAGCAAGTTCCCAAGAGGACAGACTGTCGATAGCCGCGATAAACGGAGAGAGTCGTTGTGTTGTTTCTGGCGATGTTAATGCTATTTCCTTATTTAAAAAAGAATTGGATCGGCAAAAAATTGCAAGCCGAATATTGAAAACTTCTCATGCTTTCCACTCCTATATGATGGAGCCTGTCGTGGAACGATTCAAAGCTTCGGTCGCAAAAAGGCGTTTGAATCCTCCTGATCCAAGTCGACCATTCATTTCCTCTGTTACCGGGAAGTTGATTACGGATGAACAGGCTACGGATCCAGAATACTGGGCTCAGCAGTTGCGTAATGAGGTTCGCTTTCACGATGGTTTGAGCACATTGCTGGATCAAAGAGAAGACGACACTACCGGGATGTTATTGATTGAAGTTGGACCAGGAAAAGTGTTGAGTACCTTAGCCAGACAACATCCTTCGCTGGCAACCCAGGATGAAGTGTTCTCCACAACAAGGCATCCCCAGGGTAGCAAAGTAGATGATACGGAGCTGCTGCTAAAGTTAGTGGCTCGTCTCTGGATGTTGGATATTAGAGTCGATTGGAATCAGTTTTATGCAAATCGTTTCAGGGGCCGGGTACCGTTACCGACTTATCCATTCGATAAAAAGCCCTATTGGATACCCGCTCATACGCAAAAAGGAATAATCCGCAGTACTGTTCTAGAAGCGGATAGTGGGCCGGTTGAAGGTGTGAGCCCTCTGAGAGATGAAGAAAATGCCATTCTTGATCCAACCGAATTGGCCGTACTGCAAATTTGGCAACAGTGCCTTGGACATAAAAAAATCAATCGGCATGATAGTTTCTTTGATATAGGTGGTGACTCTTTGATCGCAGTAAATGTGGTCAATAAATTAATGGAACGATTTGACGTTCCGATTGAGTCTCATGTTCTGATAAACAATTCAAGTGTTGCGAAGCTTACTCTGCATATCAAAAGCATTACGCAACACCCTGAACGGGTCCGTGAAGCTGGGGCGCTATCGGCGACGAGTCCATTGGTCATGATTCAGAAAGGTGACGGAATGAGGGATGAAGTTAAGCGGCCTATCTTCTTGGTTCATCCGATTGGTGGAGAGGTCTATTTTTATCGAGATTTAGCTCGATACTTAGGCGTCGACCAGGCCGTTTATGCGTTTCAAGCTCATAGTCTGGTTGGGAAAAGTGCTCCCTACACATCTGTGGTTAACATGGCAACCGATTATGTTGCGGAGTTGTTGAGTACGGAAGCGGAGCCCCCCTACATTTTAGGGGGGAGTTCTTTTGGTGGTATGGTTGCATACGAGATGGCACAACAACTACACCGAAGGAATATTGAAGTACAGTTGGTTGTCATGATTGATACTCCGGCCCCCGAAGACCTGCCTGATACAATAAGGGATAGTGCATCTGTACTGGAATACATGCTACAGGGAGCGCTGCCATTAGATATCCATCGACTTAGACAAATAGAAAGTGTTCAAGAACAAATTGACTATGTGATTGAGCTTGCGCAATCCGCTGATAAAAGTGAGGTTTTACCTCCCTATCTTAGTGTCCCCTTACTGAATACGTGGATAGCTCATCAGCAAGCAACTTTTGCGTACCAACCCCAACCTTATGATGGGCCGGTAATGTATTTCAGGCATACAGAACCATTGGCTAACTTACCCCCTCGCCCCCATGAATCTTGGCAAAAATGGACCGGAGATAGGTTTTGGGATTTCAAGATGGAAGGCAACCATATCACTATGAACTTTCACCCTCATGTAAAAACATTGGCGAAATGCTTAAAAGAAAAACTTGTAGATATGTATCTCGCAAGGATTGAGAAAAATGGTGCCTAAATTTCGAGTTTTTTGCAGGCCAACTTTCTTTGAATAGTCAGACATTCACTCAAATCAGGAATTTGACACTGTTATTAGGAAGCTCCTTGACTGTTATGGCTGGAGCGGCCATTTCTCCTGTGCTGCCGCAAATTTACAGTGCATTTTCCAATGAGCAGAGCTCTGACTTGCTGGTTAAGTTGACGCTCACCCTTCCAGCTTTATTTATTGGGCTTTTCGCTCCGCTTATGGGGTATCTATTGGATGTATGGGGCCGAAAGCCTGTTTTAATTTTGGCTTTATTGATATACGCGATAGCCGGCAGTTCAGGTTTGTACCTGAATTCGCTAGAAGGGATTTTAGTGGGTCGTGCGTTACTAGGAATAGCCGTTGCTGGAATAATGAGTGGTTTCACCACTCTCATTGGCGACTATTTTCAAGGACAAAAACTCGCACGATTTATGGGTTATCATGGAACCTTTATGTCTTTCGGGGGGATACTTTTTTTAGTCGGAGGGGGCTGGTTGGCTGATTTCGGGTGGCGATATCCATTTTCTCTATACCTGTCGGCACTGTTTTTATTCCCACTCTTGCTTGTTTTTGTATCGGAGCCTGCATTCAAGCAAAGTTCTGCTGGTGCACATAAAGTAGCTGGCTTGCCTATAAAAAAGATGTCGTTAATTTATTTACTGGCATTTGTCATCATGGCGTTGGTTTATTTTATACCGGTACATATTGCGTTCTATTTGAATCAGATGGAGCCGATCAGTGGTGCTAAAATTGGTGTGATCATGGCTGCGTTGACATTGGCATCGGCTACTACATCATATTTATTCTCGCGCTATTCGAGAATTCTCAATTCTCATGTGTGTTTTTGTTCATCCTACACTCTGATGGGAGTGGGACTTCTTATTATTTCACTTTCGGGTAGTAGTAGTCTGGTTTTAGTGGGTATTGTATTGGTTGGTTTGGGGTTTGGATTATGGGTTCCCACAATCAATGTCTGGCTAGTCAGCGGGCTTGCTCCAGAAATTCGCGGTAAAGTTGTCGGAGGATTTACCACTTTCTTTTTTTTGGGGCAATTCTTTTCCCCCATAATAAGTCAGCCTCTCATTCAGTGGAAGGGAATTGCGGCCAGCTTCATAGCTGGTCCAGTTTTGCTCTTCCCTCTGGCAGCGATTTATTTATGGCTCATATTTTCCACTAGACGCGATTCTATTTCTTGAGTCTCTATGCAGTAGAGCCTGTGCCTTCAATTCTCAGGCACATTTCTCACCCTTTGCCTATTCGCTCCAGCCAAACATACTATACTCTCCTAAATACGGAATGTTTCCAGGAGATCGTTAACTTGCAAGTACCCACGCCGGACTTCACAAACAGTGAACTGATTTACTCCAGCGTAAACACTTCAGTCAGTCGGGCGTGGCAGGGGGATCGGGCGTTTATTTTAAAGGCGATTAATTCCCCTTATCCCCGGCCTGATCAGGTTCGGCGGCTTCATTTTGCGTTTGATATCCAAAAGAAATTTGATCACAAGTTAATTGTGCCGGTGCACGGGGTGATCAAACAGGGTAATTCTCCCGTAATACTCATGCCGGATGACGGCATGGTTTCTCTGCAAACCTTTCTGGATTCGCTGCCCCACCATTGCTTGACTTTAAAACTCTTTTTCTCAGTGGCCTTGCAGTTAAGTGAAGCACTGGGGGTGATACACCAGCGCAACATTATTCATAAAGATCTTCATGCCGGTAATGTGTTGATTCACCCGCTTTATCATGAGATCAAGGTGACGGACTTTGGCCTTTCCACGCAATTGCCAAGAGAGCAGCCACCGCTTAAGCCACCGGAGCAGATTGAAGGGTTGTTGCCGTATATATCGCCAGAACAAACCGGGCGCATGAACCGTGCGGTGGATTACCGGACGGATTACTATTCGCTGGGTGTGGTGTTTTATCTGGTTCTGACCGGGCGACTGCCGTTTGAGGCGGATGATGCGATCGGGATGGTACATGCTCATATTGCCCGGCGTGCCAAGCCGGTATCTGAAGTGAATCCGACGGTGCCGTTGATGGTCTCGCGTATTGTTGACAAGTTGATGGCGAAAAATGCGGAGGATCGCTATCAAAGCACCGAGGGGCTCATTCACGATTTAACGCGGTGCCAGCAGGAATGGCAAAGTGCCCTGGAAGATTGTGAATTTGAATTGGGAGAGCATGATGTTTCCGACCGCTTTTCAATTCCGCAAAAGCTGTACGGTCGTGAACAAGAGATTGAGGCTCTTTGGGCCGCGTTCGATCAGGCGTGCCAAGGACATCCCGTTCTGTTCAGTTTGGCCGGATCGCCAGGGGTGGGTAAGTCAGCGCTGGTTCGTGAGGTGCATAAACCCATTGCAGAAAACAGTGCACTGTTTATCAGCGGCAAATTTGATCAACTCCAGCAGAACACCCCTTATTCTGCATTGTCGAGTGCATTGCTTGAATGGGTGCAGCAAACGCTGACATTAAAAGAAGACGCTTTTACCCGTTTGAAACACCGACTGCTGAATACCCTCGGTGTGAATGCCAGATTGTTAATCGACTTTCTCCCGGATATGGCGTTGATTCTGGGGGGCTTACCGGCCGTGCCGGTGCTCGGTTCAGAGGAAGCCCGCAACCGGTTCCATCAAACGGTAGTGAGCTTGTTGCAGGTGGTTTCCGAGTCCAAGCCTGTCGTTATTTTTATGGATGATTTGCAATGGGCCGATTTTGGAACGCTGCAGTTATTGCATCGTCTGGTGCTCAGTGCTCAAGGCAATATTCTCATCCTGATCGCCTATCGCGATAAAGAAGTGGGTTTGTCCCATCCCCTTACCGAGGTGCTGGATTCGCTAACCCGTGATGTCCCCAATGCGGTTTACACGCTCCACTTGCAATCTCTTCGTTATGACAGCCTGAATGCGTTGCTGAGCGAAACCTTGCATACCGAAAACGGCGTTTCAGAATTGGCAACGTTAGTGCAGCAGAAAACGGCAGGAAACCCGTTTTTTGTTATTGAATTCCTGAAATCCTTGTTGAGTGAAGACCTGTTGCAGTTTGATCGTGGTGCTCGAGGCTGGAGCTGGATCCTGGAAGAGATCGAGGCGAGGGGAATCACGGATAATGTTGTGGAGCTCATGCTCGATAAAATGGCAAGCTTGCCAATCGAGACGCAAACGGTGTTGCAAAATGCGGCCTGTATCGGTAGCCGCTTCGATGTTCAGATGTTGGCGACGATATCCGGCATGGAGCTGCACCAGTTGATGCTTACGCTCTGGCCTGCGTTGCAGATTGGGTTGTTGGTTCAAGAAGGGGGAGACTGGTTGCCCGGTTTAGTCAGTGTTCCGGCTGGGGGAGAAACTGGCGAGTCCTATTGTTCATCCGCCCTGCCTCGATGTCGTTTTCTTCATGATCGCATGCTGCAAGCGGCCTATTCATCAACTGACCGGCAGGTGCGACTCGCGACGCATTTGCTTATCGGACGCATTAGTCTGGAAAAAAATCCTGAACCAATCGGTACCGCGTTATTTGCGCTGGTTGAGCAGTTCAATGCAGGCCGGGTTTTAATTTCAGAGCAAGCTGAAAAATTACAGGTGGCACAGCTTAATTATCGCGCGGCTATTGTGGCCAGGAATTCGGGTGTCTGGCGGACTGCGTTGCAATATGCCCAGGTGGCGCTGTCACTTTTACCCGTAGGGGCCTGGAAATCCCATTATAGTGATTTCAAATCGATAAGTATGTTATTTGTTGAGTGTGCTTATCTTAACGGTAACGGGACTGTTGGTCTGGCATTTAGCCGCTACGTATTAGAAAAGTTAACTGACGATTACGATAAAGCCAGACTTTGTGCGCTGGATTTATTGCATGGCGGCAAAGATTTAAACATTGATGTTGCAATCGAGAATGGTCTGGAAGGGATGCGCTATTGCGATCTTAAAGTACCAGAGCAAGAGGTAGATCTCCTGCGCACCATCACTCATCATGAACACCAACTTGATCAGCAGTTAGCCAATCAGGATGAGGTATCGCAACTTCGCTTTGATGCCATAATCGATGCTGATCAAGAGCTTAGACTCGCTTTGGTCTCAGCCATGGGTGGTTGCTGCTATATTGGGGGGCGTCCCATCTTGGCTAGGTTTGTGATGGAGTATTCCATGGGCTTGTTACTGGAATACGGTGGCGGTAAACAGGCTCCGACGATCCTGGCCCGGTATGCATTGGCCCGTATTTGCGGCAATAAGTCGTTAGCAATTACCTCGACAATAGCGGCCAAGGCGCTGCAGCTCCTCGATGTCAGTCCGGGCCATCCGGAAATGGCAAATGCAAGCATTACGATTGGTTCCATGGTCTGGTTCTACTCGCACCCTTTTTCAGAGTCGATCGCGATACTGGATAAAGGTTTTCGTGAAGGCTTGGCGAATGGCTCGGTAGTTCTGGCTTTGGGGTGTCACTCAAACTCGGTTATCTATGCTTACAGTCGAGGAGAGCCTCTGGAGCGAGTACGTAAACGACTGGATATCTTGAGGGATCTTAAGCGGCAGTACGGGTTGCCAATGTGTGCAGGTATTCACTATGACCGTATGCTCGATTTGTTGCTTGGTCTGAACACCGTGAATTTATTTGATGCCGATACATTCTCAGATCATGAATGGGAGTTAATTCAAAATACTTCGGTTCGGGCGTTTGTTGCACATCTGGAAATTCAGTGGTTATTCTGGAGTGGGCAGTATACTGAGGCGTATCAAAAAATCCCCCAGGCAGAAGCTTTTCTGGAGCTGATACCGGGATTTATTCCGAATGTTGATCACCTGTTCTACAAAGGCCTTCTGATCTGCGCGTTGTGGCGAACGGGCGAACTGGGTGATCGCGCCGAAGTGGATCAGCAGCTGGAGTGGATACTTGAACAGTTCAGTGATTGGGTAGAAGGCTGTCCTGAAAATTTTCAACATAAGCTTCGTTTGTTAGCGGCAGAAAAAGCCCGAACATTCCACCCGGATCTGTCCATGTTAGCCCGGTATCGAGAAGCGATTTCCCTGGCGGAAGCAAATGGTTTTTTGCAGGATGCCGCCTTGGCCTGTGAGTTATACGGGGAGTGTGCTGAAGCCCATGAGCTGCCCGACACGGCTTGGAGTACATTACGGCAGGCCTACTATCTATATGGACAGTGGGGGGCGGTAGTTCGTCAAACCGCTCTGGCACAACGATATCCTGAATTATTCGCCGAGCAGGATGTCGTGCAGAATACGCCATCAAGTGCATGGGCAGAGAGCCGGTCGGCCAGTGCTCGCAATCTGGATGTGGATACCATTGTTAAATCCTCACAAACGATTTCCAGCGAAATTGAGTCAGAGCGGTTGCTCACGCAGATTATGGCGATCATTCTTGAAAGCGCCGGAGCCCAGTCTGGCACTTTGTTATTGATGCGGCAGGAGCGTTTGGTCAGTGTGTTGCAAACCCAATGTGATCTCACCGAGGGGGGATTGAAAACCGAATTCCACCTGCCACCGATTCCGTTGGAAGACTCGACGGCCTTGCCATTGGATATGGTGCGCCTTGTACTGCGCAGCGAAAGCTTCAGCTTGTCACAGGATATCGCCAACGACGCGCAATGGGTTGCTGATCCTTACTTCCAGCACGCACAACCCAAATCAGCATTGTGTATTCCAATACATTATCAGGACAAAATATCGGGCGTACTCTATCTGGAAAATACTCTGGCGACTAACGCATTTACTTCCGGGCGCTTGCATGTATTGGAGATGTTGCTCACCCAAGTGGCCATATCCCTTGAAAACGCCAAGTTATTCGAGGAAGTCAAAACACTCAATCAGAACCTTGAAGATAAAGTTAAAGAGCGAACCGCAGAATTAGTAGCGGTTAACAAAGAGCTGGAAGCGTTCAGTTATTCTGTATCCCATGATTTACGTGCGCCGTTGAGAAGCATCAAGGGATTCGCGCAGGCGTTGGCAGAAGACTACAGTTCGATTCTGGATTCATTCGGTCTGGATATGCTGAACCGAATTGGCACGAATGCGGAAAGAATGAATGATTTAATTCATGGATTGCTGGAGCTCTCCCGGCTTACCCGCAGTCAACTGGTGCGCACGGAAGTTAACCTTTCCGAACTGGCTGAAATGATATGCCAGGGACTTCGCCAGCAGTTTCCCGGGCAAGCGGTGGAACTGACCATTGCCAATGGTTTGACCGTACGCGGAGATCGTCGGATGCTGACATCGGTGCTGGAAAACCTGTTAAACAATGCATGGAAGTATTCTTCGAAGAAAACGAGTTCCAGCATTGAATTTGGTTCTCTGCAGGAATCGGGTCAAACCATTTACTTCGTCAAAGATAATGGCGCCGGATTCAATATGAAGTACAAGCAAAAACTGTTTGACAGTTTTCAGCGTCTTCATACCCCCTCCGAATTTGAAGGCACCGGAATCGGTTTAGCCACGGTACAGCGGATTATCCAGCGCCATGAGGGGCAAATCTGGGCCGAGTCTGAAGAAGGCAAAGGGGCAACGTTTTACTTTACGCTGAATGGGGACGCGGGCAGTAAGGGATAACGCTAATTACTACCTTCTGCTGATCAGTAGCCAGGGATCGAAGCCAAATTGCGTGATTGTCGAGAATGAAACCGTTTTGGCATCGGGGTGACTGGGATTGAATAAATAATTAAATGGGACTGCGGCTTCATTGTTACCTTGCATCATGGCCAGAACGGCACCCTTGATATAAGCAAAACGCACAACACGGTTAGACTCATCCTGGTATAAACGTCCTTCTTTTTTCTGCGATTCAACGAGTGTGCTCATATGATTGTCTTATCAGTGAGATCGCGATAGCTCAGTCTTAACTATCAAGCATTGCAGCCCTGCGAAAGCGCGAACTAATCATAAGTTGTTCTGTTGAGCAATCGTTTAACTTTAAACCGCGTAAATTATCTCAACTATAATTATTCTGATTTCTTCTGTGTTTTTCCGATGATCGATGGAGGTCAAATTGTTTTTAGAAGTACCGGGATACGAAATCTCCGATACCTTGTTTAACAATGCTCAAACTGTTGTCCATCGTGCAACACGAAACTCTGACGGAAAAACAGTTATTTTAAAGCAGTTAATTGCAGATTTTCCCGATGCAGGGCGACTCTCTCGCTTCTCATTCGGTTATGAGGTTTTAAGTCAGTTTGATCACCCAAATATAATTAAAGCATTAGACTGGATTCGTGTCGGGCAACGTGAACAATTTGGTGATCAAAGTAGAGGAAATACATACCCGACGATGGTTCTTGAGGACATTCAGGGCGTTGATTTATTTACTCATATCAAATCTTTTGATGAAGGTGTATTGCCTGTTGAGGTGTTTTTAAACATCGCAATTCAATTGGCAGAAGCTTTGAGTGTGATCCATTATCATCAGGTAATCCATAAAGATTTGCACCCAGGTAATATCATTGTCTCCCCGGAAACAGGCCACACACAAATTGCTGATTTTGGCCTTGCTTCGCTGTTGTCCCGTGAGCAGCCGATGTTGGAAATTCCAGAACATATCGAGGGTGTTCTGGAGTATATTTCTCCAGAGCAAACCGGTCGGATGAATCGAGCGGTTGATTACCGTAGCGATTTCTACACCCTGGGGGCTACTTTTTATTACCTTTTAGCCGGGCATGTACCATTTTCTGCTGAAGATGCGTTGGGGATCGTTCATGCACACATCGCTAAGCCTCAATGCCCTCTTTGTACGATTCGTCCAGAAATTCCTGACGTATTATCACAAATTGTAGATAAATTACTCAAAAAAACAGCAGAAGAGCGTTACCAAAGTGCATTAGGGCTAAAGAAAGATTTAGAAAAAGTGAGATATGCGTTTGCGGCGAATAAACCTATTCCTGATTTTCCCCTCGGAATGGAGGACATTTCTGACAGATTTCAAATACCGCAAAAATTGTATGGAAGAGACCAGCAAGTAAGCCAGCTTATGAAGAGTTTTTTTCAAGCTGCAGGTGGGAAGCCTAGAATGCTTTCGATTTGTGGTTATTCCGGGATTGGAAAGTCTGCTCTTGTCCATGAAATTCACAAACCTATCGCCGCATACAATGGGCTTTTTTGTTCGGGGAAATTTGATCAATTTCAAAAGAATGTACCATACTCTGCGCTGCAATCTGCTTTAAAGGGCTGGATTCAGCATACGTTGTCATATTCTAAGCAGCGTTTACACTCCGAGCGCCATCGATTAAATAGTGCTTTAGGTGCGAATGCTCGGGTTCTAATTGATTTCATGCAGGAGTTTGCTTTCGTTTTAGGGGAGCTACCTGCAGTGACAGCGTTGGGTGCTGACGAAACTCAAAACCGTTTTCATCTGGTTTTTCAGCATTTCATGCAACTGATTACGCATGATCGTCCAATCGTCTTGTTTATTGATGATATTCAGTGGGCTGACCGGGGAACTCTGAACCTTTTACCATTGCTGTTGGGAGATATAAGTCGTCTATTAATTATTGTTGCGTACCGTGATAATGAAGTTGATTCTCATCACCCCTCGATGGAGACTTTAAAAAAAATAAGGAAAAGCCCTGATTTAGCAAAGCAACTTAGCGAAATCACGTTGGGCCCCCTCAATCTTGATCAACTCTCAGACTTGCTGCAAGATGCGCTTCATCGTCCCTCTAGTGAAATATTGTGTTTAGCTAAACTGGTATACGCAAAAACGGCAGGCAACCCATTTTTTATCGGAGAATTTCTCAAAGCACTCTATACGAATAAATTGCTGGACTTTAATCTCAATCAACAGAGATGGTGCTGGGATATAGATCAGATTGAATTGGAGGGAATTACTGATAATGTTGTTGAGCTGATGTTAAGCAAAATGCGTCAATTGCCGGAGTGCTCACAGTCATTAATTCAATTAGCTGCATGTGTTGGTAGTACGTTTCACTTAGACATGCTGGCCAGAATAGCTGAGTTAGACCTCATGGTTGTTGCTAGAAGACTCTGGCCTGCTTTGAGAGATGGTTTATTACTCCAGGATGGCGGTGATTGGCATTTAGGTATGATCCAGCAGGATGCGGATTTGGTCCCAATAAAAAGTGAAGAAGACCATGTATTGTCTCAGTCTTCGCCAATATCACCACAATGTAGATTTCTACATGATCGGATGCTTCAGGCAGCCTATCAATCTATGTCCGCTGAAAACCGGCGGAGAACCCATCTAAGGGTCGGGCGTATATTGCTTAAGCACTCCCAGGGGGTGATGACGAATGAAGAGTGTTTTTCAATCGTAGAACAGTTTAATAAAGCATTGGATCTTTTAGAAACGTCTCAAGAGCGAATAAGTATTTCCAGGATGAATTTGCGCGCTGCCAAGCAAGCTTGGGCGGCCAGTGTCTGGGAAGCTGCCGCAGAATACAGCCAAATAGGGATCGACCTGTTACCCGAAAATGCCTGGGAGCTGGAGGCTGATTTAACAAAAGAACTTTATCGAATCAAAGCTGAGAGTGAATACCTGACAGGGCATCCTGAGATGTCAGGTCAGTTTTACCATGAATTGATTCATCACGTGGAAAGTGATTTGGACAGGGCAGAATTCTGTGCCACTCGATTAGTGCAGTGTGTAGGACACGGAGTTTGGACTGAAGGTATGGCCCATGCTAAACAGGGTTTAGATTATTTAGGGATGAAAGCCCCCGAGCCCGCTGAATTAGACGCCGCACTTCAGTATGAAAATGCTGTGCTGATGGAAAACTCTCTGGATGGTTTGATTAAAAACGTATCCGCTCTACCGGATATGACAGATATAAAATTATTGATTGCCGTCCGGGTCCTCGTCAATTTAAGTTCATGTGCAATTGTTTTAAAACAGCTGAAATTCGCGCAATTTTGTCTAATTAAAAGTTGTAATCTTATGCTGCAGTTTGGAAAGTGTGACCTATCTGCCATAATCTTAGCTCATTATTCGTTTCATTTGGTGCGACAAGGGAAGTTGTTACTGGCGATTGAACAAGAAGATGAGGCACAAAAGCTAGTTCGTAGTTACTCCCAATGTCGAGAAATATCAAACTGTTACAATATCTTTGGCATGGCTATAGGCCCGTTGAAGTTGAGCTTTGAGAATTGTATAGCGTTAACCGATAAGGGAAAAGTATCAGGGCTTGAAAATGGAGACTTGGCACGGGCTGCGATAAATTATGGTAACTCTCTGATTATGCGATTTACTCGTGGAGAGTTGCTAAGGCGAGTTCAAGAGGAAGCCATATCCGTTGAGGCATTTGTGCTCAAGCAGGGCGCTTTTCACCCCGCTGGAAGTATTTTAAGAAAGCTCAGTGAGGCCCTAACTGGAGTTGGAAATGGCAGTTATCGAAACTTGGATGATGCATCTTTTAGTGCTGAGGTTCTAAATAAGATAAAGTGCAGTTTTCACTTCTCTTATCTATTACATTATCGTGGTGTCTTATCATTTTGGTTTGGCGAATTTGATCGCTCCCTCGAACTGATGAGGCAAGTAACCAAAATTGAATCTTTGCTTCCGAATATCCTCTTCTTAGCAGAACACTACTTCTACTATGGTTTTCTGTTAGCACAAAATTGCTCAAATCCGGGGCAGGATGATAGGAGTGATTTAGATCGTTGTGTGGTTGGTTTGGAGGTATATCAGCGCGTATATGAACCTAATTTTAAACACAAGTATCTGCTTTTACGCGCAGAAACGCGAAGAGCACGAGGGGAATCGCTGAAATCAGTGTGTGAGGATTATCGAGATGCTATAGGGCTAGCGCAATGTAATGGGTTTATTCAGATCCAGGCTTTGGCCAATGAGCGTTTTGCAAGTTATTGGTTAGAACAAGGGTTTGAATCAATCGCTACCCCTTTCGTGAAAGAAGCGCTTTACCTTTATCGAAGTTGGGGCTGCTCAGTTAAAGTCCAAGCCTTAAAAGCTGAATATGACAATATGCTTCCGATAAGCGAAGTGAATACTGGGAAAAAGTCTACCTATTCTGAAGCAAAAGATTCACAAGAAACGCAAGCGTTAGATATGGCATCCGTGATGAAATCGGCGCAATTAATCTCCAGCGAATTATATATGACTAAACTTTCTGCGAAAGTTTTAGGTGTGATTGTTGAGTGTGCTGGAGCTTCGTCCGGAGCTTTGGTTATCGCGCAGGAAAGTTCATATAACGTAGTTGCACTATCGAATGAGGATAGTATTTTAGTTCCTGAGATACCAATCTCGCTAGATAGTTGCGATGACCTTCCAATAAATGTCGTTCGCTATGTGTTAAATAGCCATGAAATGGTTAATGTTGGAGATTTGGTTTCAGAACAAACATTCTACGATGATCAATATCTTATAAGCCGGCAACCAAAGTCTTTACTGTGTGTCCCAGTGAATTATCGTGATAAATTAATAGGAGCATTGTATTTAGAGAATTTGTTTAGTGCTGAAGCATTTACTGATGATCGTTTAGATGTAATTCATTTACTCTTGGCTCAGGCTGCGATTTCTTACGAGAATGCCCAGTTATTTGATGAGGTTACTCAGCTGAATGAAAATTTAGAGCGTAAAGTTGAAAAGCGTACGTCAGAGTTGGCCACAGCAAATATTAGCCTTAATGCTGCGGTGCAAGATTTGCAGGCTGCCAACAAGGACTTAAATGCATTCACACATACGGTATCTCATGATCTTAGAGCTCCACTAAGAGGTATAAAAGGATTCACCGATGTCATTCTCGAAGATTTTGAAAGTACATTAGACGGCGAAGTAAAGGTATATTTGAATCGAGTAATCCGCAACACTGATAAGATGACTGACTTAATTGAGGGGTTATTGGAACTTTCGAAGTTACAAAAACAGGAAGTTAGGGTATCGAAAGTCGATTTGAGTGCTTTGGTGGAAAGTCTGTTCACCGAAATGCGAGAGCGCTTTCCTGATCAAATGGTTACTACAAACTGTATCCCGGGCTGCATTGTTGATGCCGATCAGAGGATGATGTATTCAGTGATGGAAAACCTGATCAGCAACGCATGGAAATACTCAAGTAAAACCGAAGCTGCAAAGGTTGAATTTGGTTATCTGACGATGGTTGAAGGTGCAAGCTTTCCTGAGGGGGTTGGTGATAAGCCAGAGACGTTTTCAGCCGGACAAAAAGTTTTTTACATCCGAGATAACGGATCCGGTTTCGATATGACTCGAGCGGGTAAATTATTTAGTACCTTTCAACGATTACATCCAGATAGTCAGTTCCCTGGAACGGGCGTGGGCTTGTCTACTGTTAAGCGTATATTGGAAAAGCATGGTGGATATATCTGGGCCAATTCCGCGGTAAATGAGGGGACTACGTTCTATTTCGTATGCAATGCAGACCAACATTGTGAAGCCTGAGCCGCTGTCCGGTTTGCCCCCCTTTAGCGATGCATAAGTTGCTGGCAATTACCCTGATCTGAGGGGGGGAGCCAATAGTTACTGGATTCAAATAATAGACTGAAATTCCCAAAATCGTCATGCTGCAAGTGAATGTCCTTTAAAGAGATAAATCATATGATTGTGTCCTTTAAATGCGCTAGTTTAATTTAGGGGACATCTTGAGAATGAGTATGGCGCAAGAAATCGAACAGCAAAATAAAGAAATTATCACGCTTCTGGATAAGTATCCCGAGGGGATCTCTCGTGGGAAAATAGCGGAATGTTTGAGCTTTACATTAAATGATAAGACCCTACAAAGGCGATTGCTCGCGCTGGTCGATGAAGGCCGAGTAGGCCGAAAAGGTGAACGAAAAGCGACTCGCTATTACCCGATCGAAGTCCCTAAAGAGACATTTAAAGGACATGTAAAGGACAAAAACGGTAAACAGTATGGTGTGGTTAAAAGCTCTCTGGGAGAAATTGATCCCTTCCGTATTCAGTATCGCCAGCAGCGTAAGGCCATCATGGGCCAGATCGTAAGGCAGGGTTTACATGGCCCAGCCGTAGAAAAGATAATCGAAAACTACTGCCAGCAACAAGAAATCATCGATCTTGATAAATTTACTGCCATGACTCTCGCTGATCTTAGTACTTTACATGCCGGTGCAATTGTCGGTCTTGGCATAACAGAAGCCCAGTTTGAATTGTGGCTTTCGGGCAAGGGATGAAGAAGGTAATAATAAGGTAACAGGGCAACGTTCTGCTTCACGCTGAATGAATCGAATGGCCGTGAAGCAAAACGTGAGTGGCTACCGTATTGGTTCGCCAGACAAAATTAACGCTATTTGAAATTTAGTTTCAAGCTCGAATAATCAATTTCAAAATTAGAACTGTCGGGCGGTTCGGGTATTGGCAGTGTTGCGCCATCAATTTTATTGACCGGTAGATCCGCACCGGTAGGTTCGCCGGATTCCAGTAGCGGGTGCCAGTTGGACACGAGACCGGGGTCGGATTGAGCTATGTCGACCTGACCATGCTGGTCGAATTGCAGGTTGTAACGGGCGACGGTCGCGGCATCGGATGTTGTGCTGTTTCCCGGGGCTGGATCACCGATATCCTTGCCGTTTACTTTTGCAATCATCTGCCATTGTGGTGGCGTACTGTTGCTGGCTTTTATGAAATACAACTCCAGTAAATGTTTAATACCCAGGCTATCGTAAATTGAGTGGGTTATGCGGGCGTGGTAGGTTGTGCTGTCAGTTTGATTGAACGCTTTTTCCAGTTCGCCTACCGAATGATCCAGTTCAATGTGTGGTGTGACTTTGACCGTTCTTGTTGTCGCGCTAGCTCGCTGGGTGAGATCTTCCACAGTAATGGTGAAATTTGAGCTTGTTGGTGGTAACACGATAGGTAGATTTGAGCCCCCGTCAGCCGCATAAATGGGGCCTAATGCGCCATTTGGCTCGCCATTCTCGTCAATCGGTAACCAGTTCGTAATGACTGGTGTGTCAGAGAGTGTTCTCGAAAAATCACCGTCGTTATTGAAAGCCAGAATGAATGCTTCTTCAGTCGGAGCATCATTTACCGGGTCTCCTACTTTTTGGCCATCAATTCTCACATACATCCACCACGTGTTGGCTGGGCTTCCAGGATGATCTGCTTTGGCAAAGTACAGCTGCAGGTCGTGGGGGAGGAATAAGCTGTCATACACGGTTTGGGTGGTGGATTGATTAAAGCTGTCGGCTTTTTCAGGATCGAATCGTTCTGCGGGTGGGGTGACTGCCGGATCCAGATTCATGGTGACGCGGGTATCCGTGGTCTGTTTGAGTGTTTCAGAGCCGATTGGATCAGAATCGTCGTTACAGCCGGTGATAAATGGTGTTAGTAAAAGGGCGAGGGGTATCCACTTCATATTATTCTTCCTTGTGGCATGAGGTGTGTGGACGAATTTTTTATCGTACGGCACCAGTATAGTGCAGATAGATGAAAAGCGTGCAGATAAATGAAAAGTAGTGTCGATAAATGAAAAGCGTGCAGAACGAGGAAAGATCGAGTGGATGGAGGGACGTTCAGTTCAGGAAAGCCAGTCAATGTCTTACCTGAACTGATACGGGGGCGTTGTCCGCTAAAAAAACAGCTCTTGTAATTTCTCGCCGGGATTATCCGCACGCATGAATGACTCACCGACCAGGAAGGTCTGTACCGCCATGGAGCGCATGATTTCCACGTCTTCCCGGGTATGAATACCGCTTTCGGTGACCACGATGCGATTGTCATCGATGCGCGGTAAAAGACTGAACGTGGTGTTCAGGGAAACGTCAAAGGTGTGCAAATCCCGGTTATTCACACCCAGTAAAGGGGTTTTCAAGGTCAGTGCCATGTCCAGCTCGTCGCCGTTGTGCACTTCGACTAACACATCCATTCCCAGTTCATGGGCGATGCCTTCCAGTTCCTGCATCTGGTCTTTCGTCAGGCAAGCGGCAATCAGCAAAATACAATCGGCATTGACCAGTTTGCTTTCGTAAATCTGGTAGGGGGCTACCATAAAATCCTTACGCAGGGCAGGCAGGGCACAGGCGTTTTTAGCGGCGATCAAATAGTCTTCGTGACCTTGAAAAAAATCACGATCCGTAAGCACCGACAAACAAGCCGCACCGGCTCGCTCGTAGCTTTCCGCGATCTCCGCAGGTTCGAAGTTTTCCCGAATCACACCTTTGCTGGGCGATGCTTTCTTGATTTCGGAAATAACCGCTGGCAGCCCTTGATCGAGCTTGGCCTGAATCGCGCTGATAAAGCCTCGACACTCACCGGTATCCAGTGCACGTGCTTTGCACTCCTGCAATGCCAAAGTGCGTTTGCGCTCTTCGATTTCTTCCCACTTCCGGGCCACGATTTTTCGCAATACGGTCGGGGTCTCGGGAGGGTGTATATTCGCCATGAGTGTTATT
This sequence comes from Oleiphilus messinensis, assembly GCF_002162375.1. Taxonomy (GTDB): domain Bacteria; phylum Pseudomonadota; class Gammaproteobacteria; order Pseudomonadales; family Oleiphilaceae; genus Oleiphilus; species Oleiphilus messinensis. The sequence continues at coordinate 5,142,902 of NZ_CP021425.1, read as the reverse complement.
CCTTAAGACAAGTGGTGAAGCTGGCAAGCTCTTCAATCTTGGCCAATGCGAGTCCGCTACCGATTGCGTCGGCGGCCATTTCGATACCGGATTTCAGATCGTCGGCCAGTTCAGCTGCGTAGATTGCCGCACCGGCATTGAGTGTGATGATATTCCGGGCTTTGCGAGCGGTATCGGAATCATCATTGTTCAGCGCTGCACGGATGATTTCGAGACTCTTCTGCGCACTGTCGACCACCAGGCCGCTTAAATCTTCCGAGGCAATGCCGAGCTCGTCGGGTGTAATATCATATTCTGTGACAGCGCCATTTTTCAGTTCCGCTACGTGGGTGGGGCCTGCCAGCGTAAATTCATCCAGTCCATCACTGGCGTGAACTACCAGAACATGGTTGCTACCCAATCGGCTCAGTGCTTCCGCCAGTGGGCGACAAAGACCTTGATTGAACACACCAATCACCTGGTTTTTGACTCCGGCTGGATTGGTTATCGGCCCGAGCATGTTAAAAATCGTGCGCAAGCCCATTTCCCGGCGTGGGCCAATCGCGTGCTTCATGGCGCCATGATGTGCGGGCGCAAACAAGAATCCGACCCCGATTTCTGCAATACAGCGTCCCACCTGTTCCGGGCTCAGTCCCAAATGCACGCCTGCAGCCTCCAATACATCGGCACTGCCTGTCGAGCTTGATACGCTCCGGTTGCCGTGTTTGGCCACTTTGCCACCGGCAGCCGCCACCACGAAAGCACTGGCGGTGGAAATATTAAACAGGTTTGCGCCATCCCCGCCGGTACCACAGGTATCCACCAGATTCGGGTGGTCGATTTGAACCGGTGCGGCCAGGTCTCGCATCACCTGTGCTGCACCGGTGATTTCATCAATGGTTTCGCCCTTCATGCGCAAGGCAACCAAAAAGCCGCCGATCTGTGAATCGGTGGCTTGCCCGGTCATAATTAACTGCATGACCTGTTGCATTTCGGTCGTATCGAGGTTGTGGCCTTCAACAACCCGGTTCAATGCGGTTTTCATGTCCATTGCGTTCTCCAGTTATCCTGTTGTTCTCTGTTGCTGTGGCTATTTAGTCGTCAATAGTACGTGCATGGATCAATGGTACGTACCCGGGTCAATGCTACGTACCTGGGTCAATGCTACCGATCCAGAAAATTCTTCAGCAAGTCATGACCATGTTGAGTCAATATTGACTCGGGGTGAAATTGCACACCTTCGATTGGCAGTGTCTTATGCCTGACCCCCATGATTTCTTCCATGCTGCCATCCTGGTTTTCGGTCCAGGCCGTTACTTCCAGGCAATCCGGGACATGATTTTTACAGATCACCAAAGAATGGTATCGAGTTGCGGTAAAGGGGTTGCTTAGCCCTTTGAATACCCCGGCATCGTTGTGTTGGATGGGGGATGTTTTGCCATGCATGACCTGGCTGGCGCGCACGATTTTGGCGCCAAAGGCCTGGCCAATACTCTGGTGACCCAGGCAGATACCCAGGATAGGCACTTTGCCTTTGAACGTATTGATGACGTCGAGGGATATCCCCGCTTCATTGGGCGTACAGGGGCCAGGGGAAATCACAATCTTTTCCGGCTTGAGTGCTTCAATCTCGGCGATACCGATTTCGTCATTGCGGTAAACCCGCACATCTGCTCCCAGTTCACCCAGGTACTGAACCACGTTGTAGGTGAAGGAGTCGTAATTATCAATCATTAACAGCATAGTTATCTCCTTCCTAGTGATCCAGACCTTTGCAAGCCATTTCCACCGCTCGGAACACGGCGCGTGCTTTGTTCATGGTTTCTTTCCACTCCAATGCCGGAACCGAATCTGCGACGACCCCTGCACCGGCCTGGATGTGCAGGGTTTGATCTTTGATAACGGCGGTACGAATGGCTATGGCGGTATCCATATTACCGTTCCAGGAGAGGTAACCGACTGCACCACCATAGATACCGCGTTTGACCGGCTCAAGTTCGTCAATAATTTCCATCGCCCGAATTTTCGGTGCGCCGCTCAGGGTACCCGCGGGGAATGTTGCGCGAAGCACATCCATTGCGGAGGTATCCGGTTTAAGCTCGCCTTGGACATTGGAGACAATATGCATGACGTGGGAATAGCGTTCGATGACCATTTGATCTGTGACTTTGACCGAACCGGTTTTGGAAACGCGGCCAGCATCGTTACGGCCCAGGTCAATCAACATCAGGTGTTCTGCAATTTCTTTCGGATCGTCGAGCAGTTCGGCTTCCAGCGCGAGATCTTCTTCCTCGGTTTTCCCCCGTCGTCGGGTGCCAGCGATGGGGCGGACCGTGACCTTGTTGTGTTCAACATGGGCCAGTATTTCCGGCGAGGAGCCGACGATGTGGAAGTCATCAAGGTTCAGGAAATACATATAAGGTGACGGGTTCAGGCTTCGCAGAGCCCGATAAAGATTCAATGGTGGTGCCGTGTAAGGAATCGACATGCGCTGCGAGATGACGGTTTGCATGACATCCCCGGCCAGTACGTATTCCTTGATTTTATCTACGGCAGCTTCAAATTGAGGCTGTTTGAAACCGGAAATGAAGTCCCGCTCGTAGACATCTTTGGGTTGGTAAGCTTCCGCTACGGGTATACGCTGGTGATCCCGCAGATGACCCACAAGTTCATCCAGACGTTCCTGGGCTTTCTGGTATGCGCCGGGTAATTCCGGGTCGACATGGCAAACAAAAATCAGTTTATTGCTCAGGTTGTCAACCACCACGACCTCATTGGATACCATTAACAGAATATCCGGTGTACCCAACTCATCTTTAGGTGTACTGGCTGCCAGCTTGGGTTCAATGTAGCGAATGGTGTCATAGCTGAAATAGCCGACCAGTCCACCATTAAAGCGGGGTAAATCCGGTAAATCCGGGGCCATGAAGCGCCCCTGGAATTCATCAATGAATGCAAGAGGATCTTCTATTTCATGGGACTCGGTGATTTCCCCCCGGGTTTCGATGGTCACGGTGTGGCCCCGAACTTTCAGGACGGTCTCGGACGGCAGACCGATGATGGAGTAACGCCCCCATTTTTCGCCACCTTGAACGGATTCCAGTAAATAGCTGTAGGGGCCATCGGCCAGCTTTAAATAGCAGCTCAGGGGTGTGTCTAAATCTGCGAGTACTTCTCGAGTTACGGGAACCCGATTATAGCCGAGGCTGGCAAGACGTTTAAATTCCTCAGGCGACATAAGATATTCCTTGCACTGGTCAGGGTAGAAAACAAGCGTTAATTAAGCAGTTCGTTACGTGGCCGTAACGAGGACGGAGTAGATCGTTGATTAGCGCCAGGGGCGCCAACGTTGGGTCATTGCTTTGATTAGCTTGCTTTCAATATCTTTCATCGAAATGAATGGCCTTGTTGGGGCATAACTTAACGGCCCTTAAGCTTACAGCAGGCTCGCCAGCGAATCAATAACCAAATCCGGATTGCTCAAGCGAATGTCCTGACCATGATTATAGCCGTAACTCACACAAACGACTGGAATATTTGCTGCACGGGCGGCTTTTACGTCACTGATCGAGTCACCGATCATTACCGGGTTCTGTGCATTTGCGGCATTGATGATTTCTTGCAGCGGTTGCGGGTGCGGTTTTTTTTCAGGAAACGAATCGCCGCCCGCAACATGGGCGAAATAGTGATCGATGCCCAGTGCATTGAGTAACGGGGTGGTAAAAGCCATGGGTTTGTTGGTGACAACTGCAAGGGGGATATTGCCTTTGAGCTGGGTGAGTAAAGGCAAAACGCCCTCATAGAGTCTGGCGTACTGGCCATTGGTACGCCCGTAGTGCTCCAGAAAGCTGAGATAGACTTCATCAAACAGTGCGCGAGCGAGCTCGTCTTCCGTGCATTGTTTGGCCCAGGCGAGTCCCCGGCTGACGAGCTTTGCTGCACCGTTACCAACCCAGTCACGCACTCGCTCCACACCTGCGCTTGGCAGTCCATGCTGGTTCAGGGTGGCATCCATGGCATTGGATAAATCTGGCACACTGTCAACCAGGGTACCATCCAGATCGAACATGATCAGATCGTAGGATTGCAGCTCGATTGTACTGTTATGAGTGCCAGTGTTCTGCTCTGCTTGGGTCAAGGGTTTCTCTCCGCGTCCGATGCCATACTTACAATAATGAGTTAAACAAGCGTGCTGTTTACCAGTGCGAGTTGCGCTTTCATCTTTTCAATGGTCACCTGATAATCCTCGGTGTTGAAAATGGCGGAGCCTGCGACAAAGGTGTCTGCTCCGGCTTCAGCAATGCTGCGAATGTTATCGATATTGACGCCACCGTCGATCTCCAGGCGAATCTGTCGACCACTCGCATCGATCTTCTGTCTTGCTTCTCGTAATTTATCGAGTGTGCCAGGAATGAATTTTTGCCCGCCGAAGCCCGGGTTTACGGACATCAGCAGTACCATGTCCAGTTTATCCATTACGTAGTCCATAGCATGGAGCGGGGTTCCCGGATTAAAGACCAGACCGGCCTGACAGCCGCCGTCCTTGATCAATTGCAGTGAGCGATCAAGGTGTTGTGATGCTTCCGGATGGAATGTGATATAGGTCGCCCCGGCGTCGATAAACATTTTGATCAGTTCATCAACAGGTTGAACCATCAAATGGACATCGATGGGGGCACTGATTCCGTAATCACGCAACGCTTTACAAACCATGGGGCCAATTGTGAGATTCGGGACGTAGTGATTATCCATTACATCAAAGTGGACAATATCGGCACCTGCGGCCAACACCTGATCGACCTCTTCACCCAGACGGGCAAAGTCGGCGGACAGAATGGATGGCGCGATCTGAAATTTTTGCATGGTTCACCCTATGATTAAATGCGGTTCGTGTTTTGTCGGACGGGGACGAGTGGGCCTATTGTACGAATAATTCGTATCAGATAGAACATTTGCGCCGACATTTACCTTGTTTCCAGTGCCAAGCGGGCCAGCGTGAGCCATTGTTGGGTGTGAACCGGGGTGAAAACGGACGTTTGAGTTCAATTCCCTTTTTGTTTGCGCAAAAAGGCTATAGTTATAAAGGTTGTGGTTATCAAGGCCGTAGTTATCAAGGTTACGGAAATACGGGCAATGCAATTGATCGATCCGCAACGAGTAACCGGTGCCTGAAATTTGAGAGTATTATGTTTTGAATTTATTTGTCCCTGTCAAACACAAACAACCTGCTTCCAAAGTACTTGGTCGGTTGACGTTATTTGGTTTATGCCTGGTCGTTTTGTACCTCCTTCCCGCTTCACATGTTTTGGCGGTTGAAACGCCACCGGAGGATGCTCAGGGGGGCGTGGTCAGTGATGGTGCAGAGAGCAGCAGTGCAGAGAACAGCTCCGAGGATAACAGTACCGAAGGAAATGGCGACGGGGGAGAGAATAAAGAGACTGAAGAGGCTGGGGGGGCTGAAGATGCTGGGGATGCTGAAGTGGACCCTATGCAGGATTTGAAGCGTGAGGCAGCGGCACGGCAGAAGGCCGCCAGTTTGCCACGAGTCCATCTCAATCCCCAGGCGATGTCGGAGTCATTTCTGGCGGAACAACAAAAAGCCCATAAACAGGTTTGGTTGCAGACTGGTGCAGAAGATGGCCGCTTTTTGGCCTTGCTTGAAAAGGAGCGTTCCGGGCAACCCCAAGGGGCTGTGATATTAGTGCCAGGATTGAGTGAGCACTCGGCCTGGCCGCAGCTTATTGATCCGCTCCGGGAAGAATTGCCTGATCAGGGGTGGTATACCATCGCGATTTCCATGCCTTCTCAGGATCATCTGCGTCCACCAGAGCGTGAACTACCCGTTAAAAAGTATGATCGCTATCCGGGCCCTAAACCGGATGAAAGTGAAGCGGATGAAAACGGCAATGCAGAGGCTGAAGTGCCTGAGGGGAATGACAAAGCGGCCAGTGAGGGGGGCGAGTCCGCTCAGGAAGAGGGGGCTGGGCAAACGAATCCGGAACCGGTCGAGGAGCAAACCGCTAATCCGAAAAGTGATGAGAATGGCGCCGGCCAAAGTGAAAATGTGAGTATTGATTTAACCGGCGGTGGCGCTGAAACTGATGCTAAGGTTGAAAGTGATGAGAAGACTGAAAGTGCCGAGCTTGAGCCCCCTCCAGAGACCGAAATGACCGCTGCAGATAAAGCATTGTTTTTCTCCCATGAGGAGGTTCTGGCAGTTGCCATTTCCCGTATTGGCGCTGCGATTGAGTATGCCCGCTCCCAAGGGTATCAGAATCTTGTGTTACTCGGTGTGGGGGATGGTGTGGAAGCGATTCTCACCTATGTTAAATCTGTTGCAGCGGGCAGTGGTAGCCGGAATGCGGGGGCAATGATCTGGCTCGAGGCTGATTTACCGGATGATGGCGGCGCACTGATGCTTGAGGCGTTGGGTGAAAATTGGCGCGCACCACTGCTGGATCTGCTGGATAAACAGAATGCAAGTACCCTGGAGGCGGGCAGATACCGAAAAGGTGTTGCTCTGCGTAGCGGGTTTTCGGGTTATCAACAAGTGAGCATTACGCTGACGAACGCCATGCGGGTAAGGGACAAAGGAATGTTGGTGAATCGTATTGCTGGCTGGCTGAAGCGAAATGCGCCGGGGATTCGGGCCCGAACCCGGCGTTAATGGACAACGTTAAAAGCGGTTTAAGCCAGTGCTGCCTGATGCTCTCGTTTGATCAGATCGTAGGCCGCCTGGATTTTCTGTGCGGTTTCTTTTATTTTTTGCAGTTGCGATTCACTGGTGCCGTTAGCGGCATGTTTGTCCGGGTGGTATTGGCTCATCAGTTTTCGATACGCCCGCTTGATTTGATCCATATCCGCACTCTCTCTCAGTCCCAATAACTGATAAGCTTCGCGAGTACTCAGCTGTGACGCTGTGGGTAAGTTATTGCGTGTTTGTTGTATGAACTGTGCATGCAGTTGCGCAAAGTGTCTGCGGGATATGCCGAGTTGCAGGCACAGTTGTTCCAGTGTTTTCAGTCTGGCTTGATACCGTTGCTGATCGAGTGCTGAAAACTGGAACAGGACACTTAGAGTTAATGCTAGAAACTGCGGATTCAGCAGGGATTTACCTTTCAATGATTTTAGTGCATCACTTACCGCCGTGTGGTCTGATTTCCCTTGCGTAAAACAAGATCTGGCGATTTTGCGTTCCTGTTCGTTGAGTTTTAACTGGTGGATAACAGTATCGGCGAAACCGATGTCGGCTTCGGTTACCCGTCCGCTTTGCTTTGCGATATAGCCCAGAGAGAGAAATACGGAATGGATCATGGCTTTTTTCGCGGCGGGGTTGCCATGGTCAAGCCGATAATCCCATTGCTGTTGAAAGAATCGACTGATTTGTTCGTCAAACTGGTTGCCGACTGCCATACCAAACATGGCCCCGAGAGGGCCTCCCGTCATGAACCCCATGACGCTGCCGTAAAACTTTCCGAACCACATGGTTATTGTTCTCCGCGATTTGATGTTGATGATAATCCGTTAAACCTGATGTGCGCTCATACTTGATGTGTACTGTTGACTTGCGCCAAGCGTTCAGGCGTGCCGATATCCGACCATTCTCCGTTGAAATACTCCCCGCTGATCTGACCTTTGGCAATGGCATTTCGCAGCAATGGTGCAAGCGGGGCTACACCGGGCTTTAACTCCCCGAACAATGATGCGTTAAGCAGGCTGATACCAGAGAACGTATATTGCTGTTGTCCTGAATTTTGTATTGCTTTGATGGGCCCTTGCCCTGCACTTAGGGCGAAATCACCTTCAGGATGGTGCGTCGGGTTGTCTACGAGCACCAAGTGACCTTTGATTTCGTGGGGTCGACTTTCGGTTTCACTTGCTTGGGTTCCCGTTGTGGACGTTTCAAGCTGGTGCCCGAGCTGCACGAGCTCCCTGTAGTCGTAGTCTGTCCATACGTCACCGTTTACCACAATAAACCAAGGTGTTTCTGTAGTCAGCTTCGGGAGTGTTTTTTGAATCCCCCCTGCCGTTTCCAGCGGGGTGGCTTCGTGGGAATATTCAAGGCAGACACCAAAGCGCTCACCTGTGCCGAGGTGATGTTCAATTTTCTCCCCCAGCCAGGATACATTGATGACAATGTGGCCGATGCCGGCGGATTTTAATGCCAGTATATGATGTTCAATGAGCGGTCTGGATCTGACCATAAGGAGCGGTTTGGGAGTCGTCAGCGTAAGCGGACGCATCCGCTCACCCTTTCCGGCAGCCAGGATCATGGCTTTCATGAGACAACCTCTTCCTGGCAGGCCAGAGATTGCAAGCGAGGGACAATCTGTTGTCCGAGCCAGTCACCAAAGCCTTTGAGCTCTGGATAGTGTTGGCACACTTGCGTGATATAGCTTACCGTGAGCGGAATGTCCTTCAAATAACCTTTTTTTCCGTCTCTCAAATGCAGGCGTGCAAAAATTCCAGCTGCTTTAAGGTGACGCTGCACACCCATCAGATCAAACCAGCGGCGGAACCGTGGTAGCCCGACCTGGTGTAATCCTGCCGCCTGACTTTGTTGCCAATAGTCTTGCAGCCATTGCTCTACTTTGGCTTGTGGCCAGCGAATATAACAATCCCGTAACAAGGATACTAAATCATAGGTGATGGGCCCTTTGACAGCATCCTGAAAATCAAGCACTCCGGGGATGGTTTCCGGATTCCGGGGAATCATCAGGTTTCGGGAGTGATAATCCCGGTGCACGGCGAGTTGGGGTTGCTCCTGAGCATTGACGACCAGAATATGAAAAGTCTCTTTGAGCAGAGTTTGCTCGGCATCCGACAGCGTGTAGTCCAGCTCCTGAGTCAGTAGCCAGTCTGGAAATAATGCCATCTCCCGTTGTAGCAGGGCGACGTCATAGGCAGGCAGGGTGTATTCATCATTCTCGGGTGCCTGCTGGATGTGCAGAAGTGTGGAAATGGCCTTTCCATAGAGCTCATCGGCACGTCCATTTTGTAGGTGATCCAGGTAGAGCTGGTCGCCAAAGTCGGTCAGGAGTAGAAAGCCTTGTTCCAGATCTTGAGCAAGAATCTCCGGAACGGCGATATCGTAGCGGTGCCAGTGTTGAGCAATGGCAATGAAGGGCTCGCAGTTTTCCTTTTCCGGCGGCGCATCCATGATGATCCAGTGCTTTTCCGGTGTCAGGGTCACTCGAAAATACTGACGGAAGCTGGCGTCACCCGAAACGGGTGTGAAGCTCAGTTGTGCCCTGTATTTTTCGTAATCTTCCGGGAAAAGTCTTTGGATTTGGGCTTGAGACCAGTTCTCCCTTGCCGCTTGTCGAGAATTTTCCAAATTCAATTGCCTCATTATTATGCAGATGGGTTTGTGACTCGTCGCAGATCAGTTTATCATTCGCGTTTAATCATAGCTTTCTTCTGCGGTGTTTACCGGGCTTTATTATGCTCACCCGTGTCATTAAAGCTTACAGCGTGTTTGTATTAACGAGTCCGGTTTAATTCGCACTCGTATACGGGTTGAGTGAATCGTGTTTTTATCCCCGTATCTGATTATTCCCCGGCAGTGGTGTTGAATATCAGGCTGTAAGCCAAAAGGCGTTGATCATGGGTGGTATTAATCGTGATGAGTACCAGGACTAATCGAAAAAAAGCTCATAAATACACTGCGGAATTATAACTCACCAGCAGGCAACATGATATTGATCAGACTATGGCTAAGTCGCGCACGATCCGTCGCGGGTAGCACTTCATTTGTTTTGTTTCGAACAGGTTGGAACCTGTTGCGGTCCGAAGAGGCTGGAGGATCTGCCTCTGTTTGCCGATCTGCGCGGTCCAGGGCTGCCCCATTGTTTTCTTTAACCGTGTTCTCCTCGACATTGTTCTCCACATTACTGTGCGCATCATCCCTCGTAGCGCAGGAAGCTTCTGCCTCGAGTCAGGACGTGGCAACAGACAAGCGTTCTGCGGCAGAGCTGGACTGGGTGCCATACTATGCATTGACGGAAGCGGAACGCGCAGCGGTGCCTGCTTATTGTGGCGGTGATTACCGTGTGCCCAACTACCTGTTGTCCGCGCCGTCAATCACCCTGGATAATCCAGCTGCGGTGCATGTTTCAGCAAAAACCAGTGAGAGTTTTCTCGAGAAAGGCGCGACCCTGCACGGTGATGTCGAGGTGTGGCAGGGCAATTTCTTTTTACGGGGGGATTGGGCAACCCTGGATCGAAAAAACGAACAGGCTGAGTTGAAGGGCAACATTTTACTCAGAGCGCCCGTGTTCACACTAACAGGTGAGCAGGTTCGTTACGATATGAATCAGGATTACTTCAGTATTACCGGTGCAGATTATTTGTATCACGCAAATAAAATGCGAGGGTCGGCGGAGGTCGTCGAAAGCACCGGTACCGAGCATTTGGCAATTCAAAATGGTTATTTTACGACTTGCCCTCCAGACAATAACGACTGGGCGTTGGAAGCGGCAAGTATCGATCTCGACCGCAAAGAAGGTTTTGGTGTCGCGAAACATGCCGTGTTTCGCATCAAGGATATCCCGGTTGCCTATTTCCCTTATTTCTCATTTCCGATTGATGACCGCCGGAAAACCGGGTTTTTATACCCGTCCATCGGTACCTCGAATGCCGGAACCGGTATGTACCTCAGTACGCCTTATTATTTGAATCTTGCGCCCAATTACGATGCGACAATCGCGCCACAATATATGCATGGTCGTGGGCTGTTGACTGAAATAGAGGGGCGTTACCTCAACCGGTTCAGTTATACAGAAATGTCCTTGGGCTACATCTATGAAGATGATGAATTTGCGCGAAGTTTCCCGAGTAAAAAAGGGGAGCGGTGGGCCTTCGGATTTAACCAGCAGGCGGGATTACCTTATGGTTTCAGTTCATCAATCGAAGTGAAAGCCATCAGCGATGATGACTATCTGTCTGATTTGAATCGCACCTTGAATATCGAAGAGCAGACTCATTTGAATCGGCAGTGGCAGGTTGAAAGTCAGGGGGATCGCTGGCATCTGTATGGTACGTTGCAAGGGTATCAAACGATTGATGACACCATTGCAGAGGTGGACAAGCCTTACGCCCGTTTGCCCGAGATCAGCTTTGAATTCGTCGATTCCGAGGCCGAGTTGGATTATCGCCTGGACTCCATGTACGCTTTCTTCTACCGGGACAATGACGAGTTGCAAGGGGCTGACCGGGTCAATGGCCAGCGCTTGTGGCTGAGCCCCTCCGTGTCGTTACCAATGCGGGAAGAATGGGGGTTCTGGAAAACGGCTGTAAGGCTGGATCAGACTGATTACTTGCTGGATGATCAGGAAGCTGATGTCGATGATCATTTGAGTCGAACGGTACCCTTTGTCTCAATGGACTCCGGACTGTTTTTTGATCGTACCTTGCGCATCGGTGGTGAATCATTCAGCCAGTCTCTGGAACCCCGTTTGTTCTATGTATACTCCCCCCATAAAGATCAATCGGATTATCCCGATTTTGATACGGATCTGAAATCATTCCGCTTCAACCAATTGTTCCAGGAAGACCGTTTCTCGGGACAGGATCGGGTTGGTGATAATAACCGCTTGACTGTCGCCGTAACCTCTCGTTTTTCAGAGTTGGCAAACGGTATTCAGCGCGCGAGTATTAGTCTGGGGCAGATTTATTATTTTGAGGATCGCCGGGTCGACTTGAAAGGTCGGGGCACGGATGTGCGCACAGACTCCCTGATTGCCGGGGAGGCTGTGATTGAACCTAACGACTGGATGGCCCTGCGGATTGGTGGTTTGTGGGACGCTCGCAATGATAATACGACCGAGGGCTCTACCCGGTTGCAGGTGCATTCACCGGATTATGAGTATGTCCTGAATATTGGTCACCGGTATCTGGAAGGTGAGCTGGAACAATCTGATATTTCGGCTATTGTGCCGATTGGAGATCAGGTGGCCTTGTTCGGGCGCTGGTTCTATGAATTGGCTGACAGCCGTACGATTGGAACGGTTGCCGGGCTGGAATACAGTAGTTGTTGCTGGCGGGTGCAGGTCTTGAATCACAGTTATCTGACTTCAGATCAGGAGGTGGATAACCGATTGCTGCTGCGCTTTGAATTAAGTCGGCTTTCCGGGTTGACCAGCGGCTCCTGGGCCGGAATTGATGCCGCTATAAACGGGTTCTCCGAACGCGAAGAACGAATGAACTAAACGCGCATGATCAGTGAGCGATGTGCAGGGGAAAAAATGAAGCAAAATTCGTCAACTAAAAAACTGGCAGGTTTGGTGGGGAGAATGAAGTGGTTACCACTAGGGGTTTCCGTTCTTTTCTACAGTGCTCAGGCATTCAGTGCCTATGAAGCCATTGATAGTGTATTGGCGATTGTTGAAGACGGTATCGTTTCACAGTCAGAATTGAAAAGCAGGATGACGACCATTACCGCGCGTCTTAATGCCCAGAATACACCTTTGCCGCCCGCAGATGTAATGCGTCAACGGGTGCTTGAACAATTGATACTGGAGCAGATTCAATTACAGATGGCTGACCGGGAAGGTTTACGGATCTCTGATGCCCAGCTGGCTGAGACAATGGCCAATATCGCCGGGCGGAGTGGTTATAGTCTGGCCGAGTTTGAAGAAGCATTGAAAAGCGAAGGCGTCTCCTTTCTTGAGGCCCGGGAGCAAATTCGACGAGAGTTACTGATCAGTCGTGTGCAACAGCGTCGGGTTGGCGGACGGGTTCGGGTTACGGATTCTGAAGTAGAAAACTATTTGCAATCCTCTGTGGGCAAAAATCGAACCGCAACTGAATATCTGTTAGGTCACATCTTGATCACTGTTCCGGAAGGTGCCCCTGATTCGGTCATTGAAATGAAGTTGGCAGAAGTCCAGGCGATTGCAGATCAAATCAAATCTGCAGCAGATTTCCAGAAAATGGCTGTGGCACGCTCGGAAGGACGCAATGCTTTGGACGGCGGTGTGATCGGCTGGCGAAAAGAAAATGAATTGCCATCGTTAGCTTCGGATGTTGTACCCCAACTCGCCGTCGGACAGGTCAGTCGGCCGTTGAAAACGGCAAGTGGTTTTCATCTGGTCAGTGTGCTTGAAAAACGTGGCGGGCAATCCCAGTTAGTCGAGCAACGGAAAGTAAGACATATTCTGATTAAACCCAGCGAGATTCGCACCGAGCAGGAAGCGAAAGCCAAAATTGAGGATATCTACCGGAAAATCCAGAACGGTGGGGCATTTGCCGAATTGGCAAAATCAGAATCCGAAGACCCTATTTCCGGCGTAAGTGGGGGAGACCTGGGGTGGGTTAGCCCAGGGGAAATGGTTCCAGAGTTCGAACAGGTCATGCTGCAAACCAAAGCCGGTGAACTCAGCGCGCCTTTCCGTAGCGAATTTGGTTGGCATATTCTTGAGGTTCAGGATCAACGGGAAAAAGATCTTGGTGAAGAAATCCAGGCCAGCCAGGCACGCGAGGTTTTGCAACAGCGTAAGTACGAGATTGAATTGCAGAAATGGTTGCTTGAAATCAAGGGTGAGGCATACATTGACATCAAGTCGTGAAAAAAGGGCGCTGTTGGCGATTACACCGGGCGAACCGGCTGGAATCGGGCCAGACCTTTGTATTCAGCTCGCCCAGAGCGCGCACCTGCGAGATGATATTATTTTGATCGCGGATCCTGAAATGCTGACTCGACGGGCCGAGGAATTGGGAATGCCCTGTGAAATCAGACATTATCAACGAGGCGAGCGGCCTTGTTTCGGGCAAGGTGTGCTAACGGTCTATCCGGTAGCAATGGCAGTTCAGGTTGAGCCCGGAGTGCCCCAAACGGCGAACGCACAATATCTTCTGGATACCTTGCGTCAGGCTGTTAACGGTTGCCAGCGCCGAGAATTTTCAGCTTTGGTTACGGGCCCCTTACATAAAGGGGTGATCAATGAAGCAGGAATCAGCTTTACAGGACATACTGAGTTTCTGCAACACCTGGCCGGTCGTGAGCGAGTCGTCATGATGCTGGCGACAGAAGGGCTCCGAGTGGCCCTGGCGACGACTCATATTCCCTTGAAGTTGGTCTCAACGGCCCTCACCCAGGAACGCCTCTCTCAAGTGCTGTCGATTCTGATTTCGGACATGAAAACCTGGTTTGGAATACAGACGCCCCGCATTCTTGTAGCAGGTCTGAACCCTCATGCCGGTGAAGGCGGGCATATGGGGCGGGAAGAAATTGATGTAATCGAGCCCGTGCTTGATCACTTTCGAAATCAGGGCGCGGAACTGATCGGGCCGTTGCCTGCGGATACGTTATTTACCCCAAAATGGCTAGCGCAGGCGGATGCGGTTTTGGCGATGTACCATGATCAGGGCTTGCCCGTGCTAAAATATAAAGGTTTTGGCAATGCCGTAAACATCACCCTGGGGTTACCTTTTATCCGAACCTCTGTGGATCACGGCACGGCGTTTGATTTGGCAGGCAGCGGCGATGCAGACACCGGGAGCTTGCAGACCGCGATCACGGTTGCACTGGAAATGTCAGCAAATTTGCCGTATTCATTGAGTTAACTGTGTATTCTGCATGGTTCGGTGCATTTCAGGAAAAAATAACGAGTTGTGCAGGGATAAAACAAAGAGTTGTTTAGATTTAAACTTTGTTCAGATTTAAACGTCAGCAATTGTATTAATTAGGTAAGTTCATGAGTGCAGCGCCCCCCGGGCATCAGGCAAGAAAACGGTTTGGTCAGAATTTTCTCCATGATGCCAATATCATTGATAACATCATCCGCTCGATTAACCCCAAACCCGGGGATCATATTGTCGAGATCGGTCCCGGTCTGGGGGCAATCACGGAACACTTGCTGGATGCAACGGAGGGGCATCTTGATGTCGTGGAGCTGGATCGCGATTTAATCCCCATTCTGCGCACCAAATTTTTTAATCACAGCAACTTTGAGATTCATGAAGGTGATGCCCTTAAGTTTGACTACGAGACCCTTGTCAAAGGGGATTACAAACTGAGAATGGTTGGCAATCTGCCTTACAATATTTCGACCCCGTTAATTTTCAAAATCCTGGAACACGAGCGTTCGATTCAGGATATGCATTTCATGCTGCAAAAAGAAGTTGTAGAGCGCATGGCGGCGGCTCCGGGTGAAAAAGCATATGGCAAACTCGGTATCATGTTGCAGTACTATTGCCGGGTACAACCCCTCTTTATTGTGCCGCCGGGTGCATTCAAACCGCGACCTAAAGTGGATTCGGCCATTGTCCGTTTGATCCCCCATACCGAAAAACCCATTGAAGTCAAAGACCCCGTAAAACTGAATCAAGTTGTTTCGTCAGCATTCAACATGCGCCGTAAAACAATCCGCAATTCTCTGGGCGGGATGATTTCAGCGAATCAGCTGGAAGACCTGGGCATTGATCCTGGTCTACGTGCCGAGAAGCTCAGCCTGGCGGAATTTGCAGTGATCAGTGATGCATTAATCTAATTTGCAGGAGTGTTTGTGTGGCAACCTATGCAGTAGGTGATATTCAGGGGTGTTATGACGCACTCCGGAATGTGTTGGATCAAGTCGGTTTTGATCCTGAGTGTGATACGCTCTGGTGCGTTGGCGATATCGTCAATAGAGGCCCGAAATCCCTCGAAAGTCTGCGTTTGATCAAATCCTTGGGCGATGCTGCAATCACCGTTCTGGGCAACCATGACTTGCACCTGTTAGCCATTGCCTACGGTGGGCACAAACTGAAACGCAAGGACACGTTGGAGGATATTTTTTCCGCTCCAGACGCTGAGGAATTGTTGACCTGGTTAAAGCGGCAACCGTTAGTCTACTTTGATCCTGGCCGGAACATTCTTGTTGCCCATGCCGGTATCCCCCATATCTGGTCTTTCGACGCGGCTTGCCAATATGCGGACGAAGTAAGTGAGGTTCTCAGAGGTCCAGAAGCTGGAGCCTACTTTCAAGCCATGTATGGCGATCAACCGGAAATCTGGCATGACTCATTGACCGGAATGGATCGATTGCGTGTCATTACCAACTATCTGACCCGCATGCGTTTTATCTCCCGTGAGGGGGCGCTTGAGCTCAACGCAAAGAACGAACCCGAAAATGCCCCTGAAGGTTATGTACCCTGGTATAGTCTGCCCAGATCAGACAACGGTCGTATTGTTTTTGGTCACTGGGCGGCGTTGCAGGGAAGCACCGGGTCTGAGCGCTTTATGGCACTGGATACCGGTTGTGTCTGGGGGGGCTGCTTGACTCTGGTGAACATAGATACAGGGGAAAAAGTAGCTTGTGAATGTTGAAGCTCGCTTGAGTTCACTGCAGGGATTTTGTTTTGCTGCAGGAAGTTTGTTCGCATTGGTTGCCGTCGTGGCCGGTGCCGTTGGTGCCCATTTGGTTGCGTCTGACTCGGTCGATGCCGGGCGTTGGCAGACTGCGAATCAATACCATTTCTATCATAGTCTGGCTTTACTCCTCGTTGGCAGTCTCTGGCCTTACCTGAGACAGTCGAGCTTTATGTTGTGGGGTGTTTTCGTTTGTTTTTGTGCTGGAATCTTCGGTTTTAGTGTCACGCTCTACATCCGAGTTGCATTTCCGGGAACCGGATTTGCTGAAATGGTGTCACCCGTCACCCCGATGGGTGGCATGTTGCTTATGTTTGGCTGGTTAATTTTATTTCTGGCTGTGATCTGGCGCTTTATTCAACAGACCCGGGTTGCCGGAAGGAGTGAGTTATGAACCCTGAAGTTTCCCATATTCAAAAAATCGAGGTTACCGTCAATGGTGACTCCATGTCTTTTGACGCACCCTTGAGCATTGCTGCATTGCTGAAACAAATGGCGCTTGAGAATGCCCGTGTGGCCGTTGAAGTGAATATGGATATCGTGACCCGAAGCCTTCACGAGCAGCACCTGATACAAGATGGCGATATAGTGGAAGTTGTGCAAGCCATCGGAGGCGGTTAATTCGTTTCTGGTGTCCACCAGTGCCGGATCGGCTTTAAAAAATATAACCTGAATTATTTGCTTACTGCAGGAGAGAACATTGAGTAATGAGATGATTGCCCAAGCTGAGGCGCAGGATTTGTTGACTGTTGCGGGTAAAACTTACAGCTCCCGATTGCTGGTTGGCACGGGAAAATACAGAGACCTGGAAGAGACTCGCTTGTGTATTGAGGCGAGCGGGGCAGAAATCGTCACTGTTGCGGTTCGGCGAACCAATATTGGCCAAAATCCGGATGAGCCGAACCTGCTCGATGTGATCCCGCCTGATCGATACACTATTCTGCCGAATACAGCAGGTTGTTACACCGCAAAAGATGCGATCCGTACCTGCAAATTGGCCCGTGAATTGCTGGATGGTCATGACCTGGTGAAGTTGGAAGTGTTAGGTGATGAAAAAACGTTGTACCCTGATGTGACCGAGACATTGGTGGCCGCAGAAGCCTTGGTCAATGATGGCTTTAAGGTTATGGTTTATACCAACGATGACCCACTTATTGCTGCCCGGCTTGAAGCGATGGGGTGTGTCGCGGTTATGCCATTGGGGGCACCAATTGGATCGGGGTTGGGTATTCGTAATCCTTATAACATCAAGATGATCCTTGAGAATGCCAAGGTGCCTGTCCTGGTTGATGCCGGCGTGGGAACCGCTTCAGATGCAACTATCGCGATGGAGCTGGGCTGCGACGGTGTACTGATGAATACTGCAATTGCTGCAGCGCAGAATCCCTTGCTTATGGCCCGGGCCATGAAACGCGCTGTGGAAAGTGGTCGTGATGCGTACAGAGCAGGACGAATGGCCAGAAAGTTGTATGCAAGTGCCTCCTCGCCAATTGATGGTACGTTTTTTTAGGCGCATCGATTTTTACTAAATTGCCAAAACCTTCCGGGCATTCGTTTTTAAACACAGTATACTTTGGACGTTGTGGGTAATGAGGGCAGGGTTAAGTGTTTGTGCATTGTGATGGAAGCGTATTTGAAAACGCTAAACCCAAAGGTGGCGATCTGACCCGGTTGTTTGTGCGTGTGAACCGCAAGTGGCTGTTCAGCCGTCTTGTCGGCCCGTTGCTAGTCTGCATACTGTTTTGTTGGCAAACTGCAGTTGCTGAGGATGCCGATCTCAGGTCGGCCACGTTGCAGCGCACTGCCTCCAGCTCTGATGCGAACGTGCTCAAGATTGCAACCGGGGAGTGGGTACCCTATGTTTCAGAGTCTTACTTGGGACATGGTGCAATTGCGCAAATAATTACCCGTATTTTTTCCACGCACGGGATTCGTGTCCAGTATCGTTACCTGCCATGGCCCCGGGGTTATCAAATGGTGCTGGATGGTGAGTTTCATGCCACGATGCCCTATTATTGTTCACCAGAACGAGAAAAACTGTACTTTTGCAGTGATCCGATTATGGATGGCAAACAGGTCTTTTTTCATCGAAAGGATTTCGATTTTGACTGGAAGCAGCTGCGGGATCTTGAGGGGTTAAATATCGGTGCAACCCTGGGGTATTATTACGGCGAGATGTTTGAACAATATGAAGCGGACGGTTTTTTTAAAGTCCATCGTGTTGCCCGGGATGAAAGTAACTTTTTTGTGCTGATAAAAGGGCGAACTCATGTTTTTCCCCAGGACCTTCAGGTCGGGTATTCCATGATTCGCAAACTGTTTCCACCCGAGGATGCGGCACTGCTGACCCATCACCCCAAGCCGCTCCATTCAAACCCTTTGCATTTAATCTTCCCCCGCAACAACCCTAACAGTGAGCGCTGGCTGCAGTGGTTTAATGAGGGCTTGCAGCAGCTTAAGGATTCTGGCGAACTGACGGCGCAACTCGAAGCACTGCGCCGCGGAGATTATGAGTAGTTGAACAAGGTGTTCTTATTGAGCCGCTTCGTCTGCGGCGATGAGAAGGTCACGCAATGGTTCATGGATATGAGGGTTGGTGATCAGAAGATCCCGGTCGAATAATTCCGGGTTAATGCCTTCGGGGGGCGGATAGATGTGGCCACATTGTGCCCCTGCTGTCCTGGCAATAAGTTGCGCCGCAGCGAAGTCCCACGGGCTCAGAGATTCGTAGTAGCCATCCAGTCGTCCCATTGCAACCCAGCAGATATCGATTGCCGCAGAGCCGATTCGGCGAATATCGCGGCAGCTCGAGAGCACCGACTTCAATCGCAGAATCAAGCCTGCTATTTCGTTCTTCTGATAGGGAAAACCGGTACCAATCAATGAGGTTTCAAGTGACATGGATGCGCTGGGTTTGATTGGCCGGTGATTCAACATGGCCTGTCCACCTGCAATAGCCTGAAAGGTTTCGTTTTGGAAAGGGCAGTGTACAACCCCGACCTGAACCTTTCCACCGGTTGCGAAAGCAATCGATATGGCGACCTGGTGGTGGTTATACGCGTAATTTACGGTGCCATCGATTGGATCGATGATCCAGATTGGGTCTTCAAGGTCTTCCGCCAAGGTCAGGTCAGGATTAGTCTCTTCGGATAAAATACGGTGATCCGGGTAAATTTTGCGGATGTGTTTGTTGATCATCTCATCCACTTTCAGATCCATTTCTGTAACGAGTTCCTGGCCTGATTTGTAGTGCTGTTCCAGGTTGCCCCGTTGTCGACCTTGTTTGATGAGCTCTCCCGCACGCATAGCGAGGTCAACGGCAAAGATCGAAATCTCGTGCAGGTTATCGTGTCCCATAGTCTATCCTGTTCTCTTCTTTGTCCTGTTATTAAACCAATCCTGAGCTGAAACGTCGCTTCATTTTGTAGTGCTTTGAAAGATTCGAGTGATTTGAAGCTTTAGAGTTCTTTGAAACATTAGAGTCCTTTGAATTATTAGAGCCCTTTGAACCAGGCTTCCATTTTGGTCAAAGCAGTCGCAATTTTTGGGCAGTTCTCGATGATAAATGACTCATCCAAGGGGGTATCATTGCCAATGCTATCCGCTGCCTGAATGGCCGCCTGGCCGTCAAAGTCAACAAAGGCGATCCGGGATATCAATGTGTCCGGCGTGAAGCCAAAGTCGCTTGCCGGTAACATAGCGATGCCGGTGTCTTCAAGCAGACGATTACAGAGTGAGGCACTGGTGAGTATATTGTGCTTTGCCAGATCCTGTCGGTAGTGATCAAAATCAGGGAATACATAAAAACCGCCTTCCGGTCGATTCAGCTTAACCTGCATCTGAGACAGTTTTGTGTAAATGAACTCACCGAGCGCGGCAAGCACCCTGCGCGATGTTGCGAGGTAATTATCGATTTCTTCGCCACCTTGAAAGGCGCGAATGGCAGCATATTGAATGGGGGCCGATGTCGCTGTGAATGTTTCGCTTGCGATAATGGCCATGGCCTCCTGCAGTGGCTTCAGTTCTTGAGGAAATATAAAGGCACCCAGACGCCAACCCCCGGCACCGCACCATTTGCTTAATCCGGTACTGATAATAGTGCCTTCCGGGTAGTAGCGAGCAATGGATTTGTGTTCGCCGTCGTAGCGGGTTTCGCCGTAGATTTCATCTGACAGCAATACAATATTGTACTTGCGCGCAACATAAGCCAGTTCAAGCAGTTGGTCATCCGTGTAAGTACAACCGGTGGGGTTGGATGGATAGTTGAGGATCAAAATGCGTGGTCGGGTGGGGTCATCCCGGCAGACCAGATCCAGCTCATCCGCGGTCAATTGCCAGTTGTTTTCCGGTCCGGTGGGCAGCCAGTATACGCTTCTGCCCAGCAGGCGAGCCTGTGGAGCATAGGAAACCCAGCTTGGTCTGGGAATGAGCAAGTCACCGTAGTAGGCCATTTGCATGATAAACAGTAATTCCTTGGAGCCCGGACCAATAATGATGTCTTCTGCACGGCGCGATATGTGCTGCACCCGGCTCATGTACTCAGCGATTGACTGACGTAGTGCCATTAATCCCATAACCGGCAGGTAGTCTTTTTCGTGGGCATGCTGGCGTAAAGATTCAACCACCACTTCAGGAACCGGGAAAGGGGACTGGCCCAGCCCGAGCTTGAAGATTTCCTTGCCTTCACTTTTCAGCTTGTTCGACAGTTCGTTAATTCGGAGTGTTGCTGAGGGCAAAATGCCTCTAACATTTAAATTGATGGACGAGCGATCACTGTTATTGTTCATTTTACGGCCTTCGTGGGTCAGGTTCGGGTACATACGTTATTAACAGTAAAGCAAAGCGGATACCATCTGTCCTGCTATCGCACGTTAATCATGATAGCTCACGCTGGCTCTGAAATGGTGCGCACGGTAGGTACCTAATAACCTGACATCTTCTGCGAAGAAGTTGAGCTCTTCCATGGCAAGTCGCAGTGGTCGCTCTTCGATGTGGCCTTCGATATCGACGTGAAACTGGCTTGAATTCAATGTTCCACCGGGCATGTAACTCTCCAGCTTGACGAGATTGATACCATTGGTCGCGAAACCGCCGAGTGCTTTGTAAAGCGCAGCAGGAATATTGCGGACTTTAAAAATGATTGATGTCATATAGGAAACACCTTCCTGGTATGCCGGAAGTGCCTGGGTGTGAGACAGAATGATGAACCGAGTGGTATTCCCGCTGATATCCTGAAAGTTCTCCTCCAGTATTTCCAGGCCATATAGTTCTGCCGCAAGACTTGATGCAATCGCGGCGCTGTGATAATCCCCGGATTCCTTGAGTTCTTTTGCTGCACCGGCGGTATCCAGCGTGGCATTTGGATACAAATTGAGACGTCTTATATTCTGTGCGCACTGTGCCAGGGCTTGGGGGTGAGAAGCAACCTGAGTGAGCGCGTCAAGTTGTGCACCAGGCAGCCCCAGTAAACAATGGTTTACGGGCTCAAAGTGTTCACCCACAATATGTAAGCTCATCTTGGGAATCAAGCGGTAGATTTCTTCAACACGACCGGCTGTCGAATTTTCCACAGGAATCATGGCCAACTCCGCTTGCCCTTTTTCCACCATTTGCATGGCATCGATAAACGTACTGCAGGCCCGTGCTTCCCTGTCTGGAAATACATGCTGGCAAGAGAGATGGGAATAAGCGCCCTGGTGGCCTTGGTAAGCAATCATAATGTGGTCTCAAGTCAAAGTCGTATCAATTCACGTTGAAGACACCATACTAAATCGGACTTGATGCTTACGCTAGGGATGGCAAGTTATTTTTGTGCACATTACAGATTTTGAATTGTCACTCGGGGCTTTAACAGTTAACTAAATACTTGACTAAACCTACTCATATACAGTAGCTTGTACAGTATTGTTTTCTCATGGATGGAGGTCATGATTATGGCTGAATTTCTATCGATAGGCGCTGCCGCTTTTCTGCTGGGTGTGGCCGTTTCCACCCTTCGTCGTTGGGAAAAAGATTCACGATTTTTCTCAGATTTCCGTACGCCGGGTGGCCATCGTCGTTACGCGCTTGATAAACTTGTAGCCTTTTGTGGTCAGTCGACTGCTAATGAGCAACGCAGAACGATCTGTTATGCACGCGTCTCTTCTCATGATCAGAAAAAAGATTTGCAAACTCAAATTGCGCGATTGCATGGTTCACGTAGTCGTAAAAATCAACGAGCCATCGCCTAGTGGATACGCCAACGAAAACTCTCACCTTTGAAACCCGGCTTGATTTGATTCATGAGCAGAATGCGGCATTATGCCAATATGCCGAGCTGTGGAATCAAGTGAAGTTTCATTGGTTTGCTAACTTACAAAAGCCTAAAGCCCAGCAATTGAATCGTACCCAGTTTATGCATGAAATGGGGATGCCGTTCAGCTATCGGGTGTTTCAAGGCGTCCAGCAAAGCATTAAAGGCTTAATCCAGTCTTACCAAACCAATCGAAACAACCGACTGGTGACGCTGGACGTTAAAATCAAACAGCTGGAGAAGACGCTCAACAAGCTAAATAAGCGCTGTGATCATGTTGCAGAGAAAGGCTGCCCGCAACAGGCGAAACAACTTCGCAACAGGTTACGACAGAAGGAAGTTAAACTGCGTCGTTGGCAGCAAAAGCAGTCCGCCTTGGTGGCCGAAAAACAGGAAAACAAAACACCGATTTGTTTTGGTGGTCGAAAGCTGCTGAAAGAGCGTCAAGCGTTAGAAACGGGTTCGGCCATTGAAGGCTGGAAACAACGCTGGCACGAAGCACGACACCGCGAATTTCTCTTGGTGGGGTCTCATGACGAATCCTGGGGCTGTCAAAATGCCCAGCTATCGCCCAGTGAGCAAGAAGGTGCTTACCAGCTAAAACTCTTTGTGCCCCATCAATTACGCGCCACGTTTGGCACGACCATTAACATTGATCACCTGCAATTCAAGCATGGTAAGGCGGCTATTGCCCAAGCCGTTTGGCAGAATCAGGTTAAAAAACACGATAAATCAATCAAAGGGCAACCCCTGAGTTTTCGATTTAAACGAGACAAAAAAGGTTGGCGGTTACTCGTTAGCGTGGAAGTGGCAGGACCAGCAGAGCAAGCAGAGTGGATCGATGATGACCAAGGTGTCATCGGTGTAGATGTCAACCCGGACCACTTAGCGGTCGTCGAGCTGGATCGAAACGGTAACCCACTGCAACACCGAACGTTTGACTTACCGCTACACTATAAGAATGATGTTCAACGGTCAGCCATTATTGGGGATGCCGTACGAGACCTGATGGATTTTGCCGCGCAGCAAGGTAAAGCGGTGGTGATCGAAAAGCTGGATTTTCAGCAAAAGAAACGGCAATACCAAAAGCAGGATCACCCTCAGTATGCCCGCATGTTGAATGCCTTTGCTTACGGTAAGATCAAGGACTTGATTGAAACGCAAAGCATAAAACGCGGCATACGCCTTTATCACGTCAACCCTGCTTATACCTCATTACTGGGGCGGATGAAATATCGCGATCGACACGGTTTTTCAGATCACCATGGGGCCGCGCTAGTGATTGGTCGTCGGCATTATGGCTTTAAAGAAAAGCCGCCAAAACAACTCATTGGTATTAACGCGAAGGGTACCGTTAAGACCGAGCATCCGCCTGTAAGGATGGCGCTCGGGGGTTATCAGTATTACCACAAACTTCAGCGTTGGTACCAACCACTCGAAAAATCATTAGATTTTCTGAGTGGCTGGCGTCACTTTCGTCGTGTGAATCGGGTTAGTTACTCCGTTGAGGCTCGCCTTGATGGTAGACCGGGCATGAGTCCCGACTTGATTCAGGAAAGCACTACCTTGCTTTCCGCGCACCCTGCGCTGTAGGGATAGGCTCGTTTAAACCTTGAGTAGGTTTAAGCAGGTTTATGAAAACGGTGTGGTACCAATAGACTTTGCGAGAGCGTGGCGATGAGTCATTATGGTCGATAAGCAGTCCTGGATGAGGCAAAAGTGGTTGTATGTTTAAATTGATTGTTGTCACTGCGGTATTGCTGGCGGTGTTTATGATGCGGCATGCGTGGCGTTCCGCATCACCGGAAGAACGTAAACAGCTGATGTTCAAGTGGGGCGTCGGGGCACTGATTTCATTGCTCGTGCTGCTTACGGTTACCGGTAGATTACATATTCTGGCGGCTATTTTTACCGGATTGCTGCCTTTCGCGCGCCGGATTCTCCCTTTTGTTTCTTTAGCATTCCGTCATATTCCCGGGTTGCGCAATTGGGCAAATGGTTTGCCCGGGAAATTTGGCTCGGCCCCTCAACAGCATCAGCTTGTAACCCCTTTGTTGTGTATGAACCGGGATGTATTGACTCAGAAATTATCGGGTGTAGTGGTTGCAGGTCTATTCAAAGGAAAGGATATCGACACGCTCTCGGTGACGGAATTGTTAGAATTGCTGGATCAAGCTCATGCAAGTGATGAAGACTCTGTGACCTGTGTTGAGTCGTTTCTGGATCAAAAAGTAGGTGGCATTTGGCGTCAACATTATCAGCGTGGAAACTACTCCGGAGCTTCAAACAATCAGAGTCAGTCACCAAGTCAGGATGGGATGAGTGTCCGGGAGGCATACGATATTCTTGGGCTTCGACCTGGGGCAACCGATAAGGAAATCACGACAGCGCATAGACGTCTGATGCAAAAGTGTCACCCCGATCGAGGGGGCACTGATTACCTGGCTGCGCGATTGAATCTCGCCCGGAAAATCTTGATGGAGCTAAGTCGCTAATGGCCCGGACTTGCCCAAGTTGGAAAAAATTGAAACAAGTGGTTTTTTTTTGATCGAGAGTTCGGTATGATCTGACGCTATGAAAACAGTTAACCGTGTAATTTTATCCCAAGCAATTCGCTCTGATGCGCCTACGGTCAAAGGCAACGATGCCCAGGAACGTACGACACAGTCAGCAGACTCGCTTGCGCGTAAATTGGTTAACGCGAGTCGTACCGTACGATTTTATTGGTGGCAGTTTTACTTTAGCGGCTTTAGTGTTGCGCGGTTAGGCTACCTGTAAAACGATCGACGAGATTATAGGAAGGCAGACCGCTGGTTCTGCCTCCCGGATTAAAAACCCCGAAGGCAAAACCTTCGGGGTTTTTTCGTTTATGCCATTGAGTTTTATTTGAGAGGCAAACATGAGGGATAGATGTAGTTGTTTTTATTGCAGTTGGCGATTTATCCAGGCCGCATTCGCAGCTTTGGAAAGTCGACAACGGTGTTGATTACACTGTAAAAACTGACTTCCGAGCTCAGAATGTGGCCATGATCCGTGTCATTTAATACGAACATACAGCAAATTCAGCTTACGATAACAATTGAGAAAAGAGAATCTGAACATGACAGCGAATATGGCAATTTTGCAAACGACAGAAATAACTGAGCAGCGGGATATATCTCAAGTTGATATTGCACAGTCACAATCCGCCCGACCGCTACCTTCACCGCAAACCCTGAAATCCGAACTTTTGGCAACGGATGCGCTTTTGCAACAGGTGGCCGGCCATCGACGGGAAATTGAAGCCATTCTGAATGGTACGGATGACCGTTTGATGGTGATTACCGGGCCATGTTCTCTCCATGATCCTGAAGCGGCGCTCGAGTATGGCCGAAAGCTTAAGATGCTGCAGGCGCAGGTTGAAGACAAAATGCTGTTGGTCATGCGCTGTTATTTTGAAAAGCCTCGTACCACCGTGGGCTGGAAGGGGATGTTGTATGACCCGTCTTTGGACGGTAGTCATGATATGGAAACCGGACTCAAGTCCGCACGGGCGCTGTTGCTCGAGTTGACTGGTCTGGGTCTTCCGGTTGCGACTGAAGCGTTGAATCCGTTAGCCATGCCCTACCTTTCCGATTTGTTGAGCTGGGTGGCAATTGGAGCGCGAACGAGTGAGTCACAAATTCACCGGGAAATGGTAAGCGGGTTAGGAGTGCCTACCGGATTCAAAAACGGGACGGATGGTAGTCTCGAAATTGCGCTCAATGGCATCAAGTCTGCTATGTCGCCCCATTCGTTTCTGGGCATGGATGGACAAGGTCAGATTGCGATGATTGAAACCTCCGGTAACCCCGATGCACACGTGGTGTTGCGGGGTGGAAAAGGTGGACCGAATTACGATGCTGACAATGTTGCCAGCTGTGAAGCTGCATTATCCAAGGCGGGGTTGCATGCGGCGATTGTGATTGATTGCAGTCACGAAAACTCAGGTAAAGATCACGCCAGACAAGGTCTTGTTTTTGAGAATGTTGTGGCGCAATTGACTGTGCGGAAGACTTCAGCGATTAAAGGTGTAATGCTTGAGAGCTTCCTGAAAGAGGGTAGACAGAACCTGGACAAGGATGATCTGGAGTATGGTGTATCTATCACCGACGCATGTATCAATTGGGAAGAAACCGCTTCGCTGATTTTATCCGCGCACCAGTCACTTTGCCCCTGATCTGAATTGAGCGTCCACCATTCCAGAAGCGCTTTTGTTGAGTGGTGGTACGTTCGAAATCAGTTGATGCACTTACGTAGTGCGATTTCGAACGTTGACTTATATTAGGGCGACATTTAATGATCGCCCTTTTTTGTGTCTTCAAGACTACTGATTAAGTGGTAGGTTCGAGTGAAATTCAGGTTGAAAATGCTGTTGCGGGTGACTGTTTGTTGACAATAAAAAGGATAATTTGAATACTGCCTTGAGCCTCGATTCTGGATAGGTTGAGGGGATATCAATGCTCAAAGGTGGTGCATTCTTGTCTTGAGTCGACTGGAGATTCTTACTTGATGCTCTCCAGCTTGATGCTTTCAGCAATAGTATAGGAAAAGTTTGTATGCCGGTTTCTGAACTAATTGAGAATAACCGTAAATGGGCTGCTCAGATAACCGACGAAGACCCTGAATTTTTCGAGAAGCTCTCGAAACAGCAGAGCCCTGAATTCCTGTGGATTGGTTGTTCGGACAGTCGGGTTCCTGCGAATGAGATCGTGGGTCTGCTACCGGGCGAGTTGTTTGTGCACAGGAATGTTGCCAATCTGGTGGTCCATACCGATTTGAACTGCCTGTCCGTTGTGCAATATGCCGTTGAAGTCCTTAAAGTTAAACACATCATCGTTTGTGGCCACTATGGCTGTGGTGGTGTGCGAGCTGTGATTCAGGGATCACAAATCGGATTGATCAACAATTGGCTGCGGCATGTAGGCGATATCGCGGAGAAATATCAAACACAGTTGGAACAAGTTGAGGGGATTAGCCAGAAAACCGATTTGTTGTGCGAATTAAATGTGATTTCCCAGGTTTCTCACGTCACCCAGACCACCATTGTTCAGGATGCCTGGGCGCGGGGGCAGCCGCTCTATGTTCATGGCTGGATCTATGCAATTGAAAACGGCCTGGTGAATAACCTGGGGGTCAGCGTCAATGCAGCGGACCTCGTTAAAGACAAAGTTAAGTGTGCGATCGATAACGTGCTTGCAAAGGTCTGATCTGCTACTCCGATTGCGCTTTCGAGTCTAAATATCCGCATCAAGTGCTCGTACTCGAATACGCTCAGTACCCTTAAATGAGTCCTCGATTAACGATTTTATTGCAGTGACTTGATCCGCTGAACTCATATCCGATGCCCGGATCAGGTTCCGTTGTTCTACGTACTGGTTGAGTCGCTGTTTCCAGTTCGCCCGTTGCTGGTCCAGCTCCGCCAATGCGGTTGCGGCTTCACTGCCTAACTTTTCCGCTCTCACCTCGAACAGCTGACCGGCACTGGCGCCTTGTGATTTTAGCTGTTCCGTTTCCTGGTGGAGTTCGCCGAATCGGCTGACGCTTTCCCGAAGCTGTTTAACCTCGGGGGGAAGTGTTGCTGCCAGCGCTGCGCTTTGAATTCGTTTTTCCTCCTGACTCAGGTGCTCATTGCGACTGATGTCGAGTTGATCCAGCATATAGTTGTCATACGTGTCTTCTTCGGCAAAAAATGAATCATATTGATCCGGCGTAAAAAATTGTTCCCGGAGTTGCTGTACTTGGCTTTTTTGCTGCCGTAGCATCCCGCTCGAGTATTCCGGTGTTGTTGCGTGGTTCATCGCAGAAGGCGCTTGTTCTGCCAGCGCGATTTTGTAATCAACGAAATTGCGAAGAATCTGATTGGCTTGATCTCTGGCCGGGAATTGCAGTTGTTGGGCAAAGTCATGTTGAATCTGTAGCAAAATTGACGCTAGTGGGGCCTCACCCACAGCGGAAAGGTAAAATTCGATCAGGTCTTTAACATCGCGATTGATGATAAGGTTTCCCTGAGGATCAGTTTGAAGCCGGATCTCGTGTCTTACTCCCTGTAGGGATTCGGGGAGCCCCCTGGTGGATAAATGCTCTTGTGTCTGCTTGCTATGCTCATGAATTCGTGCATTAACCCGCTTGGCGGTATCGATCGTGAGTGGAGCGGCTGTCTCTGTTGAGGCGGAAACGACGGTTTGTTTTGCGAGTCGTTTTGATTCTAACGGGCTTGCCGATAGCAATTGAATAGGTGTGTTTCGAGTGTCTGAAGATAAATTCCAGTAAGCAAACACGGCTCCTGAAACCATAATGATTCCAGTTAAGCCAAAAAGCGTAAACTTGTTCATGGCGAAGCTCTAAAGAGAAGATGTAGGAGGTTATCTGTGCTTTTCATTTGCCGGACTTGAAAGGCACATCCCTGTGCCCGGTCGAAGAGACCTTTTACTCAGGCCCGACCCGTTTAGAGTCCCGCTTGCTTCAAACGCTTGGCATGGTTAACGAATACGGTTTTTGGATTGGTTTCAAACAGCGACACGTTACCCAAAACATGGTTATTGATATCGATGTGATTCATGTTGTAATCATCCCGCAATACTTTGCCGAAATGGTTGGAACATACGCCGGTAATACCGTCATTGGCTTCATCTTCAAAAGCCATACCCGTTATCGCGAAAAGTGGATCAGATATGTCGAGAAGCCCGGTAAAGTGAGATCCGCCGCCCCAGGAATACAATTTTATTTTGTGACCATTGATTGTCACATTATCCGGCCCCTCGCCGCAGTGCTCGGTGGGGACGCCCGCAGGGAACTGACTATTGAACGCGATGGATCCTTCTGCATTAAACTCCGCCAGCATCGCATTAATGTTGGATTTGTCTTGTTTGTTGTCAGACAGCAAATTAACAAGATTTCCGACTGCATTCGTGAACTCTTCGAATACAACTCCTTGCAGAGTACCTTCTGGAGCCGCGCCGGAAACGACATCGGCTACCGGTGAGCCAGTGTGTGGCGTTGACATTGTGGTGACGGATGCAACCAGATCGGGACGTACGTTCATGACATAACGAGCAGTCATACCGCCCTGGCTGTGCCCCATGAGATTGAACTTGTCGATTTGTCCGTTTGCTGCGGCTTTTATTTCTTCAAGTTGTTCGATTAATGATTCGCCACGCATAGCGGAACTTTCGAAGGCGTTGATTTTAGCAACATGGACGGTTGCACCTCGGTTCTCCAGTGCAGACGGGATTTGATACCAGTAATCCACGCCAGCAATGGTGTCGAAGGCAAAGATGCCAGGAATCAACATGATGGGATGTTCTGTTTTGGCAGGTTTGAACAAATTGTCAAAAAATCCGGCATTTGCAGGAAGAGAAATTGCTGCTGTGGATAAGGCTGCGGCGGCGGCAGCGCTGATGATTGCTTTTTTCATTGTTTTCGTATCCTGTTATGTTTGTTCTATGGTTATGATTCGTCGTTTGTGCAACATTTTGGAGTCTACGTGCACCAATATGGATAACACTTGTACGTTTTGATGATGTTTGGGGAATTGCCGGATTCGAGTGATACGGTTCACGAAACTGTCACAAGACGATTTAAATCGGATTTAATTGTCATAAAATGGATCGAAAATAATCATACGTGTGTAAGTATTCTCAGCACACAGGTGTTATTGGTGTCTCGTATTCTGATTAAGCGCAAGGAGCATCTGGAACCAAGTACAAGGTCGTATCAAGCATAAACGGATCAAATATGACTGCTTCCGGCGAAACCACTTCCTCCCCCCCTTCCTTACTTTATCTATGGGATAAACGGACGCTCTATATTGGCCCGTTGTTTGAACCCATTGTGGTGAATCATGCCGCCTCAACGTTGGTTATAAGCCTGAGTGGCGACCCGATTAAACTCTATACTGATACCGCACAACCACTTGAAAGCCAGAGTATTTTGTTTCCCGCCGGGTCTTCGGTTTCGGTCGATACCGGGTCTGCTGTTGTGGTCAACTGTCACTTGGATGTATTGGGTTATGATTATGATCAGATACTGCTCCAGATGCAGCAGCGGTTCGGCGATGTTGGCTTGGGGCTTCGGAGTCCGGGGCGGTTCGTAGATACCTTTCAAGCTTTATTGAATCTGGCGCCTCCCTCGTGCGAGGCATATGGC
Source organism: Oleiphilus messinensis (assembly GCF_002162375.1). Lineage (GTDB taxonomy): Bacteria > Pseudomonadota > Gammaproteobacteria > Pseudomonadales > Oleiphilaceae > Oleiphilus > Oleiphilus messinensis. The sequence goes on along the minus strand of NZ_CP021425.1, from coordinate 5,112,114 downwards.
ATTGTGGATGAATTGTTGACCAATCCTCACGGCGGTAAATTATCCACTTTTGTCGCTGATCCACGGATCGCCCGGGTTGTGGACTTGATTAAACAAAGTATTCACCAGAATCTTTCCGTGGAGGCGTTAGCCTCGGAAGTAAATTTATCTGTCCCCCGGTTGGTGCAACTATTCAAACAACAGACGGGAATACCGATCCGTCGTTACCGGCTCTGGCATCGCCTCTATGTTACCGCTGTGAAAGTGGGGGAAGGTGAAAGTCTAACTGCAGCCGCCATCAATGCGGGCTTTTCTGACTCGTCACATTTTACCCACACCTTTAGAACCATTTTGGGAATGAAACCGTCACTACTACTTGGTCAACCCAATCGTATGCGTGTTATCCCCCCGGAATCCCTGCGAGACGATCTCGTACGTGAAAATTATTGATGCCTGTGTCTATGAAGGTGAACAACCGATTCATGGCAACCTCACAGATTTGAACGGCATACCGTTGCCGCTTTTTATTTTCGATAGGGTTTTCTACCGGTGTTGGAATCGGTTTCTCGAACGAGTCAGCCATCTAAGTAGTGGCATTCTATGCACTTTAATGGTGCGGGCATTATTATTGCTTCTGCGTTGAGTTTCTATCCGTAATCCAGGGAGGCTGCAGTTTATGATCTCGCCCGTTAATTTCAGTGAAAAATCAACCCAGTTATTGAGAGCCCGAGGTCTGTCTGACGATCAGGTCTCAGACTTTTCAGCGCTTCTCGCCAACGCAAATGATGCAATGGCCGCATCGGGCGATGCTCGACAGGTTTTAAATAATATGTCTCGGGATGAATTGGCATTGGTGCAGAAAGCGGCATCTCTGGCGGACCGTATCGATGTTTCCCGATTAAGTGCTGAAGGTGCTCAAAATCTGCTCGCTCATCCCGACCGGACAGGCATGGTCGATTTGAATAGCGACGGAATTGTCGAGATAGGTATTGGCAAGGCCATCATGTTTCCTCCGGTGAATGCGCCGGAGTTTGTATCTCAGGCCTGGGAAGAGGCCACTGCCGGAATGTCCGAAGGGGACAAAATGTTGATGGAGTTTCACTGCCATGTCATGACGTTTGGAATCGACCTCGACGGAACGCCAGAGGAAGGCGTTTCAATGGAAGCGCAATGGTCTCAGGAAGGTCGCACCGAGTGGTTTACCAAGGCCCGATCCGCGCTTGAGTTTTCGGTAGCACTTGATGGTTGGACTCGGGAGAACCTTCTGGAACGTGATTTTTATAATCGATTTGAAAGCGCATTAAATAAATTCGCCTAAGGTGTATTGACGGAATAGGACGTATGTCCTATTCTTTTTGCCAACAATTAGGATGACTGTCCTAATGAGGCATTTCATTAAGGTTTTGTCAATCGAGAGTGAGCACGCATGCCCAATAACCCGACCCGAGATCAAATAGTCGATGCTGCAGATGTGCTGTTTTATGAAAATGGGTACGAACACACATCTTTTTCACAGATCGCCAAAACAGTGAGCATTTCCCGCGGGAATTTTTATTATCACTTTAAAACCAAGGATGCCATTTTGGCCGCAGTGATCGAGCGTCGACTTGAAAATACCAGAAAAATGCTCGAGGACTGGGAGCAGAAAGGGGATTCACCCGAAACGCGTATTCGCTGCTTTATTCAAATACTGATTCAGAACCAGGAAAAAATATTACGTTTCGGTTGCCCTGTCGGAACCCTTACCACGGAGCTGAGTAAGCTGAAGCATGTCAATCTGACTGAGGCCAGTAAGGTTTTTACGCTGTTTCGGGTATGGTTGGGCCGTCAATTTGAAGCGTTGGGGTTTGCATCCAGAGCGGATTACTTTGCAATGCAATTGCTTGCTCGCAGCCAGGGAATTGCAACACTTGCCAGTGCATTTAACGATCAACAGTACATTGCGCAAGAAGTGGATTCATTAAATAGCTGGTTATCAACAGCCATTGCCAGATTATCAATCAATGAAAGCGACTAAAAGGAGTGCTTATGTTTGTTGTGTTATTGCGGTTTGCTGAAAATCGGGGGGAAGCCAGTCAGTACATGGCGGCCCATAACGACTGGATTCAATGGGGGTTTTCTGACGGTGTATTTTTGGTGGTGGGTAGCCTGCAAGAAAAATTGGGCGGCGGTATCTTGGCACAGGAGAATGAGATTGAGCGTCTGAAAGAACGAATCGATCAAGACCCTTTCGTTATCCATAATATTGTCACGGCTGAAATTATCGAAATAGCACCAAACAGGGTGGATGAGCGACTCGCCTTCATGCTTCAGAAATAAATACAACGGGAAGGACGTGCATTTATGGGCAGTATTGTTCAGGGATCCGATGGAAAGGTGCGGTGCGGATGGTGTTCTGCAGCACCTGAGTTTATTGCTTACCATGATCAAGAGTGGGGGTATCCGGTAGCCGATGATCAGCGGTTATTCGAAAAGCTGTGCCTGGAAAGTTTTCAGTCGGGATTGAGCTGGCGTACGATTTATGCCAAGCGCGATAACTTTCGAGCTGCTTTTGCCGGGTTTGATTTTAACACTGTGGCTGACTACACAAGTCATGATGTTGAGCGCTTGTTGGCTGACTCAGGCATTGTGCGGCATCGGGGAAAGATTGAGGCTGTAATTAACAATGCGTGTCGAGCCAGAGAGTTAGTGGCTCAGGAAGGTTCACTGGCCCGTTATTTCTGGAGTTATGAATCTGTCACGGAGGTTGGTTTAGAAGCGCAATCCCGTTCTTATTCCAGTCAATCAAAAGCGCTGGCAAAAGACCTTAAAAAAAGAGGCTGGAAGTTTGTGGGTCCGACGACAGTTTATGCATTTATGCAAGCAATGGGATTGATAAATGACCATATACCAGAGTGCTGGATGCATGGTGTTATCGATCATGCCCGGTCAAGTTTTACACGGCCCTAGTGCCGTGTCAGACTTGCAGCTTGGTAATTAATTTAATCACTTGTGCGAGCGCGTTGTTGACTTCTTCGACCAGTTGCGGGGTTGGTGATAAGTCTGTGCCGTCGAGCGCTTGCCAGCTTTTCGCCTGGTGTTCGAGAGCCCTGCAACTGGTTTCAAGCTGGGGAGCGCAAATGGAACTGCTGCTACCCTTAAGATAATGAGCGAGTTCTCTTAATTTTGCGAAGTTTTGCTCCTGATAGGCCTGTTCCAGTGTTGCACCCATCCCGGCGTGATTGCTCACAAAGTCAACAAAAATCTCCAGTAAGCTCTCGTCGTCAAGGCCGATTACCTTTCTCGCCAGAGGGATGTCCAGAATTTCCGGTGATGGGCTGTGCAGGACTGTTTCCTGAGTCATTGTAATACTCTATTGTTATAGTAATGCTCTGATAACTGATAGGTAGTGCGCTCACGCCAATGGCGACGGGCCGCAATTATATTAACACGGCTTTATTTCGATTCGAGCAAAATCTCTGTAAATTAAGTGAAATATTATCTGTTTAGACTGCAGCGAAGCAATGGTTTATCGAGACCTGACCATCTCGGGACTGAAATATTCAAGTAAAAAAAGTTATATTTTTCGCTGGAGTGCACCATGAGTAAAGAAACATTCGACCCTACCCGTTATAACAGCAGTGATAATGAGCCGTTTGCAAATGTGTTGCAACGGGCGATCAACCGTCGTAATTTCATCAAAGGCGGAACGGGGCTGGCTGCCTTGACCATGTTTTCCGGTTTCGGTTTGTCCGGTTGCAGTGATGACGATGATGATAATCCGAGCAATGTAAGTTCCGCCTCTCTCGGGTTTGAATCCATCGCCGGTTCAAGAACGGATGCGATTACCGTAGCAGCAGGATACAGTGCCATGGTTTTGGCACCTTGGGGCACGCCACTGAACAGCACCGCTGCAGATTGGCGCCAGGACGGTACGAATACCGCTGAAGATCAGGCAAATTCAGTTGGTATGCACCATGATGGCATGCACTTCTTCCCATTGAACGGTTCTGAAACGGATGGTTTGCTGTGTATTAACCACGAATACATCGATCAAAATGCATTGCATCCGAATGGTGCTACCCGTGATTCGGCTACTGGCCTGCGTAATGACATCGAAGAAATTCGCAAGGAAATCAATGCTCACGGTGTAACCGTTGTGCGTATCCAGCTGATTAATGGTCAGTGGGAAGTGGTTAAAAATGATGTCCATAACAAGCGTTTTACCGGCGCAACCGAAATGGCGATCTCCGGACCGGTAACGGACAATCGTGATCTCTTGAAGACAAAGTACTCCCAGGATGGTACTGCCGTACGTGGAACTTTGAATAACTGTGGTAACGGTTATACGCCTTGGGGAACCTACCTGACCTGTGAAGAAAACTGGCCCGGTTACTTCGTCAATACGGGCACTCAGGACGCCGCGCAATCCCGTTTGGGTATCGACGATGAAGACACCCGTTATGGTTGGGATGATTTGGCGGGCGATGCTGCAGAAATGAATGACGAGTTTGCACGCTTTGATATAACGGTGAAAGGCGCGGATGCGCTGTCAGATTACCGTAACGAAGCAAACGGGCATGGTTACATCGTTGAGATTGATCCTTACAACCCGAATTCAAAAGCGGTCAAGCGTACCGCACTGGGCCGTTTCCGCCACGAAGGTTGTGTATTTGGCAAGTTGACTGCCGGTGAGCCTGTCGTGTTCTACTCCGGTCATGATGGTCGGTTCGAATACATCTACAAGTTCGAGTCTGCAGCGGGCTGGGATCCGGCGGACGCGAACAGCACTGACCGTTTGGCCACAGGCGCTAAGTACATGGATGAAGGCACGTTGTATGTTGCCAAGTTCAACGATGATGGTACGGGTACCTGGATTCCTCTGAACCGTTCTACTGCGACAACGACAGGTGGTACTCTGGCAGACACGTTTGCCACTGAAGCGGATTTGATTCTGAACACACCTGGCGCGGCTGACCTCGTCGGTGCAACCCCGATGGATCGTCCGGAGTGGTGTGCGGTAGATCCGATGACTGGCAGTGCTTACTTCACCCTGACCAACAACACTCGTCGTCAGGAAGCGAACTCGGCCAACCCGCGTATTGATAATTCATTTGGCCATATTATCCGTTGGGATGAAGGTGCATCTGCAACTGAATTCAGCTGGGACATTTTTGTCTTTGGCGCACCGGTTTCTGCTGATGCAGAGACGAACAAGTCCGGCCTGAATGAGATGAACCAGTTTGCCAGCCCGGACGGCCTTGTGTTTGATAGCCGCGGTATTTTGTGGGTACAAACCGACAACGGTGCTGACGAAGTCACTGAGTACACGAATGACCAGATGTTGGCTGTTGTACCTTCAAAACTGCGTGACTCTGGGAACAAGCAAGTTGCGATCAGTGGCGACAACCAGGATAACCTGCGTCGTTTCTTCGTCGGACCAAATGGCTGTGAAGTGACCGGTCTGGCTTTCTCTCCTGATAACAAAACATTCTTTGCGAATATCCAGCATCCGGGTAACTGGCCATTCTCAGCAGATGCTGCTGAGGCGACACCGGCAGGCGCTTCTGTCCGACCTCGGGCAGCAACGGTTGTCATTCGCAAAAATGATGGTGGTGAAATCGGCGTATAAGCGGATTTTGTCTGCCTGATGCACGTTCTCTCCCGCTAACATCGCGTTAGCGGGAGTCTCTTTTAGGTTTGCGGAACTTTCCTGCGACAATTTGTCCCATCCCAGGGCAACCTAGCAATAATTGATCAATTTAAGCTTAAATATCTGAATTTAACTCGTTAATTGTTACACTCCCAACAAAAAGGGAGGTAGAACAATGGAATTAGCTGCATTTAGCATCATTTCGGATCCTCGAAATGATAAAAACCAAGTGTATTCTCTGGATAGCCTACTATTGATCATATTCGCATCGGTACTCAGCGGCTATGACTCCGTTGATGAGATGTGTGAGTTTGCAAGACTCAAGTTAGATTGGTTCAACAAATTTGTAAAACTGGAGAGGGCTCCGTGCCCTGAAACACTGAGATATTTACTGTGTTCAATAAAGCCGCAATCGCTGATAGATGTATTTGATGAGTTTGCCAAAACGCAAAAATATTGCAGTGACGGAGATTGTATTGCAATTGATGGCAAAACAATGAAAGGCACTGCGACATCGTCTACAGAAGCGCTACACGTTATAAGTGCCTGGTCGTCACAGTACGGAATCACGCTAGCGGCACTTGAATCAAAAGGCAAAAAGAACGAAATAAAAACGATTCCAGAGGTTATTGATCTCCTTGATGCACGCAAAGCTGTAATAACAACGGATGCAATGGGGTGCCAAAAAGCTATCGCCTCAAAAATAATAGAGAGTAAGAATGACTATGTTCTTCAGATAAAAGGTAACCAGAGACGTCTGTTTAATGAGATAAAAGCGTTCCATCATCTCCAATGCAGAGAAGGCTTCGACAATGTAAGCATTGAAACGTATGAGGAAATTGATAAGGGTCACGGGCGTCTTGAACAACGAAAATATACCCACTTTGCTTTGACCGATTGGGTAGATAACAAAGCCGAATGGCGAGGGCTAAAGTCAGTTATTCTGGTTGAAAGGAAGCGCACAATTGGAGTATCGATCCAAGAACAATCGTCATGGTATATCTCTTCACTTCAAGTTAATGCCAGGAAAGCAGCGAAGGCTATACGTTCTCATTGGCAGGTTGAGAATCCATTGCATTGGTGGTTGGACGTTGTTTACGGTGATGACCATAGTACACTTCATTCAGCAAACGGGCCCCTAAACTTAACCATGATTAAGAGGTATTGCATGAACTTGTTAACTAAGGACAGCACGATAAAACGGAAAAAGCACCGAGTTATGGCTTCTGCCGTGGACGATACCTTTCGTGAAAAATTGTTATTTGGTTAATTATTGCTAGGTTGCCCTGGTCCCATCCCGTTTTTTAGCTTTTCCTTCTAGTATTGGCGTAAAACAAGGAGGAAAATATGAAAGACCAACTCTCAAATCCGTTAAGCACCTGTTTCGCAACCGGCCTGGTTATAGCGTTATTTAGTGGCGCCGCCCATGCTCATGTCTCGGTTTCATCGGATACGGCGTTCAGTGCCAGTCGATATGAAATTAAATTGACCGTCCCGCATGGTTGCGAAGATAGCGATACTTACCGTGTTGAAGTACAGATACCTGCATCACTCTCTTCAGTTCGTCCTATGGACAGTCTTTTTGGTAAGGCTGAGCCGATTATGAATGATGCTGGAGATGCGATTGAAAAAATTGTTTGGAATAAGTCTGCAGCGGATGTACTCGTAGAAGATTCCCATTATTATGAATTCGCGATTCGCGCTAAATTGCCGGAAGCTGAGTTTGTGACCCTATATCTGCCAACCATCCAGTATTGCCGGGATAAAAGCGGAAATGAATTGCAGAGTGAATGGGTGGGAATGGGTTCCCACGATGATCATGGTGCATCCGGTGATGAAGCGCCTGCACCATCGTTCATGATTTTTCCAAAACGTTTTCCGGGCTGGAACAAGTACACGGCGGCGGATCATCTCCATGATATGAGTATATTTTCCGATGCTGAGATTGTTTGGTCGGGATCGAGTGCATACAGTCCGAACCCAACGACACTGGAAATGATTCAGGGCGATGCGGATAGCGTAGTGCTGGAGCAATTACATCCCGGAATGGAATTTTGGGTGAAATACTGATCAAGGTGGGTAATGGTATGGGAAAGAAGTATTGGTTTCTGGTCGCGCTTATATCCCTTTGCGGATGTAATGATTCCGGCTCAGGTCAAAATGCAGTGACGACTGAAAATGCAAGTGAGCCCGAAATCAAATCACTGCAGGCACAGCGGATGTCTACCAACAATTCATTGTTGAGGCCTCCTTCCGATGGCTTATTGCCGAGTAACCTCAGGCCTCCGGGAGCTTGAACACTCGCGGTTGAACGTTATCGTTGGTGTCGTGCGCGTGTTATTGCGCACGACAATAGTTTAATCTCTGCTCCGATCAACTTGAAGTATTGAGCAATTCCAGTGTTCCTGAACCGTACGGCAGAAGCCTTTCGCCTGTTATTTGATATATTTTGAAAAAACCATCACCAGTAAGCGCATACAAACTACAATCGCAACCAGCGAGTCCGCGACAGTGGGTTGATTGACCTGTTTCAGCCTTTTTATCTCCGCAGGCACCAGCATCTGGGTGGAATGGTTAGTTTGTACGTTCGCTATGCACTGGTTCTGACCGGGGAGGTAAGTCAGGTCGCTTTGTACCGGGCTATATCCGGTTTGAACGAGTTGCTGTTGTACTTTTTCCAGATCTTCAATCAGCTTGGCGAAGCTTTCCAGTTCGTTAGTGCCCTCAAGAAGGAGTTGTGTGCGGTTTTTGCCACTGTGGTCAGTCGGATCGTTCGCAGCCATCGCGGTTTGAATCATCTGAACCAGTACCAGGCCAATGCGGTTTAAGCGGTCTGTAAAGCTGTTCAGATACGCGACTTTGTCATTTCTGGATTGCGCCACCCGTTGCCGTTCAAAGCGGTTTTGGGCCCCGCGGAACTGGGCCGTTTCCAACCGATAGAGTGATTGTGCAGAATTGCGTTTTTGATCAATCACACGGATAAGCTGTTGAACATCTTTGATCTTCAGCAGTAGTTCCTGAACGTAGCTGGCACTCTTGTTTTTGATATTAAGCGCATTCTGTAACTTGAGGTTTTGGACAAAACCTTCAAGTCGTTTAATTCGTGCATCCAATGCTTCTTTGTTGATTCCCATCCAAGTGTCCCTCCATCCACACGTAAATTGGCCTATAACGCTATATACGTTTTTTGCACCCATATCCCCTCATGAGATTTTAAATTTATCATTTTCGTTGATCGTGTCACAGGATCATTCGGTCGGGTTGTGATGGTGGTTTGTTTTTCCAGGGTATTTTTTGCAGCGTGTCAGAAGGGCGTTCGCCAAACAGCTGGCGGTAGTCTTTCGAGAATTGACTGAGATGCCAGAAGCCCCAGTCTGCTGCCACATCAGCCACCTGAGTCTGTTCGGCACTGGATTGATAAAGTGCTCGCGAGCATAAGTCCGTGATCGTGATGGCATGTTCCGCTGTTTGCTCAAGATATTTATGTTCAAGATATTGTTTTACCCGGTCTACAACTTGTTTACGATGTTTATAGCTTGGCGCAATTGTGCGGAAGCTTCTGATGGCGTTGAACCCAGCATCTGGTTTAGAACGAATCGAATGGCTTGTAAGGTCTGAATCGGATCCTGAAGCCGCCCGTGGTGATATCGCTTCTTTCTTCCCTTAAGCATATTTAATTAGCTGAAGTAGTTGGAAAAATCATTTTTGCCAAAATTCGATATCAGCTTCTCGTTGAAAATTGATAACTTGAAAAAAAGCAAAAGCTATTCCGTTTCATCTATTTCAGGTGATCAGACTGGACTACCCCGGACAGTGGGCTAAAAGAAGGAAGAGAGACAGAAAAAATGAGGACAATTAAAAAATGAGCATCGCTTCCTGTGGATCTTCCTATTCTTTTACCTTGGGTCATCGTACTTTTACTTTTCGGGATCTGGCTGACTTGATGGCAAAAGCGACGCCAGCCCGGTCCGGTGATCGCCTGGCGGGTGTGGCGGCAGAATCCGAAGAGCAACGTGTCGTCGCGCAAATGTGTCTCGCCGAGGTACCGCTTAAAACTTTTCTCAATGATTTGCTGGTCCCGTATGAAGCGGATGAAGTGACCCGTTTGATCATCGATAGCCATAATCGAGAGGCTTTTGCCGCGGTGGCGCATTTAACTGTGGGAGATTTCCGCAATTGGCTTTTAAGCGATTTTGCCACACCGGAATTACTCAGCCAGATCAGTTCGGGGATTACCCCGGAAATGGCCGCAGCAGTGAGCAAACTGATGCGCAATCAGGATCTCATACTGGTTGCGAGCAAGTGCAGCGTGGTCACTCGGTTTCGGAACACAATCGGGTTGCCAGGTTGCTTTTCCACCCGTCTACAACCAAATCACCCTACGGATGACGCCACCGGAATTGCCGCCAGTATTCTGGATGGTTTGCTTTATGGCAATGGCGATGCGGTCATCGGTATCAATCCCGCAACGGATAATGTCCAGCAGGCTACCCGTTTGCTGCATCTTATGGCTGATGTCATTGGGCAGTATGACATTCCCACTCAATCCTGTGTGTTGACCCATGTAACCAACACGCTGGAATGCATTGAGCAGGGCGCGCCAGTGGATTTGGTTTTCCAGTCTATCGGCGGCACGGAAGCAACGAATAGCAGTTTTGGCTTTAATCTTAATACCCTCGCTGAAGCGCAGGATGCCGCGTTGTCGCTGGCCAGAGGCAATGTCGGTCAGAACGTAATGTATTTTGAAACCGGGCAGGGCAGTTCACTTTCGGCCAATGCCCATCATGGCCTCGACCAGCAAACCTGTGAGGCCAGGGCGTATGGTGTAGCTCGGCATTTCAACCCGCTTCTGGTGAACACGGTGGTGGGGTTTATCGGCCCAGAGTACTTGTACGACGGTAAAGAAATTACCCGAGCCGGTCTCGAAGATCACTTCTGTGGAAAGTTGTTAGGTGTGCCGATGGGGTGTGATGTGTGCTACACCAACCATGCAGAAGCAGACCAGAATGACATGGACAACTTGCTGACCCTGTTGGGTGTGGCGGGTTGTAACTTCGTGATGGGGATTCCCGGATCGGATGACATCATGCTGAATTATCAGACCACTTCGTTTCATGATGCGCTTTACCTGCGTAAGGTCTTAAACCGGCGACCCGCACCCGAGTTTGAAGCCTGGTTGGAAAAAATGCAGATATTTGAAAACGCGGCGAGCTGCAGATTGAACGATGAATTACCTGAGACGTTCAAAGCGCCTCTTCGTTCTGCGTTGTCGAAAGAGGATCAACCAGAGGCCTTTGAGTCGAACAACGGAGCGAACAAAGGAGGGCTGACTCATGGCTAAAAAAGCGGTCTCAAAAACACCTGTGATTTCGAATCCCTGGCGCGTTTTGCAGCATTACACTGATGCGCGAATTGGCTTGGGGCGTGCCGGCACCAGTATTCCCACCGAGCACCTCCTGGCGTTTCAGCTTGCTCATGCCCAGGCCCGCGATGCGGTGCACCAGGATTTGGATTTTGAGTCATTGGATGAGAGCTTGAGCCGGATTGCCAGCCAATGGGAACCGACCAGAAGCTGTCCGGAGGCGTTGAAAAGTCTGGTGCAATTGCACACAAAAGCAGGCTCGCGATCAGCGTATCTGCAAAGGCCGGATTTGGGGCGTCAACTATCGGACCCGTCTCGGAACTTGCTCAATAACTTACGCGCGGATGATACCGAACCCTACGATCTGGCGATTGTGATTGCTGATGGTCTTTCCGCGCGGGCAGTGCAAGAAAACGCCGCACCATTACTGGATGCTTTGTGCCCCGCACTTTTTAGTGAAGCGGGCTTGAGTTGGTGTCTGGCACCTGTTTGTGCGGTTCAGCATGGGCGTGTCGCAGTGGGGGATGAAATTGGCAGTTGCCTCAATGCCGGCATGGTGCTGTTGCTCGTTGGGGAGCGCCCTGGATTGAGCTCACCGGATAGTCTTGGCATTTACCTGACCTTCGCACCCCGAGTCGGGCTTACCGATGCCAGTCGAAATTGTATATCAAATGTCCGTCCCGGCGGTTTAAAGCCGGAAGAGGCTGCTCGCAAGGCATTTTATTTAATGACTGAAGCGCGGCAAAAAAAGCTGTCGGGTGTGCAATTGAAAGATCGTTCAGAAGACACCGAAATTTCGCTCACCGAGTCCCATCAAAATTTTTTGATTCCTGAATAACGGTAAATGAAAAGCTGTAATTGAAAAATTTGAAAAAAGGTATTGGCATTGGGAGATGAAAAGTTGGCGGCACAACCGCCTACTCTGGAGTCCCTGCAAGCATCCCTTAATGCACAGCAAGCCGTTTTCGAGATGCATCAAGCAATGAAACTGGCCGCGGGGATCAAAAATATTTTTGCGTTGGTGGTGATTATCCCGACGTTTTATCTGTTCGGGTGGTGGATCTATAACGCATTTCTGGGGGCCTTGTCTGCATTTGCATTTAATACGTTAATGGGCTTTGCCGGTGGTGTCATCGGTTGTTATATCGCAACCCGTAATCCGTTCTGGACGATGTCCGGTGGACTGGCCGGCTCGATTATCAGGCACGAAAATAAAGCGTTTGATGAGTATTTGAAATAAGCTGAATCCGTGACACCATCTCACTCATGGTAAGTTGGTGTCACGGTTTCGGAAAATCAATTCTCAGGAGGGGTTTCAGGAGGGGGTTCCTGGCAATCTTCGCCAGGGTCATAGACAATGCCGGAATTGCCATAGAAGTCTGACCTCCCGTTGTCGAAAAGCATGTTGCTGCAAATTTGATCCTGTGGATAGCTCATTACCTTAACGCCGGCATGACCATTGCCATAAATAATATTTCCGTAAACCTGATTATTTATGCCGTATTGCCTGCCTTGGTGCAAGTCACCCCCGAGCCTGACGCCTGCACCCGTATTTGTATGCGCTATATTGTAACGGAAAATATTATTGTCACCTCTTGCATCAAAGCCCCCTGAATTGGGGTCGAGTTGGTTCTGACAGGCGTTATATTCGATGAGGTTGTATTCCGCCCCTTCTTTTATATCAACGCATTCATTGCCATAGGTATAGAATTTGTTCCCCCATACCCAGTTTCCATTGCTGTGGTCTGGGTCAGCGCTTGGGTTTTTACCATTATCCCATTGCTCGGGAGCAGTACCAATGTAAATTCCCTCACCGTTTTTTCCTCCAGCCGCAAATTGGAAATCATACACGCCGCAATTGCGGATCAGGTTACCAAAGATTTCTGCCTGCGTGACAAAGTACTTGAGTCTTACACACTCGCCACCGGCGTTTTGCAGTATCATGGACCTCAGAACGACACCTTTAGGGCCACTTTTGATTTCTTGACCCTGTACCCACACGAGAATATCACGGAAATCTTCTATCGCGTTGCCTGCGCCGACTTTTCCATCTATGGAAAAATTTCGCAGATGGATATAGCTGTGAAAAATTTGAAATATACGGTTTTTTTGGGCTCCCTTTACGATCGCTTTTTTGCTGCCGTAAATGAGAATCGGCTGGTCAGGAGTACCTGACCGAACTGTCTTGATGTCCTCGAAATATTCGCCCGGCATAAGGTAAACGCGCTCGCCAGGTTCTGCATACGAAAGAGCCGTGTTGATATATCTGAGTGGCTGTGATTTAGTCCCAGGATTATTATCATTGCCATTTGGCGATACGAAATACGTTCGCAGATTAGGATAGATAAAATTTTCATATGAATTTGCTAGGGCGCTAGCCTGGACACTAACACTGGTTGTTAATGACAATAGTATCAGGCAAATTACAGCCCTGGATAGGTTGTCCATAAACGTATACTCCCCCATGCGATCTAGTTGGCTGTGAATCTGGCTTCGCATTGGTCAATTAGTCGAATTGAGTCGTTGGGGTTTCAGATCTTCTGAATGGCTAATTACTGTGGGGCACCTTCAACAACACGAGTCATGAAATCCTCATATGAAGTTATGATAGAGAACTGGGACAAAGGTGCAGTAAAGCTTTGTATGCTTATGGTTGCCGAATGTGAAATCCTGTGAAATCACGGGCGGGAAGGGAGCTTGACCCGCCTGAGTGGTTCTGTTCAGGTCGGCCCAAGCCGTATTATTTTTTACTGGAATGGAGAGGTCGGGATAGAAAAAAACTCAGATTTCTGCAATGTCTTTATGAGTTTGAGGGCTGTTGTTTCTTCCGTAAACATCATCAAACCGGATAATATCATCTTCACCCAAGTAGCCACCGGACTGCACTTCAATTATCTCCAGTGGAATCCGCCCAGGGTTTGCAAGGCGGTGGACTGCCCCTACAGGAATATAGGTCGATTGATTCTCTGACAACAGGAATACGTTATCATCGCAAGTAACTTTAGCGGTGCCGGTCACCACTATCCAGTGTTCGGCGCGGTGGTGATGTTGTTGTAGCGAAAGGCTCGCACCGGGCTTCACTGTGATACGCTTGACCTGGAATCGGCTACCGATATCAACCGAGTCGTAACTACCCCAGGGACGGTAAACCTGGCGATGGTTTTGAGTTTCATCCCGCGACTCTGCATTCAGACTATTGACTAACTTTTTAACATCCTGGACTTTGTCTTTGTGGGCGATCATTACGGCATCTTTGGTTTCGACCACGACAGTATCTTCCAGGCCGAGTAAGGTGACCAATTTGCCGTTGCCCTGGACAAAGCAATTGCGACTGTCATGGAGTAAAACATCGCCTTTCTTGACGTTACCTTGGTCGTCTTTATCATGAACATCCCATAATGATGACCAAGAGCCGACATCGCTCCATTGTGCTGAAAGTGGTACGACACAGGCTCCTTCTGTTTTCTCCATTACCGCATAGTCGATGGAATTTTCCGGGCAGAACTCGAAGGACTTCGGATCTATTGAAATGACATTATCAGAACGTAGTCCATTCTCAAGGGCAAGTTTACAGGTTTCATAAATATCCGGGTCATGGACTTTTAACTCTGACAGATACTTACTCGCCTTGAACAGAAACATACCGCTGTTCCAGTAGTAGTCGCCTGATGCGAGGTATCTACATGCCGTTTCATAGTCCGGTTTTTCCACAAAGCATCGAACTGACCTGGCCGCGCTTTTCAAGCCTGCATTATTGGCCTTTTTCAGCTCCAATTCGGGGCCTGTCTGGATGTAACCATAACCTGTTTCGGGAGAATCAGGTTCAACACCAAACAGCACCATTTGGTCATCTTCCGCTGCAATTTGTGCTGTTGCCAATGCTTCGTGAAAGGCTTTGGTATCCTTGATGACATGGTCCGCCGGCAGCACAAGGAGTAAGTCATCACGGCCCTTGCTCAGGAGCTCTATGGCAGCAATCGCTACTGCCGGGGCCGTGTTCCTGCCAAAGGGTTCCATTATGACAGTTTGGGGTTTGCAAGCGATGGCATCCAGCTGCTCGTTTACGATAAAGCGGTGTTCTTGATTACAGACAATCAGAGGTGCTTGAATCCCTTCTTTTTTTAATCGTTGTACCGTTTGCTGAAACAGTGTTTGTTCTCCGGTCAAAGCGATGAATTGCTTGGGGAATAGTTTTCTAGAGAGAGGCCAAAGGCGGGTACCACTACCGCCAGATAGAATTACGGGTATCATAGACATTTCCTTTATCAATGTTACAGTAAGACCTGCGAAACGTATGTTTCCATGTATCAGCTTGAACAGGTCGCTAGTGATCCTTAGTGTGGATCTTATTCTCAGGCAATTTCATCACCTCCCTTGTTCTTGATCTGTCGAATTGAGACCATTGTTAGTCAATATTGAATAGTGCTGTGATGTTTCCTCCCAGTCTGTATGCTTTGAGTGGTCGCATTTCATTGCGCCAGCTTTGTTGCCGTTTAGAGCAGGGTATGAGAGCGCAGTAGGGTTCCAACCAAGTGAATTTTGATGCTGATTGCAAGTCTTCAAGGTTTTGTGGGTATCCCGTTTTCCGGGCGAACAACTCTGGTTCATGAATTCCTTGGGTCACCGTATCTGCAAGTCGAATCAAGGCGCCTTGATGAGCAAACGTTATGGGCATTGAGTTGGCTTCCGAGAATGCTGCGATCATTGTCAGCGGGTTTAGGCTGTAGTTGTGGTAAGCGAGACCTCTTGTTTCTCTCTTTAGCTCATTGGGTAAGTAACCCTCCTCCGTTATTTGGCCCATGGCAATCAGGTATTGCTGGATTGCCCATAGAAACATGTCATGCCTGTTGAGTGAAATCGAAGTGGACATAACGGCCCACGCTGCCCAATATTCATGATTGTTCATTTTTTCAAGCGGAGGTGAATCCCAGTCGTCAATAACCTGCTCGGCAAGAGCGGTAAACCAGCTTTCGATTACATCTGTGTCGTTATTGAGCCCTGCTAAAGGGTTGCTCTTGGAGAATTTCAGACGAAGATAAGCGCCTGATACACTACCGAGAACCCATTTGCGAATAGCTCTGCCGGTGTGGTTACTGTCTTTACTTAGCAGTGCGCCAGCTGTAGCCCATTGTCGTAAACCCGATACTGCGCAGTGCAATAGTTTAGTCTGACCGCTATTCATAAATTGATCGATCAATTTATTGGTTCGTTTCTCGAATTGATTTATATCCTGTGTTTTTGTTTTGTAGTCTTTATATGCTGCTTTATTGAGTTGGTCTCTTGCAGTTTGAGAGCCTTCGTATTTGCTTCGAAAGTTAAGGTTACCGGTGTGTGGTAAGGGGAGTGGGTTACAGGTGTCGTCATAACGCTTTCCCGAGTCGATTGCGGTGTAATATCCTTGTGGCGGAACGAGAGTCCTTATGTCAGCACTACTGGTACTGATATACGCGAGTGACAGAGCAAAAATGAAAATGTACCGACCGATCATTATTCGACGCCTCGTTGCACTTTTCTTTTAGTTGGTCTGGTATTTGTTTGCTTGGGGGCGAAACAAGTCGCTCAGGTTTCCCCCTAAACGTGTTGCGCGCATGGGGTGGAGTTCTGACAATAAGATGTCTGCTTGATCACTGGGCGCGAAAAGAACGGCATAGGGCTCAAGCCACGCAAGTGCATAGGAGGTGCGTAGTCCTTCTTGATGCTGTTCGGTACCGGTGAGCGTTACGAACGTTTCAGGATTGCTAATGCCTGACAGGACATTGTCGGCCAGCAGTGCGAGACGTTGGCGCAGTATCGGTGTTATTGGATTGCCGTTTACTTCAGCAAATACTGCCATAATCATGAGCGGCATGATGGCAAAGTTGTGGTAGCTAAGCGCCCGGGTTTCCCGCTTTAATTCGTTTGGTAAAAAACCGGCCGCATTGATTTGCCTGAGACCAAGCTCCATTTTCTCGATAGACCATTGATAGTGTGCCTGATTATTAAGTGCGACGGAGGTGACCATTACTGACCAGGCAGCCCAGTAATCATGATTGTTTTGTTTTTCTGCTGGACGGTCGCTGTAGTCTTTAATCACTTGTCCGGAGAGCTGTTCCAACCATCGCTCTGTCTTGGCCAGCTTGTCGCTATTCTCTTTCATAAAGCTCGATTGTGGCATGTTGCGTTGCTCCGCCAGGTACAGTTTTAACTTTAAATATGATGAACCGATAGCGGACAGGGCCCATTTTCTGACGGCTTTTCCTGTACTATTCGCAGCACTCGAGAGCAGGGCATTCTCACCCGCCCATTCACTCAAATACCGCACCAGACACTGTGCATGTAAGTCTGCGTTCCTTGTGTCATTGTGAATTAAGCGGTCGGAGACCTTTATCACTGTTTTTTCATACTGACGTATGGATTTCGTTGCTGTCTGGTAGCGGTGATTGGCTTCTTTATTCAGCGTGTCTCGCGCTTTTCCGCTACCTTCGTATTTACTGTTAAATTGTAATGGGCCGGTATAAGGCGCAAGGCTGTTTTGACACGTAAAGCTTGGCGATTGAACGCTGCTACTGTGGTTTGGAAATACCTTGGGATAGTATCCATCAGGGGCTTTGAGCTTGGCAGTTGATTGACAACCAGATAGAAGAAAAATAATAACAATACCCAATGCTAGCTTTATCATGATACAAACCTGCTTAATTGACTCACTCATCAAAACTGGTACGGTTTTTTACAGATCGGGTCGTTGGCACATTTTGGCTACGACAGTCGTTCCAGATGGCAGTGTTTCCGGCATATCCAGTTCCAGGGATAAAAACGTCTCCTCGGCCCAGCGTGGCTTTTGGCTTAGTTCGATGAAGTATCGTCCTTCATGCCTTACCCGTGGATTACGGTCAATTTGAACTTTTTCTTTCTTGCCGTTCAGATACCAGAATATGGTTTTGAATTTGTAGATGCGGGAGTCAGAGAACTGAAGGTCTACCATGTAGTCTTTGCTGATTAATGGCAGCACACCGCCTCGTGCGTTATGAAAGAGCTGATTATTTCCTGGTTTGAGTTTTACTTTTCGTTGTAGAACAGTTTTTTGTTGCTCACAGCCATTGTATACAGCAGGTATCATTTGCCGATAGAAGGCTTCGTTTGAAAGTTGATGGTAAACCGGTACTTCCCAGATCAAAAATACAGGAGGACTGTCTTGAAAAAGTGGACTCGGCAGGTATTGATCCAAGGCACCATTAAAGCTACCACCAGCCATTGCTTCGTTTAATATGTCTACCGAAAGATATTCCTGTAAATAACCCGCAAAGTTGTAATTCACGCTTCCTTTGGTATTACTTGTGCCGACGATCGCCACCATGGGTTCGCCATCGTCTGAGAACAGATCAACCGCTCCGGAATCAGTTTCAGCCGTCTCCGTGACGAGTTCAGGTACGGTCTGAATATTCTGTTGGATGCCGCATATCTTGCTTGCCGCAACCCCTAGACTGCCATCTTTTCGGAGGTAGCCGATACGTCGAGTCGTGTACTCTTTTTTCGGTAAGTCTGCATAGAGAGGGTGTTGTTTTATCTCCTCAGCAACAAGCTGTGCAGTTCGTTGTGCACCATAAGGAGACCAGTGGTGATCTCGTTTAAAGAAAAAGCTATCGGGTTCATCTTCATCGAGCAATGCTGTTAAGTCCGGTGTGAAGATTCCTGCAGCACGGAAACGATCCCGGGACTCCGAGAATGCTTTTGCGGCCCGCTCATAATCGTATATGTAGTAGCTGTCATCTGGTAACTTGTTTCGATGTACCAGGCCTCGCGTGGGTTGAGATACGATAATGAGTGTCGTTCCCATGCTCTGCAGAGCGTCATTAAATCGCTGCAACTCAGGTAGTGCAGATTCTGCCGGACCGAATTCATGGCCGAGTTCTACATCTGTTCGGAATAGCCAATCGTCTTTGCCCTGAACCAGAGTAGTAAACAATTGCAAGAATTCGGTGTTATAGGCTTCGCGACGATGGGCTTCCTTACAGAGATGCTGACTTGTCTCCAAGGTCGCGGGTTCTGGCCATTCCTGAGCGTGGCCCAATTGCGATAGAAGCAGCATAAACGAGGCCCACAGGTATCGCTTACCGACTTCTTTAAGATTTGATATCCTTTCCATAATCTGGCTACCGTTTTGCTGCTGAGTCTTCTGTTTAATTTTGTTTAGATGCGGGTATTGTCTTTGTTTTCTGCCCAAATCATCCTATATCCGTCTTGATTCCCTATCAGGAAGGCGCTGTAGCCTGAGCCCCGCTTCAATGCGATCTTTTTGCCAGTTTCTCCGAGGCGTTTGGATGCGCTAAAGAATCCGAAATCAATTTTCACGGCATTGATTTCTCTGTGATCATTTTTCCCCGTGCTGATCCCCGTGAGCACGGACGCTTTTCCATCTGCAGTTTTAAAATCAACTTTCTCGTCAGGTGCAAGATTGTACGCAATGATCATGGCTTTAGTGCGCTTACCGGGTGCCGGGTCTTCAATCAGCGTTGTACTGGAGGCATTGATTACCAGGGTGTATCGCGTATCAGCTTTCAATATGAATTTTTGGGGAGAACCTTTAATCGTCCCTTCAATAGAGTACTCAGTGAAAAACAAATAGTCTCCGACATTGAACGGTTCGACCTCTGGGAAGGTTTTATTGGCAAGGGCTATGCCTTCTTGCGTCTGTCCTGTCAGATTTACGATTCTGACGAAGGCTGCTCCATCAGGCGCTACCGGGTCGTAAAGCGCACCTTCACCAGCGAATGTGGTGCTCAAGCCGAACAGAGCGGTTAAACCAATAACTATACTTGCGAGAACCTTTTTCATACCGTTGTTTCCTTACAATTTTGAAATAATGGTGTTGTCTAATTTTTCTGAATAATCAACCGGAAGGAAACGCTCTGGTATTTCCCAAAGCACTAGAACCGGTGGGGATGCCTGGAATTCTTCAGATCTCAAGTAGTCGAGCATTGGTTCAAAAGGTCCTTTTCCTTCCTGAGAAAAATCGAGGAGATCTGTGGCCAGTGCTTCTTTCAAAAAACCCGGAAAGTTCCAGGCCGGATTGGCGCTGTAGCTGGTGCCGACCAATGTAATTTCGATAGTTTGATCATCGCCAAATAAATCCAGCACTTGAGCGTCTGATTCGATCTTCTCTGTGCTCGTGGGTGTTATCGTATCAGGGCGAGGACCTAGCCACGCGAACCAATTTCCTAATGGAACATATGAGAAAAGGTCGCCCTGATGCTCGATTTCTGGCGTAAATGTGCTCTTGAATGAGCCGGAGCCTATGAGATCCGGGAATCGCATTTGGACTTCTCTGGCAATTGTATTTGCGGCGATTTGTGCTCCCCAAGGCGTCCAGTGGGTATCGGTTCGAAGATACATTGGGTGATAGTTCTTGCTCTCCATGAGTGGCAAGAGCAAATCTGTGCGGGCGATGCCATTGCTTTTCAGCCATTGTTGAAACATAGCATAACGAGCGGTGGCTGCGGCTGATGGTGACTCCGTTCCGGTGTATTCAGGGTATACTCGAGCTTTGGCCGGCACTGTGGAAATGATGAGAGCGATGCCTTCAGTTTCCAGCTTATTGGAAACCGCTTTGATAAACTCCAGATTTTCCGGGGTTTTATCTTCATCGATTGAATAGGATCGAAATTCCTCTTCAGTAAACAACCAATCGTCATGGCCGATGACGACACCAGATCGACCCTCGCGAAAAAGAACGTACTCAATCGCAGCCCAGATGTTGATACCGACTTCTCGGACCGGAAGCTCCTTGTCGTAATGCTTTTCATAAACCGAGGTTTGCTGGCCGGATGCCCAGTCGGCCTGTTGGTCTGGGTTGTAGTCGTTGATGGCCCTCAAAGACAATACACCGATTACTAACACAACAATGACGAACAAGCTGCCTTGGCTGTATAGTGCTAATTTTTCCATGTTTTTTTTACTCCTTTCGATCCTTTAAAATTGAAAATAAAGGAAAGGTGAAAAGCTCTGAGCTGAAAGTTTCAGCATGCTTAAAACGAATAGCGGAATCGTAAGAGCCTGACTGAAGTTGACAATGAACCGGATATTTTTCTGTGCCCAACGTTCGATTCTGGCCCTGAAACCCATAACGAACACGACTAAATAGGACACCACCAAAAGCGTGACTTGCATGCTAGTGATGGATTCGGCGATCCGATCACTTAGAGACCAGCTGGAAATGTTAAACATTGCGTAGTTAAACATGGCATTGTAGAAACCGAACGCGGTCGCAACATCTGGCGCACGGAAAATAACCCAGCCCAACATAACCAGTAAAAACGTCAGTCCCCAGCGCATGATATTGAAATGGGTGATGTCGGTTTTCACTCCAAGGGCCCGTTCAATACATAAAATAATACCGTGCCAGCAACCCCAGATTACAAATGTCCAATTAGCACCGTGCCACAAGCCACCTAAAAACATCGTCATAAACAGATTGCGATATGTTTTCACCGTTCCGTGGCGATTGCCGCCCATGGATATGTAAAGGTAGTCCCTGAGCCAGGATGAGAGGCTGATATGCCAGCGACGCCAGAATTCAGTGATACTTTGGGAAATGTATGGGTTGTTAAAGTTTTCGATAAAACGAAAGCCCATCATCAAGCCAAGGCCGATCGCCATGGCACTGTAACCTGCGAAATCGAAAAATAGTTGTGCGGTATAGGCAAAAGCCCCCAACCAGGCATCCCCGGTGGTTGGATTAGCAGTGGCATAGCAGGCATCGACAATCGGAGCGATGGAATCGGCGATAAAAACCTTGCTGATGAAACCCTGCATGAACCTGATCGCACCTTTCGAAAAGGTTTCGAAACTGTGTATTCGATCCGTAAATTGGTTTGCAAGATCCTTGTAACGTAAAACCGGACCGGCGATAAGTTGCGGAAACAGTGCGATAAATGCAGCAAAGTCGATAACATGAGTTGTAGGAGGGGTGTCTTTGCGGTAGACATCGATTATGTAACTTATAGCCTGAAAGATGTAAAAAGAGATACCGATTGGCAATATAACGCTGGCAAACGAAAAGGGTTCAAAGCCCAGTGTAGATACAACATAGTTAAAACTATCGACGCCGAAATTTGCGTATTTGAAGTAGCCGAGGGTGCTCAGGTTGCCGACGACACCAACAATAAGCCAGGTTTTTGCTTTTTCTGAGTCCAGATTCCGGAAAATTAGAATTCCAATGAGGTAGTTCCAGAGTGTTACGGCAACGAACAGGAGTAGAAAGTCTACCCGCCACCAAGCATAGAACGCGTAACTGGCCAGCAGGATAATCAGGTTTTTTGCACGGTTTGGCGTGAGGTAGTAAATCGTCAGAAAAGCCGGTAAAAATAAAAATAGAAAAACATTCGAGGAAAATACCATGTTAAATACCTCCTTCGATGGCTTGGGCTTTTTCTGCTGTAATCGGAATGACCGCTACTGCACCTCTTTGCCGATAGAGAATGTCGAATAAAACATTGTGGTAGGTATCGAGAACACCGCGGAAATATGTTCCTTTTTGCTTGTAGGGAAAGCGCAGATCAAGGTCATAAAGCTGAATCTCGTAAGGGGCATCTATCGCGATTGCACCTGTGTGATTGGAAAGTAGTTTTGTACTGGCTACTGTAATAGAGACATCAGCAATAAAAGGATCCAGCTCTAGGTCTCGATATTCAGGAAACTCCACTTTTATGTGGCCGAACACTCCATATTTATGATTATCCGCGAGAACATTGTTGTATACCCGGATATCTGTGCTGTTTCGAATTTGAACACCGTGTCGTTTGTTGTTTAGCGCCTTGTTTGACCATAAAAGATTATCCGGGCTTTCGTACACTGCAAAGCCGTCATCACCGTTTTCAATCGACAGGTTGTGGGCAAATATATTCCGCACTGAGCTTCTGTCAATCATGAAGCCAGAACCATTGTTATGATGGGAAAAATTATTGAAAACCCAGCTGTCGTTAACTTCCCGGGAGATGATAATGCCGTGTTTCTCTTTGGTGCCGTAGGCTTCGTTGTATGCAATGATCAGCCGATTGGAGCGGTCGTGGGGGTCAATGCCGTAAACGATGTTGTCGATATAGGTATTGCGCAAGATGACAACATCATCGGCCTCATAACTGTAAAAGCCGTAGTACATATCGATAAATCGAGAATCGAATAGCCAGCCAATGGGCCTGACATCCGGATACCCGGCTTCTGTCAGTTTGTGATTGTATGACAGTGAAAATCCATAGCTCTTGCTGGAGGCATAGCCCAGCGATACCACGTCGGTATTGCTGAAATAGCTTTTCGAATTGTTCCAAGCAAGATAAAACGGCCTGAAGTGCTTTTTGCCACTGAAAGGCGAGGGGCTTTGAAGTTCGTGATTCCAGCTCGTTAACTCAGTATCCAGGAAAAAGATATCACCAATATTAACAATGAAAGCGCCTCCTTCCTCGCTCAAGCGTAAAGCATTGACTTCGTTACCTTGAATGATGAGTGTTGCACCCGTGTCAATAACCAGTGGTACGTGCAGAGTATAGATATTCTCTTCCTGGCTCAGCAGTGTCGGATTATCAACCAGTTTCAGTAACATCGGGAGCGTGATGCGTCCTGACTCGAGCTTTATGGCCAGCGGTAATCTGGATTGCTTTTTCACCCACTTCCGCATTTGATCATTTTCAAGAAATTTTAACAGCGAAGGTTCCTTGTGCATGACCGGGGTTGATATGCGCCCTTTACGAATACTTGGCACCTGTTGCGGTATCCATTGCGCATCATATTTTGAAATGTCCGGCAGTATTGGTGCTTCGAGTTGCAAAGACTGCGCGTCAATTTGTTTGATTGAATATAGCGCGTTAAGCTCGTCTGCGACCGCAATCGAGCCTATTGTCAATGACAGCACTGTTAATAAATTAATCCAATTACAGAAAAATACGCGTCCGTTCACGTCCCCCTCCTTGTTCTCTACAAATTCAGCTTGTTAGCACTAAAATGCCATCAACAAATCCAGCGTAATTCGATAAGCAAAGTTATCTGCGCGAGCAGAGTACGCATTACCCGGTAGAAAGCCTGCAAGACGGGCTCTGACCTGGGACTTCTCCGCTCTTTGCCAATGTTTCTGCATGTGTTCAGTGATATTCCATCCGTAAATCAAATCCAATTCAGATCCAAGAGTGGAACCTGTGCTTTCCGGGTCTGCAGAAATACCACCGCTATAAACCGGAGCTTGATTATCAAGTCGTGTGAAGTGATGTAATACGACACTGAAGTCATGACTCCGGCGCCAATCAATTCCTGAAAACAGAGAATATATGCGTATATTGCTGAGCTCCGCACGATACAATTCGCCGTAGCGATAAAAGCGTGAGTTAAAATCTGTCAAGTAGGCCCGGTTACTCTGTAATCCGGTCTGCACAAAACCATCTCCCGATGAAGTCTGAGCGATGTGAAAACCTAGTTTGGGTTTTAAATAGTGATCCCATTCTCGCCAACCCCCGATATCAACTGCCCAGCCATCAATGGACTGGTCGTGCACTTCGAGCACTTGGTTTTGCTGCGTTGAACTGATCTGTTGACGCTCTCCGGTTAAATAACCGATATCAAGGAAATACCCCCAGCGACCGGGTTCATCTGAGATTGACCCGTTGAGTCGAAACCCTAGCCAGATACCATCCAGGTCTTCCGTGTCAGTCCCGATTGACGCCAGAGAATTTCCTGCTTTGATATGGTCAGAGTAATCTTTTTGCCACATGGTTCGAATGGAAATACGTTGTGCGTAGTGCCATTCATATTCCAGCTCGCCTACCACCCGGAGTATGTCTTCATCACGCTCGTCGAAATCACTGTCATCGGTACGGTGAGCTGACAGTTGTTGTGCCGCAGCGAAAAAGCCATTTAATAGCGTTGAGTTGTAGCTCAGACGCAGAGCATCGATATCCTTATCCCACCAGAGGGAATCCGTCTCTTTGATCCGTTGGCGACCGAATTTGAATGAATAGCCTTCTTGACCCGGGGAAAAAGAATACCTCCCCCACAATTCGTCCAGGCTTGCGAAACCATCACTGCTTGACCCACCTTCATCGCTATCCTGTAACAGAGATGCAGTACTGTAGAAAAGGCGACCTTTACTGAAAAAAGACATTTCGTCAGTCGCGTGCCAAAGCAGGCTCGGACGAATTGAAGCTGAAATCGCTGTATCATCGCTTTGGTTACCGAGGCCCAGATCGCTTGCACTTTCTCCGTTGGCGGAGATAATGGCTAAAATCCGCGTATCCAGATGGCTGTTACCTTGTGTTTCCGAAACCGCTAGCATGCAAATTGCAAGCGCGCTTATCCGGCTAAACCGACTCTTTATTGCCATTAGTTTATCCTTGTCAACTGAGCGACGCTGTCCTGTTCGGTGGCATCTTCTCTAATGGACATTTCCTCGTCCATCCACTGTTGTGCTTTGCTACGTTGTGAATTGGAAAGTGACCCTTCGAGTCTCTCTTTCGCTGCTTTTGCTCGTTCATGGCCAGCGTTGGCTGCCATGGAGTAATGGGCATAGGCTCTGGCCGGGTCCGGTTTGATAACCCGCCCCTTAACGAAAATGTCGCCAATTTGAAAGTCCCCACTCTCATAACCCAGGCGAGCAGCTTGCAGGAAGTAGCGAAATGATTTTGGATAGTTGCTTTCGCCCAGATATCCCAATCGGTAAAGTAACCCAAGGTGATAGCAGGCCTCAGCAGACTCATCTGCAAACCGTAGATAGATGCTTTCAGCTTTTTCCGGCTCGCCAGGTATCAATTTTCCCTCATAGAGAATACGTGCTTTGAGTAATTGAGCCTGAGCGACAAATCCGGATTTTTCTGCACGATCTATCCACTCGAAAACAGTACTTTCTGTCGTAATGTCTGGATTTTTCGCATACAGGTTAGCTAATGCCAGTATGGCTTTCGGATACTCGTCTACCGCCTTCAGATAGAATTGCTCAGCCTTTCTGGCATCAAATGGCAGAAGTTCACCTCGGTCATAAATGCTCCCCAGGTGATACGCAGATTTGCCGCCGCTGAATGATTGTCTGGAAATGAGGTTTTCCAGTATTTCCTGTAGATCTCCCAGTTCTGGGTGTTGAGAATACAATGCCAGAAGTTCATGCGCCGCCAGAGGGGTAGAATCGAGTGCAGCGACAAAAAATGCTTTCGCCTTGGCGATATCAGGCGTTCCGAATGCATCTTGGGAATAAAGTAAACCGAGGTAATAATTGGCTTCTACTTGCCCTTGTGATAACGCCAAGGTAAGCCATTGCTCTGCTTCTTCTGCTGTGCCTAATTCAGGATAATCAACAATGACATGGCCTAAATCGAGCGCAACAGTCTCTTTCCCTTCGTATTCCCAGAGTTTGAGCAGTATTGCTTTGGATTG
Source organism: Oleiphilus messinensis (assembly GCF_002162375.1). Taxonomy (GTDB): domain Bacteria; phylum Pseudomonadota; class Gammaproteobacteria; order Pseudomonadales; family Oleiphilaceae; genus Oleiphilus; species Oleiphilus messinensis. Next base: position 5,085,760 of record NZ_CP021425.1, on the reverse strand, counting down.
CCGGGGATCAGCAGTCTCCGTTGTTGTGGTTGCAATGAGCGATTTGGCATAACGCTGTTGGGCGCGAGTGTCTCCTGACTCGGCAGCAGTTGCATACCAACGTCTACCTTCTCGCCGGTTTACGGTTACGCCCAGTCCTCTGAAATACATATCGCCCAGTGCAATTTGAGCATCCGGAAAGCCTCGTTTCGCCAATGCAGAATAAATTTCCCGTGCCAACTCATAATCACCATTCGCATAAGCATGGTCTGCTTTTTCGATACTGGGTAAATTGCTACATGCCTGAATGCCGACGGTCAGCATGAGAGTAAGCAGTATTTTACGTGGTGAGCACGCTTGCAAGTGCTGGCGCTTTTTATGTGTTATTACCATATGGATACTACCCAATTGGAGATCTTGTCGACCGTTTTGGGGGCAACCGTTACCGTTGCTGGTCTCAACCAGAAATCTGCAGGTAACACTTCCGTGAGCTCCACAATTGCATTGACCGAAGAGGTATTCACATAATCTATGATTCCACTATCTTCTGCCATTTGAATGCTTTTGATTTGACCGGTAATGGTCTGGGGACTTCCGGCAACGGTTACATGGACAGTTTGATTGACCTGGATGTGTTCCAAATCTTTGTAGTTGAAGTAAGCGCTGATCTGAGGTTTAGATTTCTGTTGGGTTAGCGTGAAAAGCGCATCACCTTTATTGGCGTATTCGCCAGCAATGAAGTGAGACTTGAGGATCTCACAGTCACAGGGACTGGAAACCGTACCCTCTGCACTTCGGCTCAATACTTCATTGATTGCGGCCGCCTGCTTAGGGTCATCGGAGTTAAATTCAAGTTTAAGGGCATCGACCAACGGTGTTTTATAGGTCGCAATTGCTGTGCCAGCTTCCACAGAAGTTTGGTTGTCAGTGATCAGGCTGTTGACGATACCCTCTCTCGGCATGCTGACATTAATTGTCTCGATGATAACTTTTGCAGAAGTTGCCTTGGTTAAAAAATAATTGTCATAAATTTGACTCGATGCCAGGCCAAATGCCGCTAGTCCTACGATGAACCAAAACGTGCTCAGTGTCGCAGCCTTGAACCGTGCGAAAAAGTTGAGTCCTGCATTGCCCTTTTGCTTTCTCTCCCGGGTGAAATTCTCCCGCGAAAGTGTATTCAATACTTCTCCCATGGTGACGATTGATCCGTTCAGGTAGGAGGTGATTAAATGGCGTAATGTCGAGGTTTCCTGAGCACCAAGGTTCTCGAACTCACAACGTACAAGTTGAGTATCTCTGGGGATGTCCCGGACAATAAAGTGGATCTCTAACGAAATTTCCAGTGCATCAACGACGAATGCCAGCGCACCGGTGTAACTTTTGTTCATTTCTAGTGTTGGGGTTTCTGCCTCAAGACTAAACCCGCCGGCAGAGATATCCTTGAGTTTGAATGTCTGACGAGCGCCATCGGTGGTGCTAAGTTTTAAGCTGGCGGGTAAGCGCACGCGTGCATGTTGACGTTGTGCTTCTGATTCATGGACAACATTTGTGTTCAGTGCAATATTCATTACAACATCCTTATTTAACGAGTGAATCGTTTAGTGAATTGGATCGTTCAATAAAACGTATACCCTAAGTGGGCAAATGACCCTGGCCAGAGATTTAAACCAGAGTAATCAATATTGCCCCGAATAAGCTCAAGGCTGAAAACGTCATGCTGCGTGAAGACCAACGGTTAAACCATTGTTGAAATGAAGCGAGATTCCGTTTCAACTGGGTTGGTTGGCGAGTCCATGACTGCCGATCCAATCGGAAAAACACATAAATTTTCATAATGGCACCAAATATCTGGTTGTAATACAGCATCAACGGGTATGCTGGCCCAACGTTATGCCCTGAAGCCAGAAGCAGTAGGGTTAGTGCCATCCGTGTAATACCAACCCATAATAAGTAAGCAATCAAAAATCCAATGTGATATTTTGTCGCAGCTATCACGGCAACTGAAATTCCGAGTAAGCTGGTCCACATGGATATGCGTTGATCAAACAATACGTAGTAGGTAAACCAGCCCAACCGTTGTGGTCCCAATTTTGTCGCACGACTGTTTTGTCTCAAATTGTTTCCATACCAGCGGAACATGAGCTGACGACTGGCACGAATAAATCTGGGATCAGGTGGGTGCTCCACGGTATTAACCGAGGCATTGGGCACATAGAATGTGTCGTAACCCAGACGCATCAAGCTGAACCAGCTGGATTTGTCGTCCCCGGTCAGAAATTTGAATTCTCCCAGGCGCCAATGTTTTAGCGAGTCACTTTCGACATCAGCAATAAACTCCGGTTGTGACACCACACTTGCTCGAAAAACGGACATTCGTCCAGTCAGGGTTAGCACTCTCTTCGAGAGCGCCATTGAGCACATGTTGATATGTCGTTGAGCGAAGCGGAGCTTGTGCCACTCACTCATAAAATAGCTGCCGCGAACCTCGCAGAATTCATTGGTGGTCAGTCCCCCAAGATTTGGAAAAAGTTTGAAATATGGCACTGTCTTGAGTACTACGCCTTCGTCTAACACCGTGTCGCCGTCAATTACAGCGACAACTGCACTGTCGTCTGGCATGTCTCTGGAGATCGCCCGAAAGCCGTATGCCAGGCCATCTCTTTTTCCTGTGCCAGGAATACGCACAAATGTCAGTTTGATATGTTCGGGTGGGGCCATGGTTTCCCAGAGTGATTTCATTAATAACTCATCTGACATCTCGACAATCGAAGCAACAATGGTGGTAGGCAGTCCACAGGTTATTGCTTCGCGGATAATCGACTGGTACACCATCGCTGTCGTTGATGCGTCAATTCGGAAGCTGGTGACCATCAAATAAATATGACTGGGATTGGTTTGAGCACCCATTTTTTTAATTTTGCGTTGATACAACGGAAAGACGATGTACAAAAAAATCATCCCGCGAATAAAATGTACGACGCCCATCGAGTAGCGCCAGATACCAATGATGCCAATTGCGAATAAAAACGTTTTAGTTTCGGGGATGAAGGTGGATTCCGGCAACAGCAAGGCGAGGCCCATCAGTGCTGAAAAATAAATTAACCACCCAGTGGTGCTGCTCATTATGTCTTTAAGTTTTTCCACTTCTACTTACCTGCCGTTCGATCAAAGAGCCGATACTGATACAATTCAACCGCGCAGAGGCTCCTCCACGGGAGCGACAGCGAGATTAATTGCATCGAACAGATCCGGCTTTAAAGTCTGCCTGACCTGTTCGAGACTCAATTCAAGAAGAAATGACTGGAGTTGAAGGTGCTGGTTACCAGCAGATACCTTCTTTTTCCTCATCTGAGGAATGTTCCATAAACCCAACAAGGTCAATGACTTTCTTGCCTGGTTTTAAGTCGGATAGAACGGTTTCAAAAAGTTCATCACTGTTTCCGAGGATAATCACGTCAGATGTCTCGGCGAGCGTCGTTAGATCAGAACTTAGAAGTGATGAAACGTGAGGGATTTTTGATTCGATATAGTCTTTGTTTGCCCCGTGTACCCGGGCATACTCGACATTTCGATCGAAGATGCGAAGATCGAAGCCTTTGCCTATCAGCAGTTCTGCAAGTTCAACGAGAGGGCTTTCCCGCAGGTCATCGGTACCCGCTTTGAAACTCAATCCCAGTAGTGCGATTTTTCGTTTCCCGGTTGCTGCGACCATTTCATAGGCACGGCGAACCTGGTAGGAGTTGCTTTGCATGATAGACCCAAGCAGTGGGTGTTCGACATCGAGTTGGGATGCTCGATAGGTTAGCGCTCGAACGTCTTTGGGAAGGCAGGAGCCACCGAACGCAAACCCGGGTTTCATATAGTATTTGGAAATATTAAGTTTTTCGTCCCTGCAGACAACGTCCATCACTTCTCGACCATCGACACCACAAGCTTTAGCGATGTTGCCGATTTCATTGGCAAAGCTAACCTTCGTTGCATGCCAAACATTGCAGGTATATTTGATCATTTCTGCAACTTCAATCGACTTCCGGATGATTGGAGCCTCCAGGTCTTGATATATTTCTTGAAGAATATCCCCTGATGCACTGTCAAATTCACCGATAACCGTCATCGGAGGGTAGTCATAGTCCTTTATGGCTGTACTTTCTCTAAGAAATTCCGGATTCATCGCCAGGCCAAAATCAATGCCTGCCCGCTTACCCGAACAATCCTCCAATATGGGGAGGACAATGTTTTTTACAGTGCCGGGAAGCACTGTACTTCGGATTACCACCGTGTGCCGGGTAGATTTGTTTTTTAATACCTGACCAATTTGGCGGCATACATCTTCGATGTAGCAGAGTTCCAAGTCTCCGTTACGTTTGCTGGGAGTCCCTACACATATCATGGTAACGTCGGTTTCGGCAATTGCTGCCGCAACATTGGTAGTGCCTCGAATCAATCCACATTGGACACCGTTAGACAATAAGGCTTCCAGCCCCGGTTCTACTATCGGTGATTTTCCATTGTTGATTAAATCGATTTTTGCTTCGGAGATATCTACACCCACAATCTCGTGACCCCTTTCGGAAAGACATCCCGCACATACTGCACCAACATAACCTAGGCCAAAAATACTGATTCGCATCATTCCATCTCCTTTCTAATATTTCCCAATAGCAGCAAGCAAACCTCTTTAACGAACTAATAGGTTTGCCTTACTGCGTTTTCATTCCCTGTTAACCCTGCAGTTCGTAACAGCACAATACAAACTGGAATGTTGAAGAATATCCCCATCCCCAATAAAAAATCGCGACTATTTCCTTTTGCATTTGACGCTTCTATGCTAAGCAGTTTGCATACCATATATAGTTCTATTGATTTTGTTTTTTAAAAAAACCAATAAATACATTATATTAGAGCGACTCCATGAGTATAAAGAAAGAAGGTGTCAAAAATATGACAAAGAGCTGGAGGAGAATTCTTTATCAATCTTATTCAGTTATGCACTATGGAAAAGCAGAATTTCGGTGTTTGCACCAATCTTGATGCGTTAGTTTTTTTCAATCAAGAAGGGGGCAAACACCATCAAATTTAAAGCATGGAGGGGCCTAGGGAGGTGTTCAAAATGAGAATAATGAATCAGCCCATAGCAGATTTGCTATTTGTAATGAACGCGCATCATTGTATCTTGAACGCCGAAACCAGCTCATCCAACTGATTTGCTAATTGCCTCAAGGTTTGTGAGACCTTGGAGGTTTCCGAGGCCTGGTGTGAGGAGTTATCGGCTAGGTGACTTATGTTTAATACGGTCGCGTTAATTTCTTCTGCTGCTTTGCTTTGATCTTCCGATATAGAGCGCATCAAGGCGCTGAGGTCGTTAATATTGCTGATTTCCTGATCTATTTCATTCAGGGCTGTCATCGCGGTTTGGACTTGTTGAACCCCCTCTGCAGCTGAGCCGTTTGCTGTTTTCATGACCACGACCGCATTGCTTGCGCCTTCTTGCAGTTGATGGATCATTGTTTCAATTTCTTCCGCGGACTCATGGGTTTTTGTGGCAAGTGTTCGGACTTCGTCTGCGACAACGGCAAAACCTCGCCCGCTTTCTCCAGCTCGAGCAGCCTCGATTGCTGCGTTCAGCGCCAACAGGTTTGTTTGTTCGGCTACAGCCTGAGCCGTGATATCTGCGTAAATCTGCTATATCAGTAGTGGCGGCCTAAAAAGTTGGAAGCCTCGCCTGATAAGGCGGGGAACGATCTATAGACATGAATTCCGCCACTCGTCCCGGGCGTCGGGTGAGTAGTGGACTTCGTGCTGTAGAGTCTATCCGGACTGATGCTGTTCATAGTTGAATTCCAGCTACTCTCATCTAAACTGACAGTAGGCCAAATCTCATCGCGACGAATTGATCAAAGCGAACCATTTTAAGGTTTTACCGTTCGGTTGAATTCGTTTTGGGAGCGTCACAGGCAAGGTGCGCTCATCTTGATATCAGGATGTCAACGTTTGCTTGTAAAGGAGCATTTATGATCCGCACGCTCACATCAGCCTCGGCTTTGCTGTTGGCTTTCTTTATGACTTCCATGCCGATTACTGCAAACGAAAAAAATCTCTCTGACCTCACTGGAGTGGCCTCCCTATGCGGGACGTAATTTACCTGGAGGTGGGAGTTCGGTAGCTGTCGCCAGAGCGGCATTTAAAGCAATGGGCTATGAGCTTGTCGTCGATTTTCTGCCATGGTCCAGAGCTGTAAGCGAAGCGAAGAATGATGCAAGTCAATACGCCGGGTATTTTCCAGAATACTATTCTGATGCAGTTGCTGATGAATTTGTATTTAGCGACCCAATGGGTAGTGGACCCCTGGGCTTGGTTGAAAATAAAAATAATCCCGTGACATGGCAGACACTGGAAGATTTGCAACCATTGGTCGTGGGGGTGGTTCAGGACTATGTTAATACCGACGAGTTTGATGCACGGGTCGCGCAAGGTAAACAGAAAGTACAAGCCGTGACCAGTGATGCCACGAATATAAAGAAAGTTGCGGGTAATCGCGTCCCGGTGGCCATAATCGATGCGAATGTGTTTGCATACTTACTCAAATCTGATCCATCGCTCAAACCGTTTTCCGAGCATGTTCAGATGAATGAAAAAATACTCGAGAATAAGAAGTTGTACATTTGCTTCAAAAACAACGACTTTGGCAAAGAAATTGCTCAAATATTTAATGAAGGGCTCAAGAAAGTGGATGTCCAGGCCATAATGAAACAATACCAATAAGGAATAGAAGTCGGTAGGTATTTTAATTGGTAGCCTAAATTATGTCATTTCTAAAACAAATAGGTATTAAGCTCGTCATCCTTGTCGTCTGTATATTGACGTTAATTTTGATCGGCTTTGGCTTTAATGATTATCGCAACATTAAAGTCAGTCTGGAAAAACAAATGGAACGACAATCTGGCCAGGCGCTTCATCGATTGTCCCGCAGTTTGCCGGGATTAGTGTGGAACTTTGAATCTGACCAAATGGAAAATGTCCTGTTGTCTGAATCAAATGCCAATTTTGTTCAGGGTATTTTGATTCGGGATTTGAAAGATAAAGTCATTAAAGGCATTTATAACGAGCTTGAGGGGGATGAAAAGAAAGCGTCGCCCTACGGAGGGCAGAATTGGGATGGTCGCGTACTGAAGTCAGCGCTTGAATTCGACGATTATGGTGACAAAAAACCGGTTGGAAGTGTGGAGATCTGGATTGATGAACGCCACATCGAAGAGCAACTCACTGCGCAGCTTTGGCGATCTGTCGCCGAGACAGTGTTTCTGGATGTGATCGTCGCATTGGTGTTATTGTTTGCCGCGCGTGCCCTGGTTGACCGGCCTTTGATTCAGGTGATTGAAGCACTTCGAGATATCGCAGAAGGGGATGGCGATTTGACCAAAAGACTACCGACGGACCGACAGGATCAGTTGGGTGATCTGGCGGTTGAATTTAACCGCTTTTTTGAAAAAATCAGAGCGCTGGTTGTCGAAACCCGCTCTTCGATGAAGGAAATGGAGACCTGGGTTAATAAAGTGACCACCAGTGCAGTGGATATCGGCGCCGAGCTGGGCGATCAGCATGCCGAGATCGACCAGGTTACTGCCGCAACGCACGAGCTGAGCATTGCCTCGCAAACCGTAGCAGATAATGCCCGGCAAGCGGCAGACTCTGTGGGGAGTGCAGATAAAGCAGCCTCTGAGGCCAATGAAATTGTACAAAGTGCAATCGAAGCGATTCATCAGCTTGCCCATGAGATTGATACCGGGGCTGTGGCGGTGGATTCGTTGCAAAAAGATGTCGCGAACATTACTTCTGTGTTAGCGGTAATTCGCGGTATTGCGGAGCAAACCAACCTGCTGGCATTGAATGCGGCAATCGAAGCCGCGCGAGCGGGTGAGATGGGGCGGGGATTTGCGGTCGTTGCGGATGAAGTGAGAGCGTTAGCCAGTCGCACACAGGAAGCAACTGAAGAGATTCAATCCATGATTGAAAAACTTCAGGGCGGCGCTCAAAAAGCGGTCACAGCGATGACCACTTCAAAAGATCGCAGTCAGGATAATGTGGAAATGAGCACACGTACCGGTGACGCCTTGCAACAGATCGCAGAGGCTATGAAGGTCATCAGCGATATGAGTGTCCAGATTGCGAGCGCAACTGAAGAGCAGCGCACTGTGTGTGATGATGTGAGCCGGAACCTGACACAGATCACGACTATAGCTTCAAACATCACGGGTGTGTCTCAGCAGTCGGTGGATACAGCATCATCACTGCAAAGCTTGAACCACAAGGTCGTTGAGGCCTTTGATCGATTTCGAGTATGACTGAATTCAGGAGTTATCCAGGTACATGGCTGCAGCAATATGAGTCTCGGTAAAACTAAACGTAACCGTAAAATTTGGGTTGGAGTGGTACTGGTTGGCTTGATTACAATGGAAGTTTCGTTCACCCGAGCATTGGATTTAAGCCCACTTGAGAGTTTGCTCATCACTATTAAAACGTTGCTCATAGCGGGCAGCGTTGTTTATTTTATGAAGAAGTGGTTTGACCAAGCGATGCTAAGTGCGCTACGGCCAATCAGGGAGGATATGTTCGATCAGGAAGCGCAAAAAACCCATTTGAATGTGCGCTTGCCTGAGCAGCAGGAGAAAGGCCTGCAACAGTTGGTTAAGACCCTGAATGATTGTATTACGCACCTGGACGCCTCGTTAATCGAAATTGGCGGTTCAGCAGCTCGATTATTGCCCATGTCGGATGAGCTGTCCGAAACCTATTTCAATATGACCCAGAAAGCCACACTTCAAGCAACGTTCGGTGAACAGGTTGCGGACCGGGTATCGAGGATGTATTCGGCCAGTAAGCAGGTTCTGGAGCAAGTCGAAAATATTATCGCAGTAGAAACCCGCTCGGAGCATGTGGTGTCTGAGTGTCAGGAATCGGCGGAAGGGTTTACGACGACCATGGATCTGCTGATGCAACAAATGAATGAGGCATCGGAAGTTCTGGGGTATTTGAAAACCAGCAGTGCCCGGATTGGTTCGATTGTTGATGTCATCAACGACATTGCAGACCAGACTAATTTATTGGCATTGAATGCCGCCATTGAAGCGGCACGAGCAGGTGAATCCGGTCGAGGGTTTGCCGTGGTTGCGGATGAAGTCCGCTCCCTGGCAAAACGCTCTCAGGAATCAACGCAACAAATCAGAGAGATGATATCGGCGATTCAAAATGCTTCAGCAGGGATTACAACCAGTATTCAAACCAGTAACGAACGAACCCGGGAAGCGGTTGAAGAAACCCACAAGTTCCGAGATCAGCTGAGTGCAATTGTTGATTCTGTGCAGGATATCAGCTCAGCTGCGAAAGCAATTCAATTGGCCGCAAAATCCCAGGGAGAATTGAATGAAGAGGTTAACCTTTCAATGCGTGCCTTGGGCCAACTTAACTCCGACGCACTGAGTAACTCGCAGCTCCATACCGTGAAATCGGATGATCTTAAAAAACTGGGTCACAAGTTACAAGAATTGATGAGTCGTTTTGAATGTTCCAAAAATGTCTGGAATACCCAGCGACGGGCGAAACAGCGCGGTGCAGAATCAGAGATGGGAGGGCAAGCTTCGGAGTCTCGAAGTGCAGGTGAGATCGATTTATTTTAAGTTAATCTGTTTTTGAGTCGTTGTCTTACCTGCACGTCTGTTTGAGATTTGTCAGTGACTTACTAACCCATAGTGCTCAACCAACGTCGCCAGCCACCATATCGAGTAATATTCTGGGCACCAACTGTGCCACTGTCCTCGCAAATAAACCCCGGTAAAATTTGGCCATCCGAAAGTTCTACCTTGCCAATACCCAATGGCGTGGGTATGCCTGCGACGAAGCTGCCAAAATTCTCCTGAGGCATGCGCCATACTTCGACTTCAATTGCACTGCCATGTTCAGAGTTTCGAACCATCGCAGGTCTTTTGCCATCAGGTAAAACAAACAACTCATAACAAGGTGCGCTTTGAGTACGCAGCACCAGTGTTGCCTGCCGCTCGGTGAGTTGCCAGTTTAGAGGCTGACCGGCCAGATGAGCGCCACACACAACGACATCAATGGTTTTTGCGCTGGGCGCAGGAAACGGTGACGTCTCATCGTTTTCGGGCACGTTATGCCGGGTATTGCCCTGATGAGTAACCAGGTGTCGATGTAGCTGCCTGCCATAAGAAAGCAATTGAATCTCAGTGTGTTCGAAGCTGAACAATGTGACACCCCAGGGTACCGTTGCGCCGTTAAATCCTGCTGGAATGGCAACAGCCGCGTAGTCGAGCAGATTCATAAAGTTTGTGTAGGTTCCGAGTGTTGAATTGAGCTTTATCGGGTCGTCATTAATCTGTGCACGGGTGTATGTAGTCGGAAGCGTGGGTGTTAATACAAAATCCACGTTACGTATCAAGGCATCACAGGTACGTTTGAGGGCCGCTAATGTGTATTGCGCGGTAAAGCAATCGGTGGCTTTAAAATTGTCTGCCTGTCCGATTATTTCCCGAATAGCCGGGAGCATCGCGGACTGATGTACCTTTGCTGTCGCCAGCGCCCGCTCTGCTACCCACGGACCTTGATAGAGAAGCTGAGCTGCTTGCAGAAAAGGTGAAAAGTCGATTTTCACAGCTGTTCCGCCTTGTTCCTGCAGGCGCTCCATAGCGGCTATAAAAAGCGCCCGGGTTTCATCATCATTCTGAAAATCCAGGTTTTCGGGTACTGCGAATGTGAAGCCGGACTCGTTTTTAGCGGGGTAGTAACGTGCTCGGTTCAGGTGCGAGTTGAGCCGGGAAAACGGATCCTGCGGGTCGAATTGGGCGACAATATCAAGTAGGGTTGCGGCATCATCACAATTTAACGTGAAGAGGCTTACACAATCCAGACTGCGGCAGGCTGGCACCACACCCCGAGTGCTGATCAGGCCTTTACCGGGTTTCAGGCCAACCAGGTTATTCAGTGCTGCGGGGACGCGCCCGGAACCCGCTGTATCGGTACCCAGCGCAAAGCTGACTTGACCAAGGGCGGTGGCAATGGCTGATCCGGCGCTGCTACCACCTGAAATGTATTCGGGGTTAAAGCTGTTTTTTGCCTCACCATAGGGAGAGCGTGTGCCGACCAATCCGGTAGCGAATTGGTCGAGGTTTGTTTTTCCGAGCGGAATGGCCCCGGCATCGATTAGCCGTTGTACAACGGGGGCATTTTCGTCGGGGGTATAGCTGAAATCCGGACAAGCTGCTGTGGTTGGTACACCCGCAAGATCAATATTGTCTTTGATGGCGAAAGGTACCCCGTATAATGGCAGGTCTGCAGCTGACTTTCCTTCCAGGGCGTTGATATAGGTTTGCAATGTTTCCTGATCCAGAACCGTGATCCAGGCATTGAATTCAGATTGAACCAGTGCCTGTTCACGTAGTCGCGGGATCAGTGCTTGTGGTGTTAAACCGTTACGGTAGGCTGCACGCAAAGCCTGAATCGAAAGATTTTCGGTATTGTCAGTATTCATATGATGTGTCATGTGGAGCTCCCTAAACGAATTATGCTTTCATCCAGACTACAGTTTGACCCGCTGTGACGGGTTGCCCCGGTTCTTTCAATACTTTCTCAATTGTTCCGTCAGTGTTGGCGTACACCTCAATTTCCATTTTCATGGATTCCAGAACCAGTATCGTGTCGCCTGCTGTGACCTGTTGCCCCGGATTGACTTTTATTTGCCAGACGCTACCGGATATCGGACTTTCGATTCCGGTAACGTCTACCGGGAGCGTCTCGGTGTCTGAGCTGGCTTCATGGGTATCCTGTTCGAAGGTTAACTGGCCCTGTTCGCGCCATTGGCGTAACTCTTCGTTGAAGGCTTGTTCCCGTTGTTGCTGGAATGTTTCAATGGCTGCCTGCTGTTGCTTAAGTTCGTCCTGATAGGTTTTCAGATTAAAGGTGGTTTGCTCAATCTTCAGAGGGTATTGCCCCAGAGGAAAATCCTGGCGTATTTGTTTTAATTCATCGGCGCTAACTTCATAGAACCGGATCTGATCAAAGAATCGCAAGAGCCAGGGCACTTCGAATTCGTCGGTTTTTTTGTAGCGATTCCACATTTGCAACGTTCGACCGACAAACTGATAGCCGCCGGGCCCCTCCATGCCATAGATACAAAGGTAGGCGCCCCCGATTCCTACAGAGTTTTCTGCGGTCCAGGTGCGGGCCGGATTGTATTTTGTTGTGACCAGGCGGTGTCTCGGATCAAGCGGGGTGGCGACAGGCGCTCCCAGATACACATCGCCCAAGCCCATGACAAGGTAGCTCGCACTGAACACAATCTTTTTTACTGCAGCCAGATCTGGCAGGCCATTAATTCTGCGGATAAATTCAAGATTACTCGGACACCAGGGTGCATTCGGGCGCACGGACTGGGTGTATTTTTCAATCGCGATCCGGCAGGCTTCATCATCCCAGCTTAACGGGATATGTACGATCCGTGCCGGAACAGACATATCGGTATGGTCTTGAAGTTGTTCCAGCGCTTGATCGATCTTTGCGATGACCTTGTTCAGAGGCAGTACCTGGCTATCGTAGTGAATCTGGAGAGATCGGATACCAGGGGTCAGTTCCCTGATTCCGGGTGTCGGGTTTGTTTCCAGCCATCGCATTAAAGCGTGAATTTTAAAGCGAATGGCAATATCCAGTTCCAATGGCCCGAGTTCAACCAGCAGAAAGTGGTCACCTGCGAGACGGCACGTAACGGTATCCTCTCCGAGTCGGGTCTGGTGGATAACCGGCGAGGGCAGGTGTTCGATTGCAGTGGTTTCCGGTAGCGGGCAATCGGGCAACGGCTGCAGATTTTCCAGCGCTTTTGTTTGTTCTGCTTCCAACGAAACGGCCTGATCGTAACTGATCGGAACAAAGCGAACCTTGGCCCCGGCCTTGAGTTGTCCCAGTTTCCAGAGATCCGCTTGAATCACTGTCGCGGGGCATACAAAGCCACCCAGGGATGGGCCGTCCGGGCCGAGTATAACGGGCATGTCACCGGTAAAATCGACGGTACCGAACGCATAGGCATTATCATGGATATTGGATGGGTGTAAACCGGCTTCTCCTCCGGTTTCGCGCGCCCATTCAGGTTTAGGGCCAATCAGGCGAATACCGGTTCGGCTGCTGTTGTAGTGAACCTGCCACTCATGATCAAAGAAGGTTTTGATATCGTTGTCGGTGAAAAAATCCGGTGCGCCGTGGGGGCCGTAAATAACCCGAAGCGCCCAGCTGTCGTGAATCTCGGGAATGCAGGTGTTTACTTGGGACGTTGTTGGGTTGAGAACGGGGTACGGATCGATTGCCTGTCGGGGTGTGGACTCATTCAAGCGCAGGACATCCCCCGCCCGGAGCGCTCGCCCGGCATGCCCGCCAAATTGACCCAGTGTAAATGTCGCTTTGGAACCCAGGTAGTCGGGACAATAAAATCCATCGTGGACTGCGAGGTAAGTTCGTGCACCAGCCCCGACGACTTTACCCAACATCAGTGTCTGTCCGGCATGAACGGTAACAACGTGATTCATGGCGATATCTTCACCATTCAGTTTAGCCTCAATTGTGGCACCGGTTAAGACGATACGGGTTGGGCTATCGAAACGCAGAGTGGGGCCATTCAGGGTGATTTCCATTCCCGCGGCGGAATTTGGATTATTGAGTAAACGATTCGCAAGTCGAAAGCTCACACTGTCCATCGGGCCTGAGGGTGGAATACCAATATGCCAGAAACCGGTTCGACCCGGAAAGTCCTGAATTGTGGTTTGTGTCCCGCTACTCAGTACATGAATTCTCGGACTGTGGAATGTCATTTCTCCCAGCGACCGGGTTAACAACTGCCCCGATTGGCAAACCGCACTGTTCAGGATATTACCAACGTAGTTTAGATTGGTTTCCACGCCATAGAGTTTAATATCGGTCAGCACCGCTTTCAACGAAGATAGCGCACGGGTACGGTCTTCGCGTAACGTAATCACTTTCGCCAGCATCGGGTCAAACAGGGCAGTCACTTCAAGCCCGGGTTGTAGCCAATGGTCAATGCGCACATCCGCTACTTCAGGCCAGTCGGCTTCGGTTAAAAGGCCTGCACTGGGTTGAAAGTCGAGACATGGATCCTCGGCATAGACTCTCACTTGTATCGCATGGCCTTTTGGCATGAGGTTGCGCTTGCGGTCTTCGAGTGATTCCATCTCATTGGCAGCCAGACGAATCATCCAGTCCACCAAATCAACACCCCAGACCATTTCCGTAACCCCATGTTCGACTTGCAGACGGGTGTTAACCTCCAGGAAGTAGAATGAACCGGTTTCTGCATCCAGTATGAATTCAACAGTACCGGCATTTCGATAGTTGACAGAGGCCATTAGCCGTTCGGCGGTCTGATGCAAATCGGAACGTAGCGCGTCAGAGAGTCCGGGGGCCGGGGTTTCTTCGATCACTTTCTGGTTTCGGCGTTGTGCAGAGCAGTCCCGTTCACCTAATGAGATTACCGAGCCCTGACCATCACCGATGATTTGTACTTCGATATGCCGAGCCTGTCGAATGTATTTTTCGAGGAAAACACCGTCATTGGCAAAATAGTTGGCGCTTAGTCGTCTGACACTTTCCCAGGCCTGAATTAAGTCCTGCTCAGATTCGCAAACCTGCATGCCGATTCCGCCACCGCCAGCGGTGCTTTTCAACATAACGGGGTAATGGACTTCGCTGGCCCAGGCAATCGCGCTTTCAAGATCCGTGAGTAAAGGGGAGCCGGGTACCAGCGGCACTTGGGCTTCATCTGCGATACGTCGGGCCTCATGTTTCAAGCCAAACATGGCTATCTGATCTGCTGTAGGGCCGATAAAGGAGATCTTTGCCGCTTCACAGCGTGCAACGAAGTCAGTATTTTCGCTCAGGAATCCATAGCCGGGATGGATCGCTTCTGCCCCGGCTTCGATGGCGATCCGGATAATCCTGTCAATATCCAGATACGTTTCGGATACCGTGCCCGCTCCCAAACAGACTGCTTCATCGGCTTGTTGAACGTGCAGAGATTGGGCGTCGGCATCATGGTAAACCGCAACACTGCGGATTCCCATGGCTTTCAAGGTCCGGATAATCCGTGTGGCAATCGCGCCGCGATTGGCGATCAAAACCTTCTCAAACATGTCTGTTGCTACCATTATCGTGCGGGTCGTCCCGCGATTAGCGATGCCGTCTCAGGTCGTCCTGAGGCGTCAACAGGTCATCGGAGTATGAAACCCATGACCCTAGTCCCAGATCAGCACTTCAATCGGGGTCGGGTTGTAACCATTGCAGGGGTTATTGAGTTGCGGGCAGTTCGAAATCAGCATGATGGTGTCCATCAGTGCTTTGAGTTCAACGTATTTTCCCGGCGCGGAAATGCCGTCTTCAAACGTCAGCTTGCCCTCTGGTGTCACCGGGACGTTCATGAAAAAGTTAATGTTGTGGGTGATATCGGCTTTGCCGAGGCCAAATTCTTCGTGCTCCTGAATCGCGAGCATCCAGCTGTCACGACAGGCATGCATACCGCGTTTTTCGAGATCGTAGCGTACCGTATTGGATTCACTGGCGCAGGCACCGCCTACGGTGTCGTGGCGCCCGCAGGTATCGGCAACGATTTCGAGCAGATCATTGTTCTCGTTCGTTTTTAATATGCTTCCGGCGGTAAGGTACAGATTGCCCTGTTCCCGAATGGTGTCTGTTGCGCTGTAGCGCTCGCCAGGATCATTCGCAGAGTAGAACAGGGTATCCGCCGCCTGATTACCTTCGAGATCAACCAGACGAACCGTTTGACCTTGTTTGATTATTTGTATGTAGTAATCTCCGGCAGGGACAATGTCTCGCTGAATTGCTGTGCTGCAAGCGCGGGGGCTTTCTTTAATCATGGCATGCTCCGATACAGGGTCTGTAAACCAAAGTGGTACAAGCTATTGTTCTCGAACCCCCGCTGATTTTCCTGGCAGTAATTGAGGCAGGGGTCATCCGCCGCCATGGGTTGGCTTTGCATCAGTTCCAGCTGTACTGATGTTCTCGGGTAATGACCTGCTTCGCTCAAAGGGTGAGGGCAGGTATGCAATACCACCAATGTGTCCATTTCAAATCGCAGGGTAACCCTGTCGTCCTTTTTCGAATGGCGTTTGAGTGCAAGCTGTCCATCATCGGACGCCCCCACCTCGCTAAACCAGTTGAGATTGGCTGCCATGTCCCGACGGGTTAGATTGTATTTAGCGAGTTCGACCAGAAAGCTGTCGTAACCATTCTGGTGCCAGTCATTCCGGTCCTGCTGATAGTTTCGTGCCCCCCAGCGTGCCTGGATGTGACTCGAATGGCTGTTGCCACAGACAGTGTCGTGCCAGCCGAACGTGTCTTCGATGATGGAACAAAAAATCCGTCCCATATCAGAGTACAGACAATGCCCCCGGGTCAGCTTGAAGGTGTGCTGGCACTTCAGGGTATCCGGCGCATTATATTTTTCGCTTAGTTGGGTTGGATTGTACAAGAGCATACCGACATTTGAGCCGCCACTCAGGTCGGTCAGCGTCATCTGTATGTCTCGTCTGACGAGCAGTGACCAGTGTTGGCCGCTGTTTAGCGTCGTTTGGTAGCGGCACTCTGCCGCATTCGGATTAATGACATCAAGCGTCATGATCTCTCTCCAGAATCGGGGACATGGTGATCAGCAGACCCCAAGTTGTTGTCTTGAATGTTCCAGGGTTTGATCGATACTCTGGTAGCTGGTCTGGTCAACTTTTCCGACGGGCAAGTCGAATGTGATCGTACTGCCAAAGCGTTCCGGGGCATGGGGATCCAGTCGAACCTTGTCGAACACCCAGAGCCGTGTACCGAGATAAAAACCTTCGTTCAGGTCATGGGTCACCATAAATACGGTGAGTTTGTGTTGTTGCCAGAGTTCCAGCACCATTTTGTGCATATCTTTACGGATACCCGGATCAAGGGCGCCAAAGGGTTCATCCAGCAATAAGACTCGGGGGTGTTTGATCAGCGCCTGAGCGATTGCCAGACGTTGTTGCATTCCGCCGGAAAGTTCATGGGGATATTTATGTCGGGCGGCACTCAGGCCAACGGTCTCCAGCCATTGATCCGCTTCTTCGAGTAACAACTTCCGTTTTTTTCCGAAGACGCGGCCCAGAATTCGGTTTTCGACGAACTCTTTGCCGATCACGACATTCTCGCGCACACTCAAATGGGGGAATACTGAATATTTCTGAAAGACGATACCCCGATCCGGACCGGGTTCGTTGCTAATGGGTTTGCCATCCAGTAATAATTCGCCGGTGGACACGGTTTCGGTACCCAGTAGCAGTTTCAAAAACGTACTTTTACCGCAGCCGGAGGTGCCGACCAGTGTGACGAATTCGCCCTCATTGACTTTGGCATTGAGTTTTTCGAGGACAATGTGGTCGTCATAGGACTTACCGAGATGGTTAAGCTCAATCAACGTCCTGTTGCTCGTGGTTGTAGGGCTATTTGTGCTCATAGTCTGAGGCTCTCTATTACTATTTAGCTGTGTAGTACTATATAGCTGTGTAGTACTATTTAGCTGCGTGATACCACGGGAAAAACTGCCGGCTGGTCTTGATGAGTATCCAGTCCAATATGAAGGCCAGGAAGGTTATCCAGACGACATAGGGCAGGATGACATCCATCGAAAGGTAGCGGCGTACCAGGAAGATGCGATACCCCAGGCCGTCGGTTGCCGCGATGGCTTCGGCTGCTATCAAAAATAACCATGCGGCACCCAGGCTCAGGCGCACACTGTCAATGAGTCGGGGCATGACCTGGGGCAGCAGTACCCGTAAAATGATTTGTCCGGAGTGCGCGCCCAGCGTTTGTGCTTTCACCAGTTGTTCGGAGGGAAGTTCCCGGGTGCGCTGATAGAGGTCACGGATCAAAAATGGCGCGACACCAATCACGATCAACGCCACTTTAGAAACCTCCCCCAGCCCGAACACAATAAAAAGTATGGGTAAAATTGCCATGGGGGGGATGAGTGATATCGCGGTCACTAACGGGTTAAGCGGTGCGCCGAGCAGGGGTATCGCGCCCGTGAGTAAACCGACCAGCAGGCCAATCGCCGCGGCAATGCCAATCCCGATCAACAAACGTTGCATACTGCTCAGGGTGTCTTGCCAGAACAAATATTCACCGCTTCTTTTACTGGGGGTCAATGCCATGCGATCCATCGCCTCATGTATTTCTGAAAAGCTTGGTAGTAACTTATCCCGCTCATTCTCGGCTTTTCGGACATCCGATCCCCACTGATATAACGCGAGGAGCAGAATAAAAGGGATCACACCCAGAATGATTTTAAAGGGCCTGCTCGGATGTTCATTGATCAATCTTTTCATGACGATTGCCTCTGTTTTCCACTGGCGGTTTGCATGGGTCTATATGCTTACAGCTTGCCTTCTGCAGCCATTTTCATGTAGCTGGAGTCAAAGCGCAGCTGGATGTTGCCTGCATCGCCGTAAATGCCCGAGGGTGTTTCAATGCCGATAAAACCTGCGTCTGGAGCACCATCGCCCAGTAACCCGTGTTTAAAGGAAAATTCAGCGACGTATTGCATGGTCTTTTTCAATTCAGGGCTGTCGACAAAAGAAACGGCATCGGTAGGGGAGTAGAACATCTTGGTGGATGCCAGTTGGGCTTCGTATCCCTTCAGATCGGTTCCGGAGGCTTTGCCCATATGCTCACGAACTGCTTTTTCCTGGCTCATTTTGGCCATGATTTCATACCATGCGCCGACGAGTGCCTTGCCGAATTTTGGATTGTCCTTCAGGGTTTGGGTGTTTACGACCAGCGTATCAATTATTTCGCCTGGAATTTGCGCGCTATCAAACACTTTCTGGCTGTTGGGCATGCTCAGAATTTCGCTAACAAGGGGGTTCCAGGTGGTGACAGCGGTTACATCATTGGTGGTGTATGCCGCAACCATATCGGCATCTGAGGTATTCACGACACTGATGTCCTGTTCCGAGAGGCCCACGGATTGCAGTCCTCGGGCGAGCAGGTAGTGGGAGACACTGAGTTCGACCAGGTTGACGTTTTGTCCTTTGATATCCGCGAGAGTTGATTTGTTTTTCAGAATAACGGCATCATTGCCATTGGAAAAGTCACCTACAATCAATGCCGTAGAGTCCACACCTCCAGCGGAAGGGATTGTCAGTGCATCCATATTGGTCATGGTGCAGCCATCAAAACCACCTGCTGTATACTGATTGATGGATTCGATATAGTCGTTGATTTGCACGACATCAATGTTGATCCCGTACTTCTTGGCCCATTTGTCCACAATGCCGGATGTAGCACCATATTCCCAGGGCATCCAGCCTACGTAGATAGACCAGCATATTTTGAAATCGGTTTTTGCTGAGATTGCTTGCGCATTGCTCAAAAAGGCGATTGCAAAAGTGGTGATGAAAAGACGTGAAAAGAGGCGTTTCATGGGCTTCTCCCAAGTGGTTAGTCGATTACGCAGCGAGGCATTCCTGGCATTACTGCCATTTAATCCTCCCGGGCTTTTATCCCGCCGTGTAACCTTCCGTTCTGAATTGGGTGGTGCCCAAGTGCAGAAATGTCACTTGAAAGGTCGATAGCTCTCGGACCTGTCGCCAGTTGTAACCGGCCGGAACCCTAGCCATCTATTGCAAATTGTTCAGGTGTTGATGATCTACCGTCCGGCGCAATGTGCTGATTTCCAGGTTTCGCGAGACGTTGGATCACCCTTCATATTGGCGTTTTGCCAAGAATGTCCTGCAAGGTATTCCAGAGCAAAGGAAGTGCCAAGCTTGAATGCTAGTCGTCAATTTAGCCTTGGGTAAATACTCATAAAGGGGTAAGTCGTTGTAAGTCAGCGAAAATATATTTTTCGAAAGAACTCCGCGATTTTACTTCTCGGTCAGATAGCGTTGCTTCGACCAATGTGGCGAAGGTGATCAATGTTGTTCGTCGGTGGTGCGCTTTGTGGCGTTTATGTGTTCTTTTGGTGCGGGCTGGAGGTCGAAAGCGTGTTATAAATCGACAGTACTTCCCGTATCACAAGCGCTTCAGATTCATGAAGCGCTTTTCGGGCAATCTGTATGCACGAATCTAATGTTGAGTATCAGGGCGTAACAATAAACTCAACTCTTAAGCCACCTGGAATTGTGCACATCATGTGCACCGCTCCTGAGCCACCCAGTGCTTCCGGAGCGAATTCAACTGCAATCTCCGGTAATGTTGAAAAGGTTTGGTAGAGTTCATCCAGCTTGGCTTTACTCTCAACCTTTAACGCAAAATGATGCAGCCCGACAACATTTTTACGATCAAATGGGTTGGGCGTTTCGCATTGGGCTTGCCAAAGCGTCAGCATAATTGTGCCATCACTGACGAAAATTGCAGGATAATCCGGCTTTTCACCGACGATCATGAAGCCCAGCTGATCAACAAAAAATGCTGCCGTAATAGCTACATCGGGTACGGTTAGACCCAGGTGATGCAGGCCTTTTGTGAACTTCTGATCGGTATTATTTTCCATTTTTAACGGTGACTCCTACGTTGAGAATTATGTGATTGTATTAGGCCCCAGCATACTGATTTGGTTCCTGAAAAAGTGAATGACTTTATTCGTGGGCCTGTTGAAAAGCAGACGGGCTGATGCCCATTCGTTGAGCAAAAACCCGTGTCTAATTTATGCCATTTTACGGTAGTGAGTTCATGTGCCAATATTTAGAATAAGCGGTTATTATTCCAAGAGATTGACGCTGACTACCATACTTGTCTTTCCTGCCACTGGGGGATATCTGAATACCAAGAATCTATGCACGATTTATGAGGATAGGCCGGATATTTGTAGAATTAGTGTGCAGTTAGAATAGAACTATAAGCAGATTTATACTTGGGCGGAGTTTGAAGAATTGAATGTGCAAGCTTGTGGATTATTAATTTCGAATACAAGTGATGGATAGACTAATCTGACAGACACGGTAGTCAACAGGTAACTGTCAGATCAAGTCTGAGTTAGTATGTCTAATTGTCCCAAGGATAGGGCAGTTCTTTGATGATTTTATCCAGCTTGATATGAGCTACTATGTTCTCGCCTTCATTGCTCAGAGACCAACCTCTGTTAGGCTCCCAATAAGAACAAGCACATGTACCGATACCGTTGTTGTACTCAACCGCGACGATATAAAAACCTTCTTCAGTAGGTGCAGATTTTACCCATTCAATATTCATCATTAGTAAATGCTCCTGAATCTAAGTGCCTCTTCAGCATACTGATTGAGTATGTCATGTCGTTCATCCATAAATGAGTGTGCATCCTGCCAAATTATTGTTAACGCCAGGTAATAGTCCGCGTGTCTGAAACCGGGACAATAAAACAAGCATGAATCACTTGTTCGGCTGTACTTGTCCCTCAAGTATAGTTTCTTAAGTTTGAACTCTTGCTTGTTCAATAGGTGAACGTGGTGAATATCTTCTTCGAAAGCTGATCGTGGGCGGTATGTGATTGCATCTCGACCGAACATTGTCCCTGGATTGTTCGTTTCCTTGTACTCTTTGAATGCTTGAATAACATGTTTAACAGCGGGGATGTGTTTCTTTTCTAATAGGTCAGCTCCATAAAATATCTTAACCGACATACTCCTGAAATCCTCCTTGACCACGATTTTTGACCGTCTTCCGTGCTTCAGTCATCGCTTTCTTTAACTCTTCCATTTCATTAACAGTTAAGCCTTCCGGCCCGCTTCCTTTCTGTTCTTGCTTTTTTGCAGGATGATCTTTTACTTCGTCGAAAGCGCTCATCTTGAAATCTCCTTTAAACAACCAAGGTAATGATATCAGCAAAATCTATCTTGCACATCTGGGCAAACCCATTGGGTTTGATATCACATAGACATGAATGCAACATCGCAGGCACACTATCAAAAATTCAATTACTTCAAATTGATAGTAACAGCCCAATCATTATTTCTTCAAGCCAGTTTACAAACTACCAGAAAAACCTGATTTTAACGCGAAGCAGCATGACCCCAAAGCCTTGGAGGACGTAGAGTTTCACCTTAGTGCGACCTGTTTTATGATTCAATCAGGTTAGAATGCTAAAAATATGTGTAGTTCACAGCTCCCCGTATTACCATATTTCTAAACCGTAATACTAAGAGGTAGTTATGAGCAGCGTCACGGTCAAAGGGCAAACCACAATTCCCAAGGAAATACGAGATTTTCTTCAAATAACACCAGGCAAAACCAATGTAGAGTTTGTAATCGTGGGTGATAAGGTCGAGTTGGTCAATAAAGATCAATGCAACCCGTTTGCTGCCGTTCGAGGTATAACAAAGGGTCGGTTGACAGCAGGTGAAATTTTGGAGTTAACTCGTGGCTAAAACCGTTTTCATAAACCTGCTTAAACCTACTCAAGGTTTAAACGAGCCTATCCCTACAGCGCAGGGTGCGCGGAAAGCAGGGTTACGCTTTCCTGAATCAAGTCGGGACTCATGCCCGGTCTACCATCAAGGCGAGCCTCGACGGAGTAACTAACCCGATTCACACGACGAAAGTGACGCCAGCCACTCAGAAAATCTAATGATTTTTCGAGTGGTTGGTACCAACGCTGAAGTTTGTTGTAATACTGATAATCCCCGAGCGCCATCCTTACAGGCGGATGCTCGGTCTTAACGGTACCCTTCGCGTTAATACCAATGAGTTGTTTTGGCGGCTTTTCTTTAAAGCCATAATGCCGACGACCAATCACTAACGCGGCCGCGTGGTGATCTGAAAAACCGTGTCGATCGCGATACTTCATCCGCCCCAGTAATGAGGTATAAGCCGGATTGACGTGATAAAGGCGTATGCCGCGTTTAATGCTTTGCGTTTCAATCAAGTCCTTGATCTTACCGTAAGCAAAGGCATTCAACATGCGGGCATACTGAGGATGATCCTGCTTTTGGTATTGCCGTTTCTTTTGCTGAAAATCCAGCTTTTCGATCACCACCGCTTTACCTTGCTGTGCGGCAAAGTCCATCAGGTCTCGTACGGCATCCCCAATAATAGCCGCTCGTTGAGCATCATTCTTATAGTGCAAAGGTAAGTCAAACGTTCGGTGTTGCAGTGGGTTACCGTTCCGATCCAGCTCGACGACCGCTAAGTGATCCGGGTTGACATCCACACCAATGACACCTTGATCAGCATCGATCCACTCTGCTTGCGCTGTTGGTCCTGCCACTTCCACGCTAACGAGTAACCGCCAACCTTTTTTGTCTCGCTTAAATCGAAAACTCAGGGGTTGCCCTTTGATTGATTTATCGAGTTTTTTAACCTGATTCTGCCAGACGGCTTGGGCAATAGCCGCCTTACCATGCTTGAATTTCAGGCAATCAATGTTAATGGTCGTGCCGAACGTAGCGCGTAATTGATGGGGTACCAGGAGTTTTAGCTGGTAAGCATCATCTTGCTCACTGGGCGATAGCTGGGCATTTTGACAGCCCCAGGATTCATCATGAGAACCCACTAATAGAAATTCACGGTGTCGCGCTTCGTGCCAGCGACATTGCCAATCCCTGATCCCTTCATTGGATTTTAGTGTTTGTCGCTCTTTCAGCAGCTTTCGACCGCCGAAACAAATGGGGGTTTTATTTTCCTGTTTTTCGGCCACCAAGGCGGCCTGCTTTCGCTGCCAACGACGCAGTTTCACTTCCTTCTGTCGTAGTGTGTTGCGAAGTTTTTTGGCCTGTTGCGGGCAGCCTTTCTCTGCAACATGATCACAGCGCTTCTCTAGTTTGTTGAGCGTTTTCTCCAGCTGTTTGATTTTAACTTCCAGCGTCACCAGCCGGTTGTTTCGATTGGTTTGGTAAGACTGGATTAAACTTTTAATGCTTTGCCGGACGCCTTGAAACACCCGATAGCTGAACGGCATCCCCATTTCATGCATAAACTGGGTACGACTCAATTGCTGGGCTTTAGGCTTTTGTAAGTTAGCAAACCAACGAAACTTCACTTGATTCCACAGCTCGGCATAGTGGCACAATGCCGCATCCTGCTCATGAATCAAATTAAGCCGGGTTTCAAAGGTGAGTGTTTTCGTTGGCGTATCCACTAGGCGACGGCTCGTTGATTTTTACGACTACGTGAACCATGCAATCGCGCACTGAAGACCGTCATTAACGCTAACACATCATGGCAAAGTTGCTGTTCAAAGTTTTCTTCAACTTCCTCAAGAATGACAACCTCCGTACCGTAAAACTGGCAAAGCGCAAATAACAATTCAGCCCCAAATCGGAGTAAGCGATCTTTATGAACGATAACCAGTCGTTTTACCTTACGCTGACAAATCAACTTAATTAATCGCTTTAATCCCCGTTTTTTATAGTTTAATCCTGAGCCAAGATCATCAATGGTTTCGACAGCTTCATAGCCAGCCTCTCTGGCATGTTTTTGCAAGCGAGCAATTTGCGTTTGCAAATCTTTTTTCTGATCATGAGAAGAGACGCGTGCATAACAGATTGTTCTGCGTTGCTCATTAGCAGTCGACTGACCGCAAAAGGCTAAAAGTTTATCAAGCGCGTAACGACGATGGCCACCCGGCGTACGGAAATCTGAGAAAAATCGTGATTCTTTTTCCCAGCAACGAAGGGTGGAAACGGCCACACCCAGCAGAAAAGCGGCAGCGCCTATCGATAGAAATTCAGCCATAATCATCACCTCCATCCATGAGAAAACAATACTGTACAAGCTACTGTATATGAGTAGGTTTAGTCAAGTATTTCGTTAACTGTTAAAGCCCCTCCCTAGGCTTCTGAATGTCCATCTGACTCCTGAAAAAGTGATTGACTTTATTCGTGGGCCTGTTGAAAAGCAGACGGGCTGATGCCCATTCGTTGAGCAAAAACCCGTGTGAATGCTGCAGCACTTTGATAGCCCACTTTGGGGGCGGTCGCTTTGATGGATTGCCCCCTTTTTAACAGGCTTTGTGCAATGCTGAGCCGCCAGGAGGTCAGATAGTCCAGTGGTGTGCAGTCCAGCGTGGTGCGAAAATGTTTGGCAAAGCTGGCTCTGGACATGCCGGCTTCATCCGCTAGGGTTTCCAGTGACCAGTTTCGGTCCGGGTACTTGTGTATGGCATTGAGTGAAAGTGCCAGCTTGGGGTGAGCCAATCCGGCAATTACGCCACTTTGATAGTTTTCAGTGTTGATTAAATATCGAACTAAGAGGATCAAAACGTATTCCATTAACCGGTCCAGCGCGACTTTTCGTCCACAAAGATCATTAAATGCTTCAGCGAACAGAAGTTCCATCGCGTTCTGTAGAGAGGGCGCTTCCGAAATTGGAATCTCAAGGTATTCCGGCAACATGTTACTCAAAGGGTGTCCCACGCTGCCGCCCAGGTTGATCGTTGCGCAGACCAGATCTGGCGGTGCAGATTCATCCACGTCGAACCGGTGCCAGCATGGGCGAGGATAGAACAAAATGCTGGGTTCGCTGACAGCAATCGCCGTTCGCTCACCATTACGAACCGTAATTTCCCCCCTGCGCAGCAAATGCAGATATCCCCACCCCTTTCCGGACTGGTAATCGGTGTTATGGCAGAGTGTTCCCGCATGGAACACTTCTGCGCGAGGAGAAAAATAGCTGAAAAGAGGGCCAAGTTTATCCAACGCGAGACTCCTGGTCGATCTATAAATTGATCATCTAATTTGGATAAAATAGACGATCTGCAAATTAAATAAGACTAAATGATTTAAATCGTATCGTATCCTTGTTTTCGTTCCATGACAAAACGAACTTAATCTTCAAGGAGAAAATCGATGTCCAATGTAAATAACGCTACGAGAATCAAACCTGTCGCCACAGCTCAGGCACCTGAAGTCGTGCAATCGACATTGAGTGCGGTAAAAGCAAAACTGGGTATGGTGCCAAACATGTTTGCGACAATGGCGCATTCACCAGAGCTGCTACACGCCTATTTGACCTTTTCGGAGACCCTTGGTTCCGGTCAATTGACTGCGGCTGAGCGTGAATTAATTGCACTGACAGTAGGACAAGAGAATCGTTGCGGATATTGTCTCTCTGCCCACACGGTATTGGGTAAGCAAGCCGGGTTGTCGGCTGATGACATTCAGCAAGCGCGTAATGTGACCCACGAAAATTCACGAAATCAAGCCATTGTTACACTGGCACATAAAATTCTGGTGCAAAAAGGTGTGCTGACAGATGCTGATCTGGCTGACGCTGCGGAAGCCGGAATTGATACCCGTCTCACGTTCGAGATATTGGGAAATGTTGTACTGAACATACTGACGAATTACACCAACCACATTGCGGACACCGAGATCGATTTTCCGGAAGTGAGTGTTGATGCTTAACAATTGACATTCAGGTTTACGGTATTTGCTCCTGATGCTGAGCAAATACCGTGCAATGCATAAAGGTCAATATGTGCCTGCTGTCCTTAAATCACCTGCCTAAGGATAGTTATACAGGATAGCGCTGTTCCGCCCAGGTCGAATAGGCCGTCTCGCCCTGGGATTGGATTGTATTTTCAAGAAACTCGACAAACAGGCGTATGCGCAGCGGTAAAAATGTTCGTTTCACGTAAATTGCCCAGACTCCAAATCCTTTAGCTCTGAAGGCAGGACCTACGGGAACAATTTTGCCCGCGTCAAGCCAATCTCGGGCAATAAAGTGGGGGAGTTGTGTGAGCCCCAGACCCTGGCTGCAGAGTTCAGCCAAGGTTTCACCATCATCGACAATGAATTGTTGGCCCGGATCCAGATTCTCTTGACCATCGGGCTCGGAATGATTGGCAACCATGATTGGCATTAGTCGTCCGGTCTGTGCAAATCGAAATCTTATCCATGGGAAGTGGTTGAATTCCTCCGGGTTAACAATACGGCTACTTTTTAGCAGCCTGGGGCTGGCGCAAATCAAGAAGTCGATTGGGCTCAGTTGTCGTGCAATCAGTGACGACGGTGCCAGTGTCCCGCTGCGAATGCAGATATCTGTGCCGGTGGCGATCATATCTACATATGCATCATCAAATCGAATATCCAGTGTAATATTCGGGTATTGCGCATTAAACGCCGATAAAAGCGGAACCACATAACGTCTGCCGTAGGATACCGGCAGGTTGATCTTCAAGTGACCGGAGGCGTCTTCGTTGCGTTGATTCAGGTTGGTTTCGCATTGTTCGAGATCGTCTACCAAACGTCTTACTGTGTGCAGATAAGCTTCTCCGGCTTTCGTGAGTATCAATTGCCGAGTTGTTCGATGAAAAAGATGGCAACCTAAATCATTTTCCAGGCGACCGATTGCCTTGCTCAAGGTGGAGGGTGAAAAACCTAATTCTGCAGCCGCTTTCGAAAAGGAGCCTGTATCAACTACTTTGATGAAGAGTCTAAGCAGGTGGAGTTTGTCCATTGGTGAAATTGGTTCACATCAGATGTTAATGTTGTGATATTTAATCACAAATACCCCCTCGATAGAATGTCACTCGCTCGTAAATATCCGAAATCGATCATCTCAGAGGGGATCTTAATATGTCTTTTAATACTGTTGTTGATATCAGTCAGTCTGGAGATGTTGCGCGCAAGAGCGCAACTCTGGTCATGCTTACTCGAATTATGTTTGTTCTATCTCTTTGCTTATCCTGTTCCATTGCTTGGTCGGCTGACAAACGCATTGGAATTATCGTATTTGATGGCGTACTTACTTCCGACATTACCGCACCCATTGAAGTTTTTGGTATTGCCAGCCGGAAAAGCTGGTTCTCGGACTATGAAACCATCACGATTAATGTCGGCAGTCAGGATACGATTACCACGGAAGAAGGATTGCAATTAAAGGTGGACAGCCATTTAAACAATAAACCAGAGGTGGATATTCTCTTGGTGCCGAGCAGTTACTCGATGGAACCGTTACTCAAGAATAAAGCGCTAATCGAATATGTACAGTCTACCGCAGCCTCTGCTGATTGGTTGGCAAGTAATTGTTCCGGCGCATTCGTATTGGCGGAAGCCGGTATTTTGAATGGCAAAAAGGCGACCACGTGGGCCGGTGGTGAGTCTGAACTACAGGATCAGTATCCCGAGGTGAACGTTCAATTCGATCAAAATTATGTGATCGACGGTAATATTATTACCTCCAATGGCAGTGTCGTGAGCTATGAGGCTGCATTGGCGCTGCTGGAAAGAATTGCATCCAAAAGTCGTGCGGACGAAGTTCGGGAAACGCTGCAAATGGCACGTGTTTGGAAGTAACTAATCTGCGTTGGTGGTTTCCGCATTTACCGGTTTCGCATACACTGATCACAATGCATTTCATAAACTCGGGAAACTTGGAGAAACTACCATGAAGGTTGTCGTTGTCGGCGCGGGTGTAATGGGGGTAACGTTTGCCACTATTGCCAAAGCGCTCGCACCAGATCTGGATATCAGCATAATCGAACGATTGCCCAAGGCTGCCGGCAGTAACAGCAGCGTTTTTAACAATGCGGGAACTGGCCACGAGGCAAATTGTGAGCTGAATTACACCCCGGTAGATGAGGAGATCATCTCGGTCGAAAAAGCGTTAAAAATTCATGCCCAGTTTAATGTTGCCAAACAGTTCTGGGCCTATCTTGTTCAACAGGGAATCATAAAAGATCCTGCTACGTTCATTCATCAGACTAAACACTGTACCTTGGTTTCGCAAAGCAGTATCAATGAACTTCGACTTCGTTTCAAAGAGATGTCCGCCCATCATTTTTTTGATCACATGCACTACTCGGAGGACTTCGAAGAGATCAAGCGCTGGATTCCGCTGACCATGGAAAACAGGCCCGCATCTGAGCAAATGGCCGCGACCATGATCGAGTCGGGTACGGATGTGAATTTCGAATCTGTCACAGAGCAGATGGCGGATTATCTGGTCGAACAAGCCGGTGTGGATATTCATTACCGAACCCACGTTCGTCATGTGCATCGCAGTCCATCCGGGGGGTGGTGGCTGGAGACCCAGTCAGAGGGACAGGCCAAACGATACAAAGCGGATATCCTGTTTGTGGGTGCCGGTGGTGGGGCTTTCCCATTGTTAAAGCGGAGTCATTTGCCGTTTCGGAGCCGGTTTGCCGGGTTCCCGGTGGGCGGGCGTTTTCTGCTGACCCCGATTGATGAGGATATGGCCAAGCACTACGGTGCAAAAACTTATGGTAAAGCCAAAGTGGGTGCGCCGCCAATGTCCGTGCCGCACCTGGATCTCCGGGCGGCTAATGGTCAGCACTATTTGTTGTTCGGGCCCTTTGCCACGTTTATGCCGATTCTGGAAAAAAATCGTGGCATGTTCGAATATATCCGCTCAATGCGACTCCACGATATTCCCAACCTGATGAACGTTGCGGTTGAGCATTTCCCTCTTGTGAAATATCTGCTAACGGAAACCTTTAAGGGCAAGAACAGTATGCTCAGTGAGCTTGAATCCTTCGCTCCGGGTTTGAGTACAAAATTTGACTGGCAGGTGATTCAAGCGGGTCAGCGGGTACAAATTATTAAAGATGGCGATTTGCAGATGGGAACTGAAATTGTCGTTTCGGAAGATTTGAGTTACGGTACTCTGTTGGGGGCATCACCGGGTGCATCTGTGTCTCCTGAAGTCATGTTGCGTTGCCTCGAAAAGATGATGCCGGGTTTATTTGAAACCGAAGCGGCACAACAGGTGATGAATGAGATGTTTCCTGTTTCGAGTTTAGACCAGCTAATGAACGATGCCGAATGTTATCGAACGGTTCGAGACAATGTAAATCAAAAGCTGGGGATTAAGATGTCATAGCGTGTTCCACTCAATACGCCCCGGGTTCGAAATTCAGGTTATGTGATGCTGCGTTTGCCATTGGAATTGCAAGATCTGTTTTCGCAAGGCTCATGGATCATTTCCCCATGCATGCGAAGGCGGTACTGAGCCAGCTGTCGGACATGCATGATGGCCTGATCTATCGCTCGAACTTTGGCGAGTGACAGCGTGGACCCGGAGGACTGGCAAAAATTTACCCGGCCCATGGATTGGCAAAGGCCGGGAGAACACGCATCCGGTAATGAAGTGCAGCTTAGTTTTTGATAACCGAACCTAGCTTTTGATAACCGAAGCGCGCAGGTTTTGCGTCTCCGGGCTGAATACCGGTCCACATCTACCAGCGTTCGACCCATGGTCTGATATCGAGTTCAAAAGTCCAGGCATTTCGCGGTTGTTCATGAAGCATGACATATTGCTCGGCAAGATCGGCGGGATTAACCAGACCATCTGTTTTTTTCAGCTGTTCATAATTAGGATGGTTTTCTGATATCCATTGTGTATCGACTGCGGCATCAATAATCACATGGGCGACATGGATATTTTTCGGGCCAAGCTCCCGCGCGAGGCTTTGCGCAAATCCTCTCAAGGCATGTTTTGCACTGGCAAATGCGCCAAATATTGCCCCGCCGCGTATGCTTGCCGTTGCACCTGTGAATAAAATCGTACCGCGATTACGGCTGACCATCCTCCGCGCGGCCTCTCGACCTACGAGAAAGCCGGAGAAACACGCCATTTCCCATATTTTCGAGAACTTGCGGGAACTCGTATCAAAAACGCTCATTGGAACATTGGCGCCAACATTGAAGACCACCACCTCTAAAAGCCCAACTTCACGCTCGATCGTATCGAACAAGTTTTCGACCTGCTCTTCTTTTCGAGCATCCACCGCGTAGCCGTAGGCTTTTAACCCTTCGTCTGTCAGGGATTTGGTAAACGCGTTAACCGACTCTTCAGATCTTCGTGCCAGACATACGCTGAATCCCTTCAAGGCAAAGGCTTTAGCGATTGCACCACCGATAGCATCACCTGCGCCAACGATCAAGGCTACTTTGTTTTCCTTCATGTTTTGACCTCTTTCACTGTGAAACGAGTTAAAGAATACGGATTCAAAGTATCGGAAAACAACGCATCTGGATATTTGGCATTTATTAATATCCAATAAGTTTTTCTTATTTAATTTTATTTAAGTGCCGTAAAGCGGCTAGCATGCTGGGGCTGTATTCTTTTTAAATAACTAAAACTTAATTTCTGATTATTAAATCTGTTTTTAAAAGTCGCTGCTTATTTCGTAGTCTTTTGTCTTTTCGATGAAATATGAAGCTTGGAGAAATAAATGAAAAAAGTGCTGAACTTTTACTTTGATTTTGGCAGCCCCACCGCATACCTGGCCCATACACAATTGCAACGGTTTGCCGAGACCTACGATCTTGAGGTCGTATACGAACCCATGTTGCTTGGTGCGTTGCTCAAAGCGAACAATAACCTGCCGCCTGCTGCCGTCCCGGCAAAAGGCCGGTACATGTTAAAGTATGATCTGCCTCGATTCGTGAAGCGCTATCAGGTACCGTTTAAAATGAATCCGCATTTTCCGATAAACACGTTGCACTTGATGCGAGGTTGTTTTGCGGCTGAAGAAATGGGTTGCTTCAAGCAATATGTGGAGCTTATGTTTCGGGCAATGTGGGTTGATGCCCTGAATATGGGAGATTTGGAACAAGTTGAGAGCGTGATGCAGGGCGCCGGTCTTGATAGCGGCACGTTGTTAGCCCTTTGCGAGCGTGAAGAGATCAAGAATAAACTGAAATCCCATACCAATAATGCGATAGAGAAAGGTGTATTTGGCGCGCCCACTTTTTATCTGGGGGAAGAGATGTTTTTCGGACAGGATCGTCTGGATTTTATCGAGGCTGCATTGCAAGATTAGTCTGCTCATATGTTGATTTTGAGTAGTGCAACCGCAGATCAAATCTAAGCGCTGAAATCTTTCAAGAGATCCGCCAGCCAGTCATAGAACAGGACAATGGCTGGCCGGTCTTCGATTGGTTTGGGGGCGACCAGCCAATAGCCTACGTCTGAGCGGAACTCAGGGCTGCTCAAGGGCACAAGGTGATTTTTCCCAATAGATTTATTGATAATCGGCAGTAGACCGATGGCAATGCCGAGCCCTTCTTCCGCAGACTTGATTACCGAAAAGTAGGAATCGCAGATTATTTTATCCGCAGGGTCAAGTTCAGGAAGAGCTTGTTGCCAATCCTGTAAATCTTCACGCAGGGATATGATGACCTGTTTTTTCAGAACAGAAGCATCAAAATAAGTCTCGGTGTTCAGGTTATTTTCCGATAGGTATTTCGGGCTACAAACCAGTATCGGGGTGACCGGAAGTAAGGGCCTGCATTCCAGTTCAGGCCAGTTACCATCACCAAAACGAATTGCGGCATCAACGGTATCGTTGTCAAAGTCGACGAGTTCGCTACCCGTGGTCAGTCTTAAATCGATTTCCGGCGCTCGTTTTCGGAATGATAAAAAGTTGGGAATCAGGATCTCTTGCGCGATGTAAAGTGGCACGCTCACTTGCAATATCGGGTTCTTGAAACGCCGTTCGAGGTCATAATAGCTTTTAACATGCATCTTGATAATTTGCTGAACGGTTAGGTAGTAATGCTGCCCCGCAGGGGTTAATTTCAAGCGCCGTTCTGTACGATCAAAAAGCGTTATTCCGAGGTAGTCTTCCAGTGCTTTAATTTGCTGGCTTATGGCCGGAGGCGTCACGCAAAGTTCATCAGCTGCTTTTTTGAAACTGCATAAACGCGCAGCTGCCTCAAATACAGGTAACCATTGAATAGGGGGCGCTTTCGCATGCATAGCGTTTTGTCCTGTCCCGCAATCTAACATGGAGTGATTCCGGGGATATTTATCTCAAGCCTGGCGATTTCTGGAGCGGTGCGCTGCCTGAATAAGCACAGCTTACCTAATAATAAGATATGGTAAATTGCTGAGTAATGCAGGATTGATTAATTTAATCCTCATGTTTTATACGTGATATTTGCCAAGTGTCAAGATATTGCGAATGTTGCAATTAAACCCCACGGTAATCGATTCAGTTCTGGATATTTTGCACAGGCCGGGAGAAATGATAAGAATGGCTTATTTATTCTTTAATTCCAGCTCTTGTTGCGAATTAGCGTATATCCAGTTTCCAGATTACTCTGATTAAAAAACTTCAATTTGATCCATTGAAAAGAGGCTCATCATGGCGGCTCATTCTTCTACTGTGCAGCAGCACCCAAGTGCCTGTATTTTGTGTTCACGGAACTGCGGTATCACCATTACCACAGAAAATGGCCGCTTCACAAAAATAAAGGGCGATTCCGCTCACCCCATGACGGATGGCTATATTTGTCAGAAAGCTGCGCGACTTGAGCATTATCAAAATCATGATGACCGTCTGTCGCAGCCGCTGAAACGTCAACCCGATGGCTCTCATCAACCGATTAGCTGGGATCAGGCGTTATCGGAAATTGCGACCCGGCTTCTGCAGATTCGTGATACCCACGGTGGTGATGCCTTTGCATTTGTCGGCGGTGGCGGGCAAGGGAATCACCTCGGTGGAGCCTATGGTCAGCAAATTCGGCAGGCGATGAAAAGCCGGTATGTGTATTCCGCACTGGCGCAGGAAAAGACTCAAGATTTCTGGGTCAACGGTCGATTGTTCGGAGACCAGCGTTGTCATACCACCGAAGATGTCGAGCATGCCGATTACGTGTTGTTTATTGGCTGCAACCCTTATCAGGCTCATGGTATTCCCAATGCTCGGGATACGTTGAAAGCGCTCAAAAAAGACCCCGACCGAACGATGGTCGTCATCGATCCACGTTTATCTGAAACCGCGAAAATGGCGGATATTCATCTACCGATCAAACCGGGAACGGATGCCTATTTACTGTCGGCCATGCTGGCGATTATCGTGCAGGAAGGATTGCATGACCGGGAGTTTCTGGACCATCATTGTACCGGCTTCGAAGCGGTGGAAAATGAACTCTTGAACATACGGGTGCAAGATTATGTCGCGCTGACTGATCTGAAGCTCGATGACGTACAAAAGGTTGCCCGGGAATTTGCTCGCGCGAGACGTGCCTGTGTTCGAATTGATTTGGGTATTCAGCAAACCTTGAATACCACGCTGAATGCTTATCTGGAAAAACTGCTGTATCTCCTGACCGGGAATTTCGCTCGGCCAGGCGGTAATAATTTGCATTCGTTCCTGCTCCCGATCCTCGGAAATTCCGACGAACGGGCAGCGCAACGGGGCAAAACAATCAAACGCACCGCCCACCACAACATGATTCCCATCGCAGGGCTTTATCCGCCCAATATCCTCCCGGATGAGATCGAGCATGACGGCCCGGACCGACTCCGTGCCATATGGGTGGACAGCGCCAACCCGTTAATGACCTATGCGGATACCCCGGCTTACGAGCGGGCATTCTCCAAGCTTGATCTCCTGGTGGTGGTTGATGTTGCCTACACGGAAACTGCACAGCTCGCAGATTACGTATTGCCTGCTGCATCCCAGTATGAAAAGTGCGAAGCGACCGGGTTCAACCTCGAATTTCCATCCAACTTTTTCCATTTGCGCCATCCGATATACAAACCTTATGGCGAGAGCTTGCCTGAACCTGAAATCTATACCCGCCTGCTGGAACATATGAAAATGATTCCAACCCGTTTTCCGGTACTGGAGCGGGTGGCTAAATATGAGCCGACTCAAGCGAATTTTCAGCTGTATCTGGCGGCGTTGATGGGGGCATTGAAGATGAATAAATCATGGCTGCGTTATGCACCCTCTATTTTGTATCGCACGTTGGGTCGAGCGTTACCGGAAGGCATCGCCGCCTCCGCGTTGCTGTTGCCCCTGGCCATTGATTACGTAAACAAGCATGAAGATGCAGTCAAACGTGCAGATATTAGCGGCGGACGTTTCTCCCTTGGCGCGAACCTGTTTAGAAAAATCATTGAGAGTCGCTCCGGTACGATCATCAGCACCCATGAATTCAAAGATATTTGGCGCTTTATCAAAAACAAGGATCGCCGAGTTCATTTGGCGATTGAGGAAATGTTGGCAGAGCTCCGTACTTTGGGGCAAGACACAGGATCAAAAGAAGAGGATGGTTCCTTTATCCTGATGGCCGGGGAACGCCGTAGTTACAATGCCAACCAGATCTATCGTGATCCGGCATGGCGAAAGGTGGATAAAGACGGCTCCTTACGCATTCACTCTCAAGATGCTGAAACACTGGGCGTCATAACCGGGGACCGGATCGAAGTCCAATCGAAAAATGGTTCTATAGAGGTCATTGCCGAAGTGGATGATTCCGTTCGTCTCGGCATGGTCACACTGCCACATGGCTATGGTATGCGTTATCAAGGCGGCGAACGACAGGGGCCCGCGTTAAACCTGCTTACATCCAGTGAACACTGCGACCCATTCACGAAAACCCCTTACCACAAATATGTGCCGGTTACGTTGAAAAAAGCGGTCAGCCCTCCGGCGGAATCCTGTGCGTAGGTGGTGTTTGAATGGGCTTGTGTGATACCTGGCCTTAATCGTTGCTTTTCAGTTCACGCAATCGGGATGTTATCGAGGTGCGGACTTGCTCACGGATCTGCCAGACTTGGTCATCATCGTTGCTGTCACATTGACGGGTTTCGATGGGCGGGCAGAATGAAAAATGGAACGGAATCCGTTTAGGCAGTGGGCCAATGCCTTTGGCGATCGGCATGATCTCCTCGCCACCGCGAAACAGCTTTTGTACCAGTCTGGACTGCCAAAGGCGCGCTGGCGTAATGCGTTCCCAGTCATTGGCGTCCCAGAGAATGTCGTAGCATTCTTCGGCACCGACGGCCGCAAAAGGTAATATGGTATAGTTGTGACTGGCTGCCAGTTTGGCGAAACCGGCGCGTTGTTTCCAGATAAGTTGGTAGGCTTCGCCCTTTCGTTTGCAGACCTCTCTGGCACCGCCTGGAAATACGAGCAACGGTTCTTGTTTCTGCATTAGATCCGAGCAGACTTTGCGCGAGCCCTCCACAGCCCCCAAGTACCGGAGCAGGTGTTTCCAGGCGGGTATTCTGAAGTGAATCCGGTCTCCCAAGCCTCTTAAGTATAATCCTTTGTGTTGATAAATTGCGTTGACCAGCAAGGGAATATCGATCAGGCCGTAGATCGTATGGTTACCGACAAGTAATATCCTGGAATGATTCGGGAAGTGTTCCCAGCCGGATACTGTGGGCGTGAACCAGGCTCGTCCAGGATAGGTGCCTAATTCTACCAGCTTGAGGGATGGGGGGATGTAGTTACTGTTTGTGTGATTATTATTTTCCACTTGATTTATCTTACCCCAGTGTCTGTTGATGTTTGATACTCTACCACAGTTATCTCCACAAGTTTGTCTGTAAAGAATGTCTTGACCTTGTCATCCTGCTCAAGCTAACATATCGGAAATGTCCGATATAATACTCGGTTATCGACGTTACACAATCAAATTACATCGGTAATACTGGAACACCAGATAGTAGAGGTATTCTTTTTGAGCTCGTCCGAAATGGCATCTGAAATTTGCAGTTTTCTGAAATCCCTGGCCAGTGAATCCAGATTGAAAATTTTGATGGTCTTTATGGACGGGCAGGAGCGAACCGTGAATCAAGTATCGGAAGCTGTGGGGGTTGGGCAATCCACTTGCTCGGAGCATTTGATGATTCTGAAACGAGCTGGAGTAGTACGGTCTGAAAAACGAGGAAAAGAAGTAATATACTCCCCGGATCGAGCAATGATTACGAATAAACTGGATGAGCTCAGTCAGTTTCTCAAGCAATGTTGTTAAGCATGTTGTAAAGCAAGCCAAGCCCGAAGGCGGGCCACCCTGGGAAAGGCGATTACGCCTTTTTTTACAATTAACATATCGTCATATGGCGATATTAGAATATATTAAAATAGAGGAAGAGCATGTTGAATGAAGCCAGACTCAGTAAATCAGATGTTGTTAAAACTTACACAGGAAATGCAAAAATCTATGATATTTGGGCTTATTTTACGGAATCGAAGGCAAGAAACCGCGCGCTACAGTTAGCGGCCCCTTTCGGGGCGGAACAAATACTGGAAGTTGCGGTTGGCACCGGCCTGACATTTGCCGAGTTGGCAAAGCTCAACCCACAGGGTCATACCATCGGCGTGGATCTCACGCCTGCGATGCTGAAAAAAGCGGAGCGTCGTCTGCAGAAGCTGCATCTGGATTCCGGGTCTTTGGACAAGAGCTACCAGTTGGCGTTGGGCGATGCTGAACAGCTTGAGTTTGAGTCACACCGATTTGATTTAGTGGTGAATAACTATATGTTTGATCTCCTGCCTGAGGCTCGATTTGCATCTGTACTCGCTGAATTCAAGCGGGTATTAAAACCTGATGGGCGCTTGATTTTGACCAATATGGCCGTCGGCCGTTCACATTGTGAACGACGGTATGAGCGACTCTACCAAATCAATCCGAAATGGATGGGCGGGTGTCGAGGCGTACAGCTTGAGCGCTATTTGGAGAGATCAGGATTTGTTGTACAGGATTATGAATATCTGAGCCAAAGCTGCTTTCCATCGGAAATTATTCGCGCCAGGCCTCGATAAGCGGTATGCTCTGAAATTCTATCGCAATATATCGGAGACGCCACCATGCCTGAGCTCAAGACACTTCCGCCGCACCTGACTGCTGCTGATAGAGTGATTTTGTTTGATGGTGTGTGCCGCTTATGCGCGGGGTGGAGTCAGTTTATTTTACGATATGATCGAGACGCCCGATTCAAGCTCTGTAGCGTTCAATCACCTGAGGGGCAGGCAATCCTGCGGCACTTTGCTTACCCCACAGATAAATTTGATACGATGCTGTATGTTGAAGCAGAGTCCTGCTATGAACGGAGTGATGCGCTGTTACGTATTTTGCAGCAACTTCCCCGGCCCTGGAGCGGGTTATCGGTCTTGCGCTGGATTCCTGGACGTGTTCGAGATTGGGGGTATAACCTGATTGCCCGAAACCGTTATCGGCTGTTCGGACGTTTAAACGCTTGTCGTGTTCCCCCGCCCGAGTACAGGCAGCGATTTGTAGAGCACATTTGAGGTATTGGTGTTTTAGTAAAGGGCGACTGTCAGCGTTAACTTTAATGTGAACAGCTTGATGGTGCTGTTCCATGCTGCGGTGTATTCCATAGTTGTTCGATCACATCGGGCATCACCGGTTTGCTATACAGGTACCCCTGTACCTGATCACAGCCCTGATCTCGCAGGTAGTCCCGCTGTTCCTGCGTTTCAACCCCCTCCGCAATGACTTTCAGGTTAAAGCTGCGCGCCAGAGCGATGGTTGCCTTGATGATGGCGACATCATTCTGATCGATCATTAAATCACGGACAAAATCACGATCGATTTTAAGTTTATCGAGGGGAAAACGTTTGAGATTAATCAGCGATGAGTGGCCCGTGCCGAAGTCGTCGATTGACAAGTAAATACCCATTTCATGGAGCTTTCGGAGATTCTGGTAGGCAATTTCCTCATTGTCGATAATCGCACTCTCGGTAATTTCGATTTCTATTCGGGAACCGGGGAGGGCGTAAAAATGCAGGGTGTCGCGCAGGTTTTCACAGAACCTGTGGTCTACAAGTTGTCGCCTGGAGACATTAATGGCGATAGGAAATGCGGGAAGACCTTGTTCATCCCAGTACTTGATCTGCTGGCAGGCAGCACTGATGATCCAGTCTCCCAGCGGCTTGATCAGACCAGAGCTTTCTGCCACCGGGATAAAAACATCCGGGCCGATATAACCCTGCTCAGGGTGTTGCCACCGGATCAGGGCCTCGACACCAATCATTCTGCCTGAACTGATATCAAATTGCGGTTGATATACGAGATGAAACTGGCTCGATTTTAGGGCTTGTTTCAGGCTGATTTCCATCGAGAAGAATTTGAAGGCATTTGCCGTCAAATCCTGAGTGCAGTATTGATAGGAGTTACCCTCCTGATTTTTAGCCTGGTACATGGCCGCATCCGCATTTTTCAGCAGCATCTCTGCATTCTCGGTATCATCCGGGAAAATGCTGATACCAATACTGGTGGAAATGTCCAGCGTATATTCCGCAAGGACAAAAGGGGCTTGAAAAACGGCAATGATATTTCGGGCGATCAACGTGGCATCTTCGGGTCGTTTTAGACCTTCTGAAATGACCAGAAACTCATCGCCACCAAAGCGTGCAAGTGTGTCTTCCTGTCTTTGAACGCAGGTTAAC
Source organism: Oleiphilus messinensis (assembly GCF_002162375.1). GTDB lineage: Bacteria > Pseudomonadota > Gammaproteobacteria > Pseudomonadales > Oleiphilaceae > Oleiphilus > Oleiphilus messinensis. Next base: position 5,046,588 of record NZ_CP021425.1, on the reverse strand, counting down.
CGCTGGGATACTTGCAACAATAATTCATCGCCCATTTGATGGCCAAGATTGTCGTTTACGACTTTGAACCGATCAAGATCCAGGAAAAAGAGCGCGACCAGCGTTTTATTTCGATGTGCACGCACCATGGCCTGTTTGAGCCGATCAGTAAACAGCACGCGATTTGGTAGTCCGGTGAGTACGTCATGTGTGGCGATATGCTCGAGTTGTTCACGAGACCGTTTGATTTCGGAAACATCTGTCAGCAGTGCCGCATAGTGCACGCTTTTTTCAACCGGGTCACTGATTGTTTCCAGGGTCAACCACAACGGGTATTGTGTTCCATCAATACGGTATCCAACAATTTCACCCATCCAGCGACCTTGCTCTGTGACCGTACCCCAAAGCGTGTCACTTTCTTTTTCGTCGGTACAAATATAGATCGGTGCTTTATTTAGCAATTCTGCTTCCGAACAGCCCGTCATTTGCCGATAAGCGCGATTGGTGGTAATGATTTTACGCTGGTCATCCATGATTGCAACGCCTTCCCGTGCGGCTTCTATGACGTTGGATATCAAACGGTCATGGCGCATGACCTGCTTCTTTTCCGTAATATCCATGGCTAAAAAAACAACCGTGCGTTTATTGTTTACGGAAAAGTTTACCGGAGTAATCCTGCCCTCGAAATAGCGCTTACCGGCCAGTACCTCCAGTTCGTATTCGATCGTGATCAGCCGTTGACTGTGCAGTGCCTCCTGCACTGCGGCATAGAATGTATCAGCCTTTTCCTTTGGCATTACATCATGCATTGTTTTGTTTAAAACCGTTGCTTTGGTGTGGTAGAGCAACTCCTCGTTCCCGGTTACCACTTCAAGGTAGCAACCCTCTTCATCGAGCAAAAACAATATGTCTGGAAAAACACTGAAGATGGCTTGTAGCCGGTTGACCGGAATACTCTGCATAGTGCCATTAAGCTCATCAGGCTGAAGGGGGAGTCATAAATTTCTATCGTCATATTTGACAATAGTTCAGCGATCAAAAAATGTCCAAGGCAGGGCCGGAATAGCTTGTTCCGGCTTGTGTGTTCGAGTGTTTTTGGACGGTTCTAATTTGTACGATTGTGTTGATCATGCCTATGTTCGAATGCGATAACCCGGTTCATTTCCTGAGCTTCGAACTGTGAGGCGCGGGCCTCTTTTACAGCACGTTGCCGGGCGTCATGGTCGAGCTGTGACTGGTTTAACAGGGATTCCCGTTGTGTGAGCCAATTGTTGATGCGCTGCTGGAATTGCGCACGTTTCTGATCTAATGCTTCAAGGCGGTCGGCAGCCTCTACACCAACCATTTGCTCTCGTAATAGCCTCACTTCAGCCTGGTTTGCACCTTGCTCCTCCAGCTCGGACGTGAGTTGTTTGAGATCCTGGTAAACACTGACTGCGTTCAGCTGAGACTGGACAAATTCGGGCTGACCGGTGCGCAACACATCAAGTTCCCGGGCCTTATCAATCTGGTTTAATGTTGTGTTTTGCAGAATGCGAATTCGTGCGATGGTATAGTCAGCCCAGCTCTCGTCATCCTGAAAAAATGCCTGAGCCAAGGTATCACCGAGATACTGTTCACGAAGGGCCTTGAGTTCTTGCTGCTGTTCCTGCAACCGCTCTGGATCAATCTGGTCAGGTGTCACTCCGCCATACTGCTGTAAGGTTTCCAGACTTTTGAGGTAACTGATGTAGCGGTCCAGTGCCGCAATAGACTGGCTTAATGCAGGCTCGGGGAGTGCTTGGTTGAGCATTGCCAGGATACGCCGTTGGATAAGCTCCGGATTTTCTTCTCCCAAGGTGCTGAGGTAATAGTCAAAAACATCCCGAAGCCCCCGGTTTAGGATAAGTTGTCCATTTCTATCAACCGCTAAGCCGTCCGGCACGGAAGTGCCTTGCAAAGACTTGGGCAACGCTGGCAACTGTTGTACTGTTTCCGATTCGCGATGTTGCTGATTGGCGCGTGGCAGTCCGGCGTGACCGGGTCGCGGAGCCGGGGGCAGTAACTGAGAGTGTGCCGTGATATCGAGTTGTTGCGCTTTCATCGGTTTCTGCGATGTCTTTTCTGATCCGTCAAGGCTGATAATCAGGGCAATAATCAATGGGGCGAGGATCAGTGGCAGCCAACGCTGCCACCGTTTTATTGGACCCATGCTCTTACAAACCTGCGTTTTTCAGGCGGTTTGCGTGATTGCGAAAGACTACGACAGGATCCGTTTCCAGCCAATAGGTCAGACCCAGAACCTGGTTCACTTCATCCAGGTGGTTCATTCGATAGGTGTCCCGGATGACCTGCCCAAGGTGGCTACTGCAGCGTCCGACCAGACCGTCGTTTTCCGGGTCAGCGGTGCCGATAAATGCCGCGCTTGAAGCGAGTAAGGGGAGGTCGATGGGATCAAGAATATTGGTTGCCGGGCGGGTCCCGCTCCAGGAGTAGTAGCGAATATTGTTTACCACATAGTCCCCTTCACCACAGGCTGTGGTGGGAATACCGGCCGGAAAACGGGCATTGAAGTCTGCTGCGCCTGCAGTCGTCAGTGAATGCAAACCGGCAAGGGAATCCTGTTCCAATAGTTCACCGGCACCCAAGCCTACCAATGCACCGAAGCCATTGACGATGGACGCAATCGCAACAGACAGGTCCGGCCCGACCACTTCAGAAGCAAGTTTGACCACATCCGCTACGGGGGAGCCTTTATTTGGACCGCCCACCGAGGTTACCGATGCGATTCGGTCCGGTAAGGCTGCAGCGACATACCGGGCGGAGTGGCTACCATGACTGTGGCCGATTAAGTTGATTTTATCTGCTCCTGTAATGGCAAGTATTTCTTCCACCTGTGCCAGAAGTTGCTCGCCCCGTTCTTCTGAAGACTGGAATGCCGCTACCTGAGTCAAGTGCACATCGGCCCCCCGTGCGGACAAATCAGTCGGTATACCATACCAGTAGTCCAATGGCCCGATTTGATCAAAGCCAGACATACCATGGGCCAGAACAATCGGATACTTGGTTTTTGCATAGGATGTGTCTTTTTTAAACCAGGCGAGCGCCGGGTTCGAAAAGATGAAGATGAGTGTCGTAGAGAGTAGTAGCTTGATTATTGTTTTCATTTTTGATTCCCGATCTAAATTATTGTTATCAAAATTCAGGGCGTGCCCTGTGATGAGGAAAATGTGTGAACCCTGTCCGGGCAAGGCCAGCCAGTTCACGGCTATAGTGCATCGATACGCTGGCTGGAAACAGAATTAAAAGAGTCAATCAAGTTATCAAATTCGGACAGGTGGCGTTTACAGGTTGGAGTCCGGCATGCGGCTGTCAGGATGATCGTTAAACTGTCAGGCTCTGATTTTGGAACTCGGAAAAATCGAGAGTGGTATAAGTCATGACAATAAAAACAGCACCTTACAAAGTGGCGAAAGAATTTGTACAACAGTTAGTCTGTTTTGCTCGAGAGCAAGGAATGCCGGTGGATACCGTATTGTCCCGTGCAGGTATTGAACTCGGTGCACTTGAGGGCCAGCCTGCATATGTTTCGGGACCCATTCTGGAGCGGTATCTGGCGGCGATGCTGAAAATGGTTCCCGATCCTTTACCCGGGCTGTATGCATCACGCTGGCGAGTTGCCACCTTCTTTGGTCTGGTGGGCTTCCTTGCACAAACGTCCAGTACCCTGGGGGTTATGTTGAATACCCTTGTTCAGGTTGAACCGTTGGTCGGGGACACGGGCAAAACCCGGATTCACCATGTTCCCGGCGAAATTGTGGTGAGCTGGCATTGTCAATTTACCAATCCTGATGTGTTAAGCCACGCCTCCGATTTTATATTGTCTACCTTTGTTGGCTGTATCACATCTGCCGCCCGGCCAGGTGTTTCGGTCGTTCGCTCGGTGCATCTACAGCATGCAGCGCCTGAGCAAGCCGAGTTACTGCAACGCTATATTGACGTTTTTGGTTGCCCCGTTTATTTTGGCGAATCTGAAAACCGGATCGTATTACCCAATGATGTGTTTGATTTACCACTCCCGGGTGCCGATCCGCAACTCCATGAAATGCTGGAAAATCACGCTAGAAAACTCATGGAAGAGCGCACAAAAGCCAGTCGTTTTGTTGATCTGGTACGTTCCCGCTTGCACCAACAACTGCAAGCGGGTGCGGCATCCCGCGAAGCATTGGCCGCCGAGTTTGGGATGAGTGGGCGGACGCTGCATCGAAAGTTGCAGGATGATGGCACATCCTACCGTGAGATTCTGGATGAGCTGAGGCTGCAACGGGCCCGTAAATTGTTGGTGGAGTCCGACTTGTCGATTCAGCAAGTCGGAGAGTTGTCCGGATTCGACGAAGGCCAGTCTTTCACGCGCTGGTTCAGGCAGCTTACGGGAAACTCCCCTTCAGAATTCAGGCATCGTTGTTGATAATCGAGTCCAAGATGGCTACACGTGCACGTACCTCAATCAGTTGCATGGAACAAGACCAACTTTCTGGTGTTTCACTTGATGATTTAGAATTATTACAAATCGTTATGAACCGAAAAGGAGTTTTGAATGCATAAAAAATCAACTTATTTGACGCTCGCCCTCAGTTGCTTTTTCTTCCAAGGGTGCGCGACACATAAACTTGAGCGTGAAATTGAAGGTTATACAGGTATTCTTATTTTAACAGCTATTGACTTACGAATGCCGCATCCGCAGTTTGAATGGTACGCTCGCGATAGAAGTGAGGAACCCAAGAAAGGTCAATTCTATATCACTCCTGCTTTAGATGGTTGCAAAGAAATTTATCTATATGTCAGACAGTTCTCCAAGTTGAATGTTGCTGATGGGGATGAGCAATTTTTGGAAAAAATTTGGCCGGATGGCTTTGAATACTTCAAGCAGCATGCAGAAGATTGTGGTATTTTGGTTGGAACATCTCATTTAAATAAGGGGCCAAAAAACGATGAGCATGGTCCAAAAACGACAAGTTATGCAGAAATAGTTTTCTACACCAAACAGGGAGAGGTTCATCGTGAGCGAACGCCTGATCTTTCCAAACCAAATTTGAAATATCTTCTGCCATTTGCTTTTATTTATGATGCGGTCACTGGCCCCCTACAATTGATGTTTCCTGCTATATATGGAGCATTGATGTTTTTCGATCTCAATCGTTATAGATAATATTAAGAGGTAACGGCAAAATACACCTGTCAAATTCTGTCTAAGGGAACTCTGATCTCAGAATCGTGTCACCGAATGATGTGTTTGATTTTTCGCCACTTGTTGAGGCATCGTTGTTGATTTTCAAGAATTAAAGTGGAGGCCTTTGGTTTTCCTTGCGAAAGATAATTCATATTGATGCGGATTCGTTTTATGCTTCGGTGGAGATCCGGAATCAGCCGCAACTGGCGGATCAACCTGTTGCAATCGGTGGTAGCCCGGATAAAAGGGGCGTTGTAGCGACCTGTAACTATGTTGCTCGAAAGTTTGGTGTGCACTCGGCGATGTCTTCGGCACGGGCGCTTAGCCTTTGTCCTGATCTGATTTTCTTGCGTCCAAATTTTCCATTGTATAAGTCGGTTTCCGCCGAAATGCATGAAATATTCCGGCGGTATACCGATCAGATTCAGCCCTTGTCTCTGGATGAAGCCTATCTCGATGTGTCCGGTGTGACCTTGTGCCAGGGGAGTGCGACGTTGATTGCGGAGAGTATTCGGAGCGCGGTGCACAATGAGCTGAAAATTACAGTTTCTGCGGGGGTGGCACCTAATAAGTTTCTGGCCAAAGTCGCCAGTGACTGGAACAAGCCAAATGGATTAATGGCGATTCCACCAGACAAGGTAGCTGAGTTTGTGGCGCAGTTACCTGTGCATAAAATTAACGGTGTTGGAAAAGTAACGGCTGCAAAGATGAATCGAAATGGCATTTATACCTGCCAGGATCTGCAGCGGTACACTTTGCCTGAACTGGTCGAGCTGTTTGGCAGTCACGGTGTCTCGTTGTTTGATTATGCCCGGGGCGTTGATAATCGCCCCGTATCAATAAGTCGCTTACGAAAATCGTTATCTGTAGAGCGTACGTTCAATCAGGACATCAGTGATCTGAATGTGCTGCAAACCCGAGTGGAAGACGTATTCGTTGAACTGACGAACCGTTATGGCGGATTGCAAAGCAGATACTCGGTAAGCAAGCGCTTTGTGAAGGTGAAATTTTCCGACTTTACCCGCACAACGATGGAAGAAAGTCTGTCGTCAATCGATAGCCAAAGTAAACCTGAACCCTGGCAAAACCTTGAGGCATTTAAACGACTGGCACGGTCTGCGGTGGAACGCCAGACCAAAGCGGTCCGTCTTATCGGGCTCGGTGTTCGGTTGATACCGGTTGAATCTGAAGCTGCCGCCCGGCAACTGGATCTGTTTACGAACCTCGAATGACGCTGAGGGTTTTGCTATTCTGCGATCGATACGCCTGCGGGGTAATATTCATCTGCTGTTTAAAAAGCTTGCGAAAGTAAGCCACATCTTCGTAGCCAATCTGGTGTGCGACTTCCTGTACCGTGCACGATGGTTTATCGTTAAATATTTTCTTGGCTTGCTCAATTCGTAGCCTTTGTTGATACACGTTTGGCGTTATTCCGGTCGCGGCTTTAAAACGCCTTAGAAGTTGTCGCTCGCTGAGAGCGTGCCTTTTCGCAAGATCCGGTATAGAAGGCATGGTTTTCCAGTGTTGCTCGAGATCATGCTGCACGGCCAGAATTTTTTCATCAGTGTGGAGCTTGTAGAGTTGCAGGTCGACGAAGTGCTGCTGGTTTGACCGCACCGGTTCAAGCATCAGTAATCTGGCACATTGCTCTGCGGTAGCATGGCCAAAATATTCCTGAACCAGTGCAAGACACAAATCCTGATAGGCGAAAGCGCCACCTGAACACCAAAGTTGTCCGTCGCGGGTCACCATATGCTCAATTTCCAGCTTTACGTGGGGGTACCATTGCCGAAAATGAGGCGCCATTAGCCAGTGTGTGCTTGCTTTGCGCTGGTCGAGCAATGTGGTTTCCGCCAGAAGAAAGGCTCCCGTGCAAATGGAAGCGATAGCAGCCCCCTGCGCATAGCGATCTTTGAGCCAGTGTACCGCCGTTGCCAATTCAGTGATGAATGAACGACTACGGATCATACCCAAAGCACTGACAATCACCAGATTGAACTCAGTAACCGGGAGGTTATGTAATTCGTCTACCGAAACGAGTTGAATTTGAGTTGCTTTACCGGATTGCAGGCTCGCAAGTTCGAGGATTTCCTGTGGCCCGTAGAGCGTCGATTTCGGAGTTCGCGTGCAGTGTAAAATAGCAATGTTCAGCATCGGTCTGTTATTTTTAATTGAATGTCGGATATGTCTACTATTGTAGTCTGATTCGCCACTATTCCGATACGCTAATGATGACTAAACTACAAGCACATGTGATTTAAACTTTAGCGAGGTGATGAATGGCAACGGCTTCTGATGTAAATACGGCTTTGGTTTCGAGGTTATACGAAGCCTTTAAAAAACTGGATGCCGAAACAATGGCTTCTTGCTATCACCCCGAAGCACATTTTGAGGATGAAGTATTCAAATTGACGGGGACTGATATCGCTGACATGTGGCGCATGCTCTGTGCTCAAGCGACCGGCTTCGAGTTGCACTATTCAAACGTCAAGTGCGATGAAATCACCGGCTCTGCCCATTGGGAGCCATCCTATGATTTTTCAGTCACCGGTCGTCGGGTTCACAACGTAATTGACGCTGAATTCGAGTTCAAAGATGGCCTGATTTATCGCCATCGCGACCGTTTCAGTTTTTGGCGCTGGAGTCGACAGGCATTGGGCATGCCGGGGATTTTGCTCGGATGGAGCGGGTTAATTCGCAACAAAGTCAAACAAACTGCCAATGCTAACCTGCGCCGTTTTATTGAAAAATCGCGTCGTAAGTGACTCCTAATATTTGGATTAACCTCCGTGTGTCACAGCTTGAGTTAACCTCGCAGGTTGAATTTGTGCTGTTTAGAGCCCGGTAGTGGTTTGCGATGTTGTTGTCTGGGCCTGAGCTGCATGGCTGCTATAGAGCGACTGAATTTCCTGTGCACCAAACATCACAATTTCGATGGCAATCAATATGATGATGATCCATTCCAGAAAAGCTGAGTGTTGGTGCTTTTGTTCATCAGCGAGCATCTCAAACAGTTCGTGGATGGTTTCCAGTTTTTTGGACAACAGCTCGACTCGCTGATGAATCTCGAGATAGCGAGCGGCTATGCTGTAGAGTTCTTCGTACTCTGGATATTCCCAGAAAAATTCCGGCGTATCCAGAAGACCGTAGTGCAGGATAATGTCACTCTTGGTACTGAACAGCCTTCCTCTAATTTGCGCGATCTGTTTCCGCCCCAGATTAATTTTGCCCGTTTTAGCCAATGCTTCCGGCAAATGGGCGTGGTCGTGAATTGTTTGCTGGGCGTGAGCCTCGTATTCCGTGAGTTTTAAAGATTGAGCCAGGGCGTGGCTAAGCGCCAGACGAACCAGAGGGTCATCGTCAACCAGAATAATCGTATCCCGGTAAATCCGAACGCGGTCTGTCTCTGTTGCGAAGCGAAAATGTTCCTGGTGTTCACCGTTAATTTGATGGCTTTCAATTTGTAAGCGATTAAGCAGTGCCTGCCGCTCGTCTTCGGCTACACCCCAGAACACAATTATTCCATAATCAAATAACCAGGCCTCGCCATGGGGCAGTGCGAAGTGGACCGCATCCCGATAGCGAATACCCCGTTCAGTGCTCAGCTTCTCTTCATCAGAAAGATGTGCAATTGCATCCGGTGATAGGTGCAGGCTGGAAACTCTGTCATTACAAAACGCCATCTATCTATACTCGCAGGTAAATTCCATTGTTAATAACTGCTGATTGTAGCGCCACTCATGATTTAATATTAGTGGCGCCTGATGAAAGTTTTTTGTATTGACGATCAAACTTCTTCAGGTTTGCCGCTCAGAGCAGTGCCAGTAATGTTTCCGCTTTGCTTGCTTCGAATTCTTTGGGTTGCTCGACATTCAGCGTCGTCACCACACCCTTATCGACAATCATGGCATAGCGTTGAGAGCGCAGGCCGCCAAATGAGCCTGTATCCATTTCCAGTCCAAGTGCTTTGGTAAATTCGCCATTTCCGTCTGCCAGCATGATAATTTCTTCAGCATTTTGCGACTTGCCCCAAGCGTTCATGACAAAGGCATCATTTACGGAAATGCAGATAATACTGTCCACACCTTTGGCTTTCAGTTTGTCCGCGTTTACAACGTAGCCCGGCAAATGCGCTTCAGAGCAGGTTGGTGTGAACGCGCCGGGAACGGCAAACAACACGACTTTTTTATCGGCAAACAGCTCTGTGGTCGTGGGATTTTGCATGCCTTCAGTGGTGAGTAGTTGAAATGTGATTTCGGGTAGTTTCTCGCCTGTTGTTATCATGGTGTGCTCCTGAATGGGATAGTTGATTTCTGCGAATGACGGCTTACAGGTTTCGCCCGCGTACATGGGCCCTTATACTCGCGTATCGTTCCTGGAACAAATTAAAATAGTCCTGTAACGCCTCGGCTGCAACTCTTTCATTTGCCAATCTCAAAACTTCAACACCCACTTCGGCTGTGCATAATTGATGTGTGTGAGCCGCTTCCCGTAAAACGTACGTAGAGCCCTCATCGGGTTGGATGCCGAGTACGGGCAAGTTGGCGAGGTAGGGGCTTTTGAACATTTTCTTGGCTTCACGCCAGGTCCCATCCAGAACGATAAACAAGGGAATCCTGCCGGATACAACGGCAACATGTTCCATCGGGTTATGAATGCAGCGTCCGGCTTCTGCGTACTGGTGCGGAAAAATTAAAATGGGCGTATAACGCTCATCTTCCAGCAGTGCCAGTAATGCCTTATCTGTTTGAGTGCGTTCCCAAAGGAATGCGTAATTATCTGCAACAACATCGGCAATTAACCGGCCGGTATTGCTAGGCTTGTACACTTCGCCTTTGTACATGATAAAACAGAATGCACATTGCGTTTGCAGCATGGGGCGTGCTCCGCAGATACAGAGGTGTCGCGCCAGCAAACAATCCGGGCAGCGCCGCAATCGACTGCCTCTGGCGGAAAATTTTCGTTGCGAGCAGGCGAGTTCCTGAAGTCTCAATTTCGCAACCGCGTTCGGATGGCGGGCCGAGTTTAGAGGCGGGTTCTCAGTCTGTTCTGGCTTGGATATCGCCTTAACTGGATCGGATATCGTCTTAACTGGATCGGATGCGCTCATGGGGCCTTGTTTACCGGAGGGACTCTCATTTTAGGCGCTATTGTAAGTATTTTGAGGTTGCGGGCAATTGCTATTGGATAATCGTGCATTTGTATGGGTAAATACGCACCTGAATTGGCAGTATTCAACGAAAATAGGAGTAGACGTAATGCCCATGTCCTGGGATCAACGACACATCAGAAAGGCCGAGCAGAAACGCTTGCAACAGTGGGGGATTGCAGAGGGAAATTGTACGATGTCGTTTGTGCCAGCTCATGATGGCTGGCAATTGGCCGTCTCGGGGTATTCGTCACAACCCACTAAGGGCTTGCCCGTTTTGCTTTGCCATGGCATGGGGGCAAACCGGCTTACCTTTGACCTCGACGCTGATATATCGCTGGCGCGCTATCTGGCTGCACAAGGGTACGATGTGTACACGGTGGATTTGCGCGCGCATGGGAAAAGTGAAAAGCCTTCCTGGACCGGTCGCCGCAAATGGAATTGGGGCTTTAATGACTACGTGTATCAGGATTTGCCAGCCGTGATCGATTTTATTCTTGCAGAAACCGGTCAGAAACAGTTGAACTTTGTGGGGCACAGCATGGGGGGGCATCCTGTTGTATTGCCTGGCGGCGCTCGGTGATCAGCGAATTGCGAAAGGCATAACCATCGGATCTTCTCTCGATTATAGTGGCACTGCAACGGTATTCAGACATTTAATGAATATCAAGGGGCTTTAACAGTTAACGAAATACTTGACTAAACCTACTCATATACAGTAGCTTGTACAGTATTATTTTCTCATGGATGGAGGTGATGATCATGGCTGAATTTCTATCGATAGGCGCTGCCGCTTTTCTGCTGGGTGTGGCCGTTTCCACCCTTCGTCGCTGGGAAAAAGACTCACGGTTTTTTTCAGATTTCCGTACGCCTGGTGGCCATCGTCGTTACGCGCTTGATAAACTTTTAGCCTTTTGCGGTCAGTCGACTGCTGATAAGCAACGCAGAACGATCTGTTATGCACGCGTCTCTTCTCATGATCAGAAAAAAGATTTGCAAACGCAAATTGCTCGCTTGCATGGTTCACGTAGTCGTAAAAATCAACGAGCCGTCGCCTAGTGGATACGCCAACGAAAACACTCACCTTTGAAACCCGGCTTAATTTGATTCATGAGCAGGATGCGGCATTGTGCCACTATGCCGAGCTGTGGAATCAAGTGAAGTTTCGTTGGTTTGCTAACTTACAAAAGCCTAAAGCCCAGCAATTGAGTCGTACCCAGTTTATGCATGAAATGGGGATGCCGTTCAGCTATCGGGTGTTTCAAGGCGTCCGGCAAAGCATTAAAGGTTTAATCCAGTCTTACCAAACCAATCGAAACAACCGGCTGGTGACGCTGGAAGTTAAAATCAAACAGCTGGAGAAAACGCTCAACAAACTAGAGAAGCGCTGTGATCATGTTGCAGAGAAAGGCTGCCCGCAACAGGCCAAAAAACTTCGCAACACACTACGACAGAAGGAAGTGAAACTGCATCGTTGGCAGCAAAAGCAGTCCGCCTTGGTGGCCGAAAAACAGGAAAATAAAACCCCCATTTGTTTCGGCGGTCGAAAGCTGCTGAAAGAGCGACAAACACTAAAATCCAATGAAGGGATAAGGGATTGGCAATGTCGCTGGCACGAAGCGCGACACCGTGAATTTCTATTAGTGGGTTCTCATGATGAATCCTGGGGCTGTCAAAATGCCCAGCTATCGCCCAGTGAGCAAGATGATGCTTACCAGCTAAAACTCCTGGTACCCCATCAATTACGCGCTACGTTCGGCACGACCATTAACATTGATTGCCTGAAATTCAAGCATGGTAAGACGGCTATTGCCCAAGCCGTCTGGCAGAATCAGGTTAAAAAACTCGATAAATCAATCAAAGGGCAACCCCTGAGTTTTCGATTTAAGCGAGACAAAAAAGGTTGGCGGTTACTCGTTAGCGTGGAAGTGGCAGGACCAACAGAGCAAGCAGAGTGGATCGATGCTGATCAAGGTGTCATTGGTGTGGATGTCAACCCGGATCACTTAGCGGTCGTCGAGCTGGATCGGAACGGTAACCCACTGCAACACCGAACGTTTGACTTACCGTTACACTATAAGAATGATGCTCAACGGGCGGCCATTATTGGGGATGCCGTACGAGACCTGATGGACTTTGCCGCACAGCAAGGTAAAGCGGTGGTGATCGAAAAGCTGGATTTTCAGCAGAAGAAACGGCAATACCAAAAGCAGGATCATCCTCAGTATGCCCGCATGTTGAATGCCTTTGCTTACGGCAAGATCAAGGACTTGCTTGAAACGCAAAGCATAAAACGCGGCATACGCCTTTATCACGTCAATCCGGCTTATACCTCATTACTGGGGCGGATGAAGTATCGCGATCGACACGGTTTTTCAGATCACCATGCGGCCGCGTTAGTGATTGGTCGTCGGCATTATGGCTTTAAAGAAAAGCCGCCAAAACAACTCATTGGTATTAACGCGAAGGGTACCGTTAAGGCCGAGCATCCGCCTGTAAGGATGGCGCTCGGGGATTATCAGTATTACAACAAACTTCAGCGTTGGTACCAACCACTCGAAACATCATTAGATTTTCTGAGTGGCTGGCGTCACTTTCGTCGTGTGAATCGGGTTAGTTACTCCGTTGAGGCTCGCCTTGATGGTAGACCGGGCATGAGTCCCGACTTGATTCAGGAAAGCACTACCTTGCTTTCCGCGCACCCTGCGCTGTAGGGATAGGCTCGTTTAAACCATGAGTAGGTTTAAGCAGGTTTATGAAAACGGTTATGCTACGCTTTGCCTGCAATCCCCATCCATTGGCCTTCAATTGCCTCGGGGTGGGGGAGTCAGTTCACGCGTAAGGCTATCGATCCGGTGTTGGTGTGTCCAGAGAATATTGAACTGGATCGCTACCGTAAATTGGCGGCGGTTTGCTTACACCCCGTGAGTGGGCGGGTCGTGCTGGATCTTGCCAAAGCGATTTCCGGGGATGGCATCACGACACCAAACGGTGATCACTACCATGCCTTGTTGCAACAGCTTGGGTACGGTTTCCCGATTCTGTCACTGGCAGGGAGTGCAGATTTGCAGTGCCCACCTGAGGCCGCGGCTCGTTTTGGTACCGAGCATCGTATCTTTGGGCGTGCCTATGGTGAGCAGGTTGATTATGGGCATGATGATCTTGTACTCGGCAAATTTGCGCCGGATGAAACCTGGCCTGTTATTCTGGAGTGGCTGGATCGCTGATTAGGTCGCTGGTCATCGAGAGGATCTGTCATGGTGTCGGCATCTGAGCCATCGATAATTTCATTACATAACGGAATGCACTCTCCAACGGAATCGGCGTATCCAGCAGTTTGGCGTAACCCTGTTCCAGGTCTGCTTGGACATGTTGAGTGCTGCGTTCGAATTGCTTATCGCCTTCCCAGTTGAAAAAAATATATTTGTCCAGAGGGGAAAAGTGGAACATGTATTTGCACATTTGCATATTATTATCGACCCAGTAAGCAAGCCATTGTCCAGGCTGTAATGTATCCTGTGAAACGCTCGGTGGGAATGGTGCCGGGTCGGTGTGGTCTGCTCCGATCAAGCTTTTTTCCCGGTAGGCTTCTTGCGTCTCATTTTTGATTTTTTGCAGCAGATACGTGATGGTTTGGCTGTGGCTCAAATCTTCATCTGTTAGTGTCCGGCCATCGACTCCACCGGTGATCAGTTTCTGTATTTCGGTGATTTGTTTAACGATCAGCGACTGAATATCCAGTGCGATATTGTGCTTTTTGAAAAAGGTGTTGAGCTTGATAAGCAGTTGCGGCAGAGCACGTAGTAGTTTGTGCTTGTCATGTTCGTCCGCATTGGCTTGGGAGGTCCAGAGCAGTGCGGTAAATAATTGGCTGGTGACCCGCCACTGTTCACCGTCTGCCCCGCCGGACAGGTAGGATTCGGCGAGTACCTGTCTTAGCGCGGTATGCAACAACTCATGAAATGCCAGACGATGTGATACGCTTTTTAAACGGGTTTTGATGAATGCGTCAGCGGTTTTAAACGCAAGATAGCGTTGTTTTTGGGCGGCGAGTTCCAGCAGGGTCTTTTTCTCCTGCTCTTGAATCCGACTGCGTTCTGATACGATAAAGTTCAGCAGCGTGTGCTGTATCTGGGCAAAGTGTTCTGCCTGTCTGTCTGCCTGTCTGTCTGCCTGTGTGCGTGCCTCTGCCTCGGTGCCGATATCATCGCTGCGACCGTCACTGTAGGCCCGAACCACTCGGAACAGTTGTTTGATAATACGTTTGTCACCGGGATTCAATCCATAACTTAAATAAGTCAGGCCGTCGAAAAGTGATTTTCCCGGGTGCATACTCTCTTTCAGGAAGGCTTTGTCAGTTAGCGCAAGACGGACAAACGCGATCCGCAGGGAGTTCAGGTAACGGGCAATTCCGGGGTGAAACTCTTTCTCGATATAATTCAAGGCATGGTTGACCAGTTTGATACAGCCTTCCTGGTAGGGCGATATGACACAAACTTCGAGGTCGTTGCATCGGCTTTCAAGATAGGCTCTGAGTTTCATGACCCAGTCGCTGTCATCACGGAGTACTTCGAGTTGAATGTTGGCCAGTATTTTATCCAGTTGTTTGGTGGATACGGAAATGATGGTCCGGTCTTCCTCTGTGTGTTCAGATAATCCATCGTAATTAAGCCTGGATGTAAATCCGGCATCAAACGTTAATGTATCCGGCACGGGGTTTTGTCTGAGCCAGGTTTCAATGTCTATAAACGTCTCTTTCGCCGAAATGTATGGCGGGGCAGCTGAGTCGTTTTTGTTTGTTGGATGACCGTTTGGATTGTTGCGCTGCTGCCCAGTCTCACTTCCAGTGTTACCAGGTTGCTCCTGAGTAATCCGTTCTGCGTCTATCTGCAGGGGATTCGCAGAATCGCGCTGAGTGCGCGCCTGTAATTGCGCGTCCGAAACTGCCTGAGCCCTTTTTTTAGTTGCAGGTTTGGCGGTGCTTCCGCCGAAACCAATGTC